>JAGPBO010000060.1 GCA_018063305.1 Cyclobacteriaceae bacterium
CTGTACCGAGTTATCAGAAAGATCGTTATACCCGGTATCTCGATTGGTTTAATAAATACCTTAAGGCGGATACGATGAATGAGAAGTTGCCAGTGAAGAAATAGTTTTTATTTGGAACGTTCACGCAGAGGGCGCGAAGGGAATACCGCGAAGCACGCAAAGAAAATTGCACCCTTAGCGTGAATTTTCGTTGCGCCCTCTGCGTGAAATGTCTTCGTGGAAGATTTCTTATCTTTATTAGACGAACCTCAAATCCATGAAAAAGACGATTTACATTCTGCTTCTTTTTTCGTTAGCCATAAGTTGCAAAAACGAAAAGCCACTGGGTTGGATTGATGAAGCCCGTCTTTTAAATCGTGATGCAAAAGACTGGTTGACACCTGGTGGTGATCACCTGATGCAGCATTATTCGCCCCTCAATCTCATAAACAAAGAAAATATAAATGACCTCGGTTTTGCATGGCAATATGATGCTAGCACCTACATTGGTAATGTGCCCCGCGGATTAGAAGCGACTCCCATTGTTGTGGATGGAATTATGTACACCTCCGGTGCCTGGGGTGCCGTCTATGCGCTTGATGGAAAAACCGGTAAAGAACTCTGGACATACAAACCAAAAGTAGATGCATCGTACGCGCGCAGAGCTTGCTGCGATGCTGTCAATCGTGGATTAGCCGTTTGGGAAGGAAAGGTTTATGTGGGTACCCTCGATGGATATCTTTCTTGTCTTGATGCAAAGGATGGGAAAGTTTTATGGAATCAGGACACATTTACTGATCGAACAAAAGGATATACGATTACAAGTCCACCACAAGTCGCTGGCAAGATTGTGATGATTGGAAACTCGGGAGCGGAATATGGTGTACGTGGATATGTAACTGCTTATGACTTGATAACAGGCAAAGAAAAATGGCGCTTTTGGATTGTGCCCGGAGATCCAAAGAATGGTTACGAAACTCCAGAAATGGAAATGGCCGCCAAAACATGGGACCCAAACTCTGCGTGGGAAACCGGAGTGGGCGGAACAGCTTGGGGCGAATCGGCTTACGATCCTGAATTCAATTTACTTTATATAGGCACAGGTAATTCAACCCCTTATCCAATTTGGTATCGAAGCCCGAGTGGTGGTGATAATTTATTTCTGTCATCCATCATTGCCATCAATCCCGACAACGGAAGAATGGTTTGGCACTATCAAACAACGCCTTCTGAACTTTGGGACTATACCGCCACGCAAAATATTGTCTTAGCTAATCTTAAGATTGAAAACAAAGCGCGAAAGGTTTTAATGATGGCTCCTAAAAATGGGTTTTACTATGTGCTTGATCGCGCAACTGGCGAATTGATCTCTGCAGAAAAATACACGCGCGTTAATTGGGCTAGTCATGTAGATTTAAAAACCGGCCGACCGGTGCTAACAGAACAAGGGGGTTGGTATAAAGACAATCCGAAATTAGTAATTCCTTATTTGGGTGGTGGTCATGTGTGGCAGCCCATGTCATTCAATCCAACAACTGGTTTGGTTTATATTCCCGAGCGTTCTGTCCCGCAAGTGTTCAAGGCGTTTGAGCCTTATAAGTATAGAGATGATGTGGATAACACCGCTATTGATTATGGCGAGATGTATAAATTCAAGAAAAATGTTCCCGAACAAATTAAATCAGCGGAAGATACTTTACGCACTGAAAGTTTATTGGCATGGAATCCGGTAACGCAAACTGCAGCATGGAAATTTCCAGATGGTGGCCCGGATGGAGGAACTATGTCAACCCCCGATTTGGTTTTTCAAGGCACACGCACCGGATATTTAAATGTGCATGATGCGCGCACTGGAAAAAAACTAAAAGAAATTTTTACGGGTAATGGAATTATGGCCGCGCCTACAACCTATAGCATTGATGGCGAACAATACGTAGCCGTAATGGCCGGCTATGGCGGAGCCGAAACGTATGGTTACCTGCCCGATGGCGTAATCTTTAAATATAAAAACATGGGTCGCATTCTTGCTTTTAAATTGGGAGGCAGTGAAACACCACTTCCGCCAGAACAAGTTGTTATTAAAACACCTGCGCCACCGGAGACAAAAATTAAAGAAGAGTTAATTTCTAAAGGCGCCTCCGTCTATGCTGCCTACTGCGAGACCTGTCATGGGGGGTTTGGTGACAAGCATTTTTCGCAACACCCCGATCTTTCAAAACTAGTTTTGGCCAAGCATCAGGTATTTAATGATATTGTGTTGAAAGGAATTCTTTCAGAAAATGGAATGGCTAACTTCAGCAACTCGTTGAACGAAGACGATGTGGAAGCGATTCATAATTATTTGTTGAAGAAACAAACGGAGTTGTATAAGAAACAAGGGGAGAAGTCAGTAAACTGATTTATTCATTTTTGCTCCATTACCCATGGACTGTGTCCTTACAGTCTGTCATAATAAATACAATAGGTTTCGGATTTGGGTGATGATTTAAAGTTGTGGGATCCGATTAAGGATTTAGTGAAGTAGAAAATAGGTTAACTGGGGTTGTTAATTGACCACAGCACCATAGTAGAAATAAAACCGATCAGGATTAACAACACTCTTTTATAAGAACGTGTCTTAATGAATTCGTAAATAGCCACTAAGACAACTATGGCTAAAATAATAACCGCGGGAGCAAAGTCTTCTTTCTCAAAATTGGCAATCGCGAGATTACCATGGTAAACCATAAATCCAGGGAGCAGCCATACTAAACTGTGTACGTTTTTCCATTGGCGACCCAATTTTCGTTCGCTAAATTTATTGGAGGTCACCAATAACAAAACCATAATGGGGATCATAATCCAAACCGGTTGCAAGGGTGGAGCCAACAATTGATCAAGTATTGATTCGTCACGTTTGAAAAAGAATAATGCACTAATGAGCCCATGTGAGAGCAACCACGTTCCGGAAACGATTCCTAAATCTTTGCGGAATTTCACCAGCCATCTCAAATAGGGATTCTCTTTAAAAAAACCCAGGCGCATGAGCATGGAAGGCAGCAAGGTAAGGGTTAACAACACGGTACCGGTAATAGCACTAAAACCTGCCGGCTCACCAGCTTGAAAAATTCCTAAGGCAAGAAGTACCAGTAAGGTGGGAATAGAAATAATCCACAACCATTTCTTTAAATCAATTTTTACGAGATCAAGGAGCACCATGTAATTTAATTATAGACAAACTCTCCGTGTGGAGTTTTTAATGTGACCTGTTTTGTTTTGGCAGTTTCAACGCGACCAATAATCTTTGCCTCAATGCCAAACGAATTTGAAATCTCAATTACTTCTTGTGCGAATTGTCCCCGCAAATAGATTTCCATCCGATGCCCCATGTTAAAGACTTTATACATCTCTTTTAAATCCGTACCCGATGATTGGTGAATAAATTTGAAGAGCGGTGGAATTTCGAAGAGATTGTCTTTGATTACATGAAGAGTATCAATAAAGTGGAGCACTTTTGTTTGCGCCCCACCACTGCAGTGTACTATGCCATGAATTTCCTTCCGTAGTTTTCTCAAAACCTCAATCATCACTGGGGCATAGGTGCGGGTGGGAGATAGAACCAGTTTGCCCATATTCAAGGGTACACCGGGCACTTCATCGGTCACTTTATATTTTCCAGCATAGACTAACTCATCGGGTACCTCCTTGTCAAAGCTCTCAGGATATTTAGCTGCATACTCATGCGCAAACATATCGTGGCGGGCAGAAGTTAATCCGTTGCTGCCCATACCACCATTATACTCGTGCTCATACGTTGATTTTCCACTGGATGCCAACCCAACGATAACATCGCCCGCTTCAATATTTCCATTGTCAATTACATCACTGCGTTTCATGCGCGCGGTAACGGTGCTATCCATAATAATAGTCCGCACGAGATCTCCCAAATCCGCAGTCTCACCTCCTGTGCTATGGATTTCCATGCCATGCTTGCGCAGCATCTCTAAAACTTCTTCTGTTCCGTTAATCAGCGTTGAAATTACTTCACCCGGAATAAGATTTTTATTTCGGCCAATAGTAGAAGAGAGTAAGATCGGGCCGGTTGCGCCTACACAAAGTAAATCATCGATATTCATGATGATGGCATCTTGCGCGATGCCTTTCCACACCGATAGATCACCGGTTTCTTTCCAATAGATATAAGCGAGTGACGACTTGGTGCCCGCTCCATCGGCATGCATGACAGTACAATAGGCATCATCGCCACCCAGATTATCGGCAACAATTTTACAGAAGGCCTTTGGGTAAAGTCCTTTATCCAGATTTTTTATAGCCTGGTGAACATCTTCTTTGCTTGCGGAAACCCCACGTTGATTATATCGATCAGAATTCAAAGGAATGGTGGTTTAATTCAACAAAGGTGCGAAGAATGAATGGATTCTGGATATTCAAATATCGGATTCTCATCATAGAATTTCTAGCGACCAGTATCAGCTATCGAGATTAATCCTACAAAGATTCTATATAAAGGTCTTCCACCTTCTTACGGGCCCATGGAGTTTTTCTAAAAAAGGTAAGACTTGATTTTATGCTAGGGTCGTGCATAAAACAATTGACGGGAATTCGACTGCCTAATTCTTCCCACCCATACTTTTCAACAAGAAAATTCAAAATGGCTTCCAGTGTTTTACCATGTAACGGATTGTTGATTTGCTCGCTCATTTGCGGATGATGGTTAGTGAGTTGGAATAATCGGATTGAAGATCTTCCGGCAGTTTTGCCAGTACGCTATCAATCTTCTTTAATTGTTGTTGATAGAGATTGAACAAAACTGTTCCGGTGCTTAATGGAATTCTGGCTTCTCTAATTTTTTCGCAAAAGAAAATTCGTAGTTCCAACTCTGTTAGTGGGATGCCTGAGTACTTAATCTGCCTATTGGTGTATCTCAAAATTTTTCTTAGAATCTTTTTAGTCAGGTACAAATTGCGATCGGAAATTTCTTCAAACAATAATTCAATTTGCTCTTTTACTTGTTGAATATACCCGGGCTCATCGTGTGCATCGAACAAGAGGTAGCCAAGCAACTCTTTATTTTCCTTTTTATATCGGACCAACCGAAGACAAAAGGCTTGCAACGCGTCAGAGTCTAAATGTTGTAGTTCTTTACGAATATCGCTTAAGGAAGCTGTTGGCATGATTTAATTAATAATATGGCAAAGTTGCACAGAATGATTGAATTCTAGATGCCTGATGCTAGATTCTAGTTGGATTTCAGTTCCAGCATGCAACCCTATCTTAAATTCTGCGTCTTAGTGTAAATTCGGTTATAAATGATTAAGAATTACCTGCTCATTGCCACCCGCAACCTCTACAAAAACATTGGCTACACCTCTATAAACATCTTCGGCCTCGCCATCGGGTTAGCCTGCTGTTTGTTGGTAACCCTTTACATAAGATTTGAGTTGAGCTATGAGAATTTCCATGAAAACAAGCAGTCTATTTATAGATATATTCCCAGAGGCGAGCGCGATGGGAAAGTAAGTATGCAAACCATGTTGCCTGCGGGCTTTGGTCCGTTGATCAAAGAGAATTTTCATGAAGTAGAAAAGTTCACTCGTTTTTCGGATGTTGATGAACATGCCTTGCTGCGTAAAGGCGATACTTTTCTTGATGCTAAACCCATGTCGATTGCCGACAAGGACTTTTTTGAAATATTTAGCTTCTCGCTCGTTCAGGGTGATGCCAAAACAGTGCTTGCTCGCCCGAATACCATTGCCATCGCTCAGTCTATTGCCGATAAATATTTTCCTAACAAGGATGCGATAGGTCAGGTAATTCGATATAACAATAAGTACGATTATGAGATTACGGGAGTGTTTAAAGATGTTCCGGCAAACTCGCATTTGCAATTCACTTACCTCACTACGTTTGAGACGATTGCTAAAATGATTCAGGAACAATACAACTTCCCGGCCGATCAGTTTCTAAGCAGCCTTGATGCCTGGAATTACTCTACCTATTTCTATATACCCAACGAGACCGATATTGCAGGGTTAACCAAAAGGATAGATCAAAAATTTACGGTGGCGCGCGGAGATGAGTTTAAGGAAGGTGGATTAGGAGATTGGCTTCAACCGCTATTCGAAATCCATTTCACCAAAGGTATAAAAGCAGATACTGCTAATGGCGATATCAGTTACGTGTATATTTTTTCAGCCGTTGCATTACTCATTCTCATCATTGCCTGTTTCAACTTTATGAATCTCTCTACAGCCCGTGCCATGAAGCGCGCTAAAGAAGTAGGACTTAGAAAAGTAATGGGGGCATTTCGCTATCAACTCATTAATCAATTTTTGGGCGAAACAATTGTGTTGGTTTCTATTTCTCTTGTACTAGGAATCATTCTTCTCGAATTGCTTGTGCCTATGTTTAATGCATTAGTTGGCCAGCATTTGCAAGTAGTTTACTTTGGAAAGAATAGTGTTATTGTATACATACTCATTGCCGGATTAATAACCGGAATTATTGCCGGAAGCTACCCGGCTTTCTATTTAAGCTCATTTGTACCAGCGCAGGTATTAAAAGGACAAGCGGGGCCATCGGGCAATGCCGGTCTAAGAAAAACACTTACCGTCTTGCAGTTTGGTGTTGCTGCTTTTTTAATGATCGGTACGTTGGTCGTTTATCAACAAATGAACTTCATTCAAAACAGAAATTTAGGATTCGATAAGGAAAGCATTGTTTACATGAGCCCACCGGCTGAGCTGTGGAATAAAAGAGAAGTAATCAAAGAAAGCTTACTCTCAAACACAAACTTCAAATCGGTAACTTTTTCGAATGGCACTCCGGGAATGGAAAGCTCAACCTGGCAGTATGATTTTCCGGGTACGGATCTTCCTAAAAGGAATATGAACACTATGATCATTGATTTTGATTATCTGAAAACCTTTGGTCTAGAGATTGTAGATGGCCGCGATTTGTCCCGCGAGTTTGCGACTGATTCAACCGAAGCGTATTTGATAAATGAAGCTGCAGCAAAGGAGTTTGGGTTACAGAAACCAGTTGGCACACCCATGCGCGCTTTAGATGGACACCCAATAGGTAAAATTGTTGGTGTGGTGAAAGATTTTAATTATCGATCGTTGCACCGAAAAATTGAACCGTTGGTATTACGATACGATCCCGGTAATATGTGGTGCATGTCGGTAAAGATGAATGGCGGAAAATTAAAAGATAATCTTGCTACGTTGGAAACTGAATGGAAAAAATTAGCACCCGATTATCCGTTCAGCTATCAATTTGTAGACGAAACCATTGAACGCCAATACAAGTCTGAACAAAACACGGGTGTGTTGATTGGTTCTTTCTCTTTGTTAGCAATCATTATTGCGTGCTTAGGTTTATTAGGTCTCACCGCTTTTATGACGGAGCAACGCAAAAAAGAAATCGGGGTTCGCAAAGTTTTAGGCGCTTCCGTTTCCGGGATAATTGTTTTACTGTCGAAAGAGTTTTCAAGACTGGTCCTCATTGCATTTGTTATTGTAGTGCCGCTTGCCTGGTATGCCATGAACCAATGGCTGGCAGATTTTGCATATCAGGTAAAAATGAGCCCCTTTATATTTTTGGCAGCGGGCTTAATCATTTTAATAATCGCATTCGTATCCGTTTTTTATCAGGCATTGAAGGCTGCGGTGATTAATCCGAGCGAAACGCTGCGGAATGAGTAACACTTAAGCGACTTTATAAACCTGAACTCATAATTAAAAGTATCTTTATGATCTCTTAATTTAAAAATTATGAAGAAACTGGTTTGTTCAGCTTTAATTCTCTTAAGCATCATCACTACAAAGGCTCAGCCTGTTGCTGGTTCTACCATAACCACACAAAAGCAAAAATTTATTCTTGAGAATATAACTACGGCACTCCAAAGTCCCTGGGGGCTTGCTTTTTTGCCGGATGGAAGAATGCTGGTGAATGAAAAGGCAGGAGAGATTCGCATTATAAAAGATGGAAAATTGCTCGATGAAAAAATCTCCGGTGTCCCCAAAGTTTTTACAAATGGCCAGGGCGGATTAATGGACATCCAACTCCATCCGGACTATTCGAAGAATGGGTGGATTTACCTTACCTATGCCAAACCGGATGGCGATAAAGAGGGCGGTACCGTGGTAGCACGCGCAAAACTGAAAGGCAATGCACTTGTAGACCTGGAAGAGCTTTTTAAGGCAACGCCTACATCGTCTTCGGGTATCCATTTTGGATCTCGTATTGTATTTGATGGCAAAGGCTACATCTTCTTTTCGTCTGGCGAGCGTGGTCAAAAAGAAAATGCACAAGGCCTAAGTAATCATTTAGGAAAAATTTTGCGCCTTCATGAAGATGGTCGCGTACCAAAAGACAATCCGTTTGTCGGAACGGTAGGAGCTAAGCCCGAAATCTGGTCCTATGGCCATCGCAATCCGCAAGGATTATATTACGACAGGCACACCAATACACTTTGGGAACATGAACACGGACCCAAAGGAGGCGATGAGTTGAACAAAGTGGAGAAGGGGAAAAATTATGGCTGGCCGGTTATTACGTGGGGAATTAATTATGACGATAAACCTATTTCGGATATCTCTGAAAAAGAAGGAATGGAACAGCCGGTGCGTTATTGGGTGCCCTCTATTGCGCCTTGCGGGATGACAATGGTAACGAGCGATAAGTATCCAAACTGGAAGGGTGATTTGCTGGTTGGCGCGTTATCGTTTCAATTAATTGCCCGCGTTGAATTGGCCAATGGAAAATTTGTTGCTGAAGAAAGAATGTTGGAAAAGATCGGACGGGTGCGCGCAGTAGTTCAAAGTCCGGATGGATATATTTATCTGACAACAGAAAACCCAGGAACGATTTATAAGTTAATACCGGTGAAGTGATACTAGAGGCTCGCTGCTGAACTTTGGTATCCAGTGATCAGTTTAAAGCTGCAGCTTTCTAAACAACTCCCACACCACAATACCTAAGCAAACAGAAATATTGAGCGAATGCTTGGTGCCGTGTTGCGGAATTTCCAAGGCAAGATCAGCCAAAGCGAGTGCCTCTTCACTAACGCCATGCACTTCGTTGCCAAAAACAAGACAATACTTTTTATCTTTTTCGCCATGAAAAGTTTGAAGCGGTAAACTGTTTGTAGTTTGTTCTATAATAACAATCGTATACCCTTCATCTTTTAGTTTTTGAACCGCTACAGCAGGACTTTCAAAATATTGCCAGGCAACCGATTCAGTCGCTCCTAAAGCAGTCTTTTGTATTTCACGATGCGGTGGGGTACCTGTGATTCCGGTTAAAAATATTTTCTCTACCCGAAAAGCATCGGCTGTGCGAAAGGCGGAACCCACATTATGCAGACTGCGCACATTATCCAACAAAATACAAACCGGAATTTTTTCGGATTCCTTAAATTGATCAACGGAAATTCGGCCCAATTCTTCCAATGCTAACTTCTTCATCCTGCAAAGGTATGCGAAGGCTTTATGATTTTTTTATGTATCGCATCAAACATTATGAGATAATTAACAATCCTTACGAGTATAATTGCGTTATTAAGTCTATGATTCGCCTCACGCTATTTCTTTTTTTATTAGTTGGTAATCTCTATGCGCAGGACCCCTGGAAGGATGTATATAAAGAAAGTGCCTGGGTCGATCGGGATCGCTGGCAAAAAGCAGACGAATTAATTCATTACCTGAACCTGAAAACAGGTAGTCAGGTTGGTGATGTCGGCTGTCATGAAGGGTACATGACTTTAAAACTTGCAGCAACGGTTGGCTCAACCGGAAAAGTTTATGCGGTTGATGTAGTACAATCAAAGTTAGATAAGCTTCAGATTAATTTAACGAAACGAAACCTTAACCAGGTTCAGTTAATTAAAGGTGATTATGATAATCCAAAGCTGCCTTTGAATATGTTGGATGCAGTGATTATTCTCGACACCTATCATGAAATGGATGATCACGATCAAATTCTTCAACATATAAATGCTGCTTTAAAATCAGGTGGCCGATTGGTACTCTGTGAGGCTATTGCCGATGAGCGAAGAAACTTATCCCGAGCGGAACAAGAGCGCAAGCATGAATTAGGGATGAGTTTCGCTCTGGAAGATCTGAAGAAAGCGGGCTTTCTTATCATTAAACAACAAGATCCGTTTGTCGATCGAACAAAAGAAAAAGCGGACAAGATGTGGCTGATAGTCGCATCAAAAAAGTAACGATTAATACTCTTCCTTTCTTTCTGCTTAATTCTTACTTCTGCCTGCAGGCTTTTATATTTGCCAACTACTTGTACTATGTAGCGTGCAAGAGCAAAAAAAGATAATTCAAATTAATTACGCGAAGTAGCATGGCCGGCCCCGCAGCAATGGAAACCCCTCTGATGAAACAATACAACGCTATCAAAGCGAAGTATCCGGGTGCGCTTTTGCTTTTCAGAGTGGGCGACTTTTACGAGACATTCGGAGAAGATGCCATTCGGGCAGCTAAGGTTCTAGACATTACGCTTACCAAACGCGGCAATGGGTCTGCTTCAGAAATTGAATTGGCTGGTTTCCCCCATCATGCGCTCGATACCTACTTACCTAAATTAGTACGCGCAGGAAATCGGGTAGCCATTTGCGATCAGTTGGAAGATCCGCGGTCTGTGAAAGGAATTGTAAAGCGCGGAGTTACAGAACTGGTAACTCCGGGTGTATCCTACAACGACAACGTACTCGAGCGTAAGCGAAATAATTTTCTTGCCGCTCTGTTTTCTGGTAAGAATGCGCAGGGTGTGGCTTTTCTGGATATCAGCACGGGCGAGTTTTATGCTGCGCAAGGGCCAGAGAATTATATCAATAAACTCATTCAAAGTTTTGGTCCGGCCGAAATCATCTATACTAAATCGCAACGTGAAAAGTTTGAAACTCAGTTTGGTGATGAGTATGCCACTTTTGCTTTAGATGATTGGGTATTTGCTTTTGATTTTGCTAACGAAAAACTCATTCAACAGTTTAAAACTAATTCTCTGAAAGGGTTTGGTATTGATGGCATGAGCGAAGCCATTATTGCTGCAGGCTCTATTCTTTATTATTTAGAAGCTACCGAGCACAAAGACACGCAGCACATTTCAGCCATCGCGCGCATCGATGAAAACAAGTATGTGTGGTTGGATAAGTTTACCGTTCGAAATTTGGAGATAGTCAGTTCACCCAACGAGGGCGGAGTGCCCTTGATTCAGGTGTTGGATCAAACCGTTACGGCTATGGGCTCGCGCAACTTGCGCAAATGGATGATTCTACCGCTGAAGGATAAGCAAAGTATTGATGAGCGACTTCAGGTGGTAGAGCAATTTTATTCTGATCACGAGCTCACTGATAAATTACTTGAGCAACTTCATCAGGTTGCTGATCTCGAGCGGTTGATTTCCAAAGTAGCCGTTGGCCGCATTAATCCACGCGAACTGCTTCAACTTAAGCGATCCTTAAAAGCCATTCTTCCTGTTAAAGAGATTTTAGAAAAATCCGCTTCCGCGGAATTAAAAAAATTAGGGGACCAACTACATCGTTGTGATTTTCTATTAGAAAAGATTGACAAGGAATTAATGGATGATGCACCCATGCTTATCCATCAGGGAGGTATCATTAAGGGAGGAGTAAATGCAGGGCTAGATGAATTGCGCTCCCTTGCTTTTTCAGGGAAAGATTATTTAGTACAGATACAAAAACGAGAAATAGAGCGCACGGGTATCAACTCGCTTAAAATTTCTTTCAATAAAGTGTTTGGCTATTATTTGGAGGTAAGCAACGCCAACAAAGATAAAGTACCTACGGATTGGATTCGAAAGCAAACACTGGTCAATGCCGAGCGCTATATTACTGAAGAGCTAAAAGTTTACGAAGAAAAAATTCTTAACGCGGAGGAAAAATTATTGGTGATTGAACAGCGATTATTCTTAGAGCTGGTGCATCACGCTTCCGATTATGTAGCGCAGATTCAACAAAATGCCCGTGTGGTAGGTTTGTTGGATTGCCTGCTTTCTTTTGCGGTGATTGCCAAAACGAATAAGTATAACAAACCGGAAATCAGTGAATCTACCCGGTTGGCTATAAAAGCGGGAAGGCACCCGGTAATAGAAAAACAACTTCCACCCGGTGAGGTGTATGTGCCTAATGACATTTATCTCGATAACGAAACACAACAAATACTGGTGATTACTGGTCCGAACATGGCAGGTAAATCGGCCTTGTTACGGCAAGCTGCTTTGATTGTGTTGATGGCGCAGATGGGAAGTTATGTTCCGGCTGAAGCCGCTACGATCGGTATTATTGATAAAATTTTTACTCGCGTAGGAGCTTCGGATAATCTATCCAGAGGCGAATCTACTTTTATGGTGGAGATGACGGAGACGGCCAGTATTCTCAACAACCTGAGTAACCGCAGTTTGATTTTGATGGACGAAATTGGCCGGGGCACATCCACGTATGATGGCGTGTCGATTGCCTGGGCCATTGTTGAATACCTGCATAATCACAAAGACTTTAAACCAAAAACGCTTTTTGCTACGCACTACCACGAGCTAAATCAACTTACGGAAGATCTGGTGCGGGTAAAAAATTTCAACGTAAGTGTAAAAGAAGTAGGCGATAAAATCATTTTTATGCGCACGCTTAAAGAAGGCGGCAGCGAACACAGCTTTGGAATTCACGTAGCCCAATTGGCTGGTATGCCCAATAAAGTGGTGTTGCGCGCCAATGAGATTTTACATTTCCTTGAGAAAGACAAACAAAAGAACGAATCGAAAGCAAAATTTGATGAACTGCCCAAAGCAACCTCACAAATGAGTTTATTCGAAATGGACCCTAAATCCAAAGCCGTGCACGACATGCTCGAGAAGATTGACATCAACACCATTAGCCCCGTGGAGGCATTGTTGAAGTTAAATGAGATTTTAAGTGTGTTGAAAAAATGAAAGATCACAAGCTATGAAAAAAATTCGTTGGGGTATTTTGGGTTGTGGAAAAATCGCCCGCAAGTTTGCCGCTGATCTTCAATTAGTAGATGAGGCAGAATTGGTGGCTGTGGGCGCGCGCACTTTGGCAACAGCCCAAAGTTTTGCAAAAGATTTTCCAGCCAAACATGTGCATGATAGTTATGAAGCCCTGGCTAGTAATCCAGAGGTAGATGTAATCTATGTGGCCACTCCGCACGGATTACATCATGAGCATGTCATGTTGTGCCTAAAGCATAAGAAGGCGGTGCTTTGTGAGAAAGCCTTTGCGATAAATTACAAGCAAGCCAAGGAAATGATAGCCTTCGCAAAAGCGCAAAACACATTTATTATGGAAGCATTTTGGACTCGCTTGCTTCCGCATTACCTTAAAATGAAAGAGTTGATAGCAACCGGTAAAGTGGGCAAGATAAAATATTTGACAGCTGAGTTTGGATTTATTCCCACACCTCCGTTTCCGCAAAGACTGTACGATCCTGCTTTAGGCGGTGGCGCATTGCTTGATATTGGCGTGTACCCAATTTTCTTAGCACTTGACGTGTTAGGTAAACCGGATCATATTGATGCGGTAATGACTCCCGCGCCTACTGGTGTGGATGAACAGTGTGCCATTCAGTTTCAGTATAAGAATGGAGCAATCGCACAGTTGTTTTGTTCGTTCGCTTCCAATCTTGCCACAGGTGCCGATATTGGTGGAGATAAGGGTCGCATCCGATTCACCCATCGCTTTCATGGCCCAACATCAGATCTCGAATATTATCCGGGTATTGTAGACACTTGCGAAAGTATAGATTTCGAAAAAGCGAAAGGCAATGGGTATGAGTATGAAGCCCAACATGTAAGTGAATGTTTGCAACAAGGCTTGATGGAGAGCCCCGTATTAACGCATGAGAAAACATTGCTGATGATGGAGACACTTGATCTCATTAGGAAGAAGGCAGGAATTGTCTATCCCGCAGACTAAAATCCTTAAGGGTGAATTGGACTCAACACAAGGAATCGTTACTTTCACAGCATCAAAACCTCTTTATAAATAGAATCCTTTCAACAAAGTCAGCCGGCTTTGTATCCGTTATGCTAATTATCACAGCATAATTAAATCTAGAGTTACGCAAAACTTAATAAAACCAATGTCAGCCTGAGCCTGCCTACACGTAGCCGCTTCAGCAAAGGCAGGCTTGTCGAAGGCGATTCGAGTTCAAAAATCGGTTTCGGCAGGCTCAACCTGACAACACAATTTTGCTTTGCATAACTCCAGTTAAAATCTATTATTAACTATTTATAAGTAGAAAATGACAAAAAATAATACAATCGCTCTATTAGGAGGCGGTGGCCGAACCGGCAAATACATTATAGAAGAATTGCTAAGTAAAGGCTATCAGGTAAAATTACTCCTTCGCGCTCCAGAAAAATTCCAAATTGAAAGCCTCCTTATCAAAATCTACCAGGGGGATGCGCTTGATAAAAGTGCAGTTAGTTTATTGATTGAAGATTGTTCCGCAGTTATCAATACATTAAGTCAACGAAAGGATGAGCCTCTTGTAGCCAGTAAGGCAACTCGTCTCGTTTTAGAAAGCATGAATAGACTTAAGATCATGCGCTACATTTCAGTAGCCGGATTAAATGTAGATACGCCTTTCGATAAGAAAAGTGTTGAAACAACGGCTGCGACAGAATGGATGAAAGCAAACTTTCCGCTCATTCATGAGGATAGGCAAAAGGCCTATACTCTTTTGTCGCAAAGTAATGTGGATTGGACGTTGGTTAGAGTTCCCTTTATTGAATTCTCGGACAATAAGAGCAAGATAAAAATCGATTTGGAAGATTGTCCGGGCTCCAAAATAAATGCTGCTGATATAGCCACTTTCGTTGTTCAGCAGTTCTCTGATCAGACTTACATTAAAAAAGCCCCATTTATTACTAACTAATTCTACACAGGGCCGTGTGCCCTGTTTATTTTAGCATATCCTCAAAAAATAGATCGATTAAATTTCATGAGATTAATCAGACTTTTGATTAATTATTGAGAGTTTAAACGTTCGTTCGGGATGCTTTTTGGATTTAAATGAATTTTTAATTTCAACTCTTGTTATCTTTGTAGCTGAATAGAAACAAAGAAGATGGCACAAGAAGCAATGGTTCCCGAGGTTAGAAGTAAACCTATATTAAAGCAAGAGATTGCGTTTGCAATAATTCATTTGATGCCGTTAGGAGCATTGTGGACGGGCGCAACATTTTTTGATTGGATGGTTTGTATTTTCTTATACTTCTTCCGCATGTTTTGGGTAACGGGTGGTTATCACCGATACTTTGCCCATAAGTCGTATAAGACCTCGCGTTGGTTTCAGTTTGTAATTGCTTTTATGGCACAGACCACGGCTCAGAAGGGAGCGCTCTGGTGGGCTGCCCATCACCGTCACCATCATCGCCATAGCGATACTCCGGCCGATCCACACTCTATGAAAATTTATGGATTCTGGTATTCGCACATTGGCTGGATTGTGGGCCCCGACTTTAAGAAAACAGATTACAAAGTGATAGGAGATTATGCCAAGTACCCGGAGTTGGTATGGCTTAACGAACACTATTTGGTGGCGCCTACATTTCTTGCCGTTGTTGTTACAGCCCTTGGCGGGATTGTAAATGGCGGAAGTATTTTAGCGATGTTTACCACAGCCGGGTTGAGCACACTATTTATTGGTTTCTTTTTAAGCACGATCATTTTGTATCATGGCACGTTTTCGATTAACTCCATCATGCATAAGTTTGGTAAGCCCCGTTACGAAACCGGAGACGAATCAAAGAACAGTGTTGTATTAGCCTTGGTTACGATGGGCGAAGGCTGGCACAACAACCATCACTATTACGAGACCGCTGCGCGCCAGGGTTTTTTCTGGTGGGAGATTGATATCACCTATTATATTTTAAGAGGACTTGCTGCGGTAGGACTTATCTGGGATTTGAAAGGAGTGCCCAAGCACATTCTTAATTCAAAAAATAAAAAGCACGCTGCTGAGCTGAGAAAGAAGTATGAAGCGGAAGCCGAACCTCAGTTAACTGAGTAAAGGGATTATATGCGATGTCCTGTATCTATGGGTTGTTGAAAAACGTTTTTGACAAATATGAAATGGTTATTAACGAATTTATTCAAGAGGAACCTAAAGCCAATTGTGCTCGATATCGAGTCGCGGGATAAGTTATCAGGCTCGAATACTAGGATAAATTTTAATGTTATTTTTAAAGTTGCGTTCTTCTGGAATGCACGTGACATGAGTTTTGAGTCAAAAGGTGTCTTTGAAACGAGAGAGACAATTGACAAAGAGACGTTGACCAAAATCCTTGAGACAACGGATCAAGATTCCTTCCTTGAACTAAACATGAAGAGAAGAGAATTGGGGAATTTTGATTATCAATACCTGTACAACAACAATTGTTTAATAGTGACTTTCAAAACATTTTAATAATGCGGTTAGGCTAATATCATGCAAAAAACCAATGATGAAATATTTTTAGAAAGTGCCATCAAGCTTTTTCGTAATTATAAAAAGTTAGGCGAAGGAGCGATTGCTCAATTGAATGACGCAGAAGTTCTTGTGCAGCCTAATGATGCCAGCAACAGCATTGCGTTAATCGTTCATCATTTGAGCGGCAACATGCTTTCACGCTGGACGGATTTTCTTTCTACAGATGGTGAGAAGCCGTGGCGAAATCGAGAATCTGAATTTGGAGAATCCTATCCCAATAAAGCCGCTATGATGGGAGCTTGGGAGAAAGGCTGGAGTTGTTTGCTAAGCACTCTTGAAAATTTAAACCCAGAAGATCTTTC
>JAGPBO010000270.1 GCA_018063305.1 Cyclobacteriaceae bacterium
ATATCCGAATCCCGTTTTTATCCGTTGAAGATCTTAATCGAATTCTTGATATCCTAAAATTGTAACATGCGCGAAGCCATTCTTGGCATCCTGTTGTTTTCATTTACAGCCTGTTATTCGCAAGAGAACAGAACAGACACCATACCGCGTGGAAATCTGGCTGATACGGTAGCGGCAGATACCCGGCCTGTTGAGCCTATTGAATCTTATGCAACCCGGTTTGATCCGCGTAAAGCATTGTTTTATTCGGCCGTGATGCCCGGGTTAGGTCAGATCTACAACAAAAAATATTGGAAATTACCCTTTGTTTATGGTGGCTTTGGAGCACTGATTTATGTAGACCATTTTTATCACACGGAATACAAAAAATATACCGATGAACTCTTTGATATTATCAACGATCCAAGTTCCGGGGGTGTAAGTCCGGATGGATTAACGGAGGAACAACTTCGTACCCTTATCGACAAGGCCAGGCGGCAACGTGATTTCTTCCTGATTATGACGGGCATGTTTTATCTCCTTCAAATAGTGGATGCGCATGTGGATGCGCACCTGAAAGAATTTGATTTGAATCCAAAACTTCAGGTGCGCCTGGAACCCATGATGGAAAACAGTTTACAGATGGGGCGCAGTACAGGTATGGCTCTGATCTTTAAATTTTGATAACGGAACACGTTTAAGTGAAACGGATGAAGATATTGCTGATTGGGTATGGTAAAATGGGCAAAGCAATTGAAACCATCGCGCTTAGCCGCGGGCATGAGATTGCAGGGAAGATTGATGTTGGCGATACTCTAAATGACTTTCAAGATTCGGTCGATGTGGCTATTGAATTTACCCAGCCACAGTCGGTAGTTAATAATCTTAAAGTATGTATTGAAAAGGGTATTCCGGTTGTGTGTGGTACCACGGGTTGGGGAAATGATCAGCCAGCGGTAGAGCACTTTTGCAAAGAGAAAAACGGAACGCTACTCTATTCATCAAACTTTAGCCTGGGCGTAAACATTTTTTTTAAGCTCAATGAATATTTGGCGCGCATTATGGATCGATACCCACCGTACGAGGTAGCTATTGACGAAACGCATCATACCCAAAAAAAAGATGCCCCTAGTGGCACAGCGATTTCACTGGCAACCGGAGTTATCAAAAACCTAAATCGGAAAAAAGAATGGACCTTGGAGACAACCGAAAATCCGGAAGCGCTCGTTATTAAGTCTTTCCGTGTTGATCCAGCACCGGGTACGCATGTGGTCAAGTATAAATCGGCCGTAGACGATATCGAAATCACCCATACGGCACATTCCCGTGAAGGTTTTGCTTTAGGCGCAGTTCTGGCGGCTGAATGGTTAGCCGGAAAAAAAGGAGTTTTTACGATGGATGATTTTTTAAAGTTGTAGCCCCGGCTAACTCAAAAATCAGTTTATTTGCCAGATTTTTAAATGTTCTTGATATGAATTGGAAGTTTTGGGAGAAGAAAGCGAAAACAGAAGGCGAAAGAAAGCCAAAATCGGCCTTGCGGGAATGGTGGGATGCAGTTCTCTTTGCCGTTGTCGCTGCTACCTTAATTCGTTGGCTGATTATGGAGGCCTACACAATCCCTACTCCTTCCATGGAAAACTCCATGCTGGTGGGTGACTTTCTGTTCGTGAGTAAATTTCATTATGGCACGCGTACCCCACGTACTCCGCTACAAATTCCACTTACACATCAAAAGATCTGGTTTACAAACATTCCTTCTTACCTCGATTGGGTTCAATTGCCCACGTATCGCTTGCCTGGTTTTACCCACGTAAAGCGGAATGATGTAGTTGTTTTCAATGTGCCTGGTATTGCAGAAAATAATTATCCCAGTACCAATCAAGCTACTTGGATAGATTATCCGGTTGATTTAAAAACCAATTACATTAAGCGTTGTGTGGCTGTATCGGGCGATATACTCCAAATTAAAGACCGGCAGTTAATTATAAATGGAGAAGCACAGGTCAATCCACCTCAAATGCAACTCAGCTATTTAGTAACCGCTAAAGATGAGATTAACCAGCGCAACCTGGAGGCTCTGGATCTTGATCCGGATGATTATGACTTTATGGGAAGACCGGAAGCGGGCAAAGCGGTCTATCAAATGTTTCTTACCCAGGAGAAAGTTGACAAGCTGAAAGCGTTGCCTTATGTTACTTCCGTTAGCGAAGACTATCGCACGCATGAGGGGCCAGACGCGAGAATTTTTCCTGGTGGAAAATATGAGCATTGGAATGGTGATAACTATGGTCCTTTACTAATCCCCAAAGAAGGAATGAAGATCCCGATCAATGACTCGACCTTATATACTTATGGGAAAGTAATCGAGAAGTATGATCATAATAAAGACGTTAAGATTGAAGGCGGGAAACTTTTCATTGAGGGAAAAGAAGTAACGGAGTACACCTTTAATCAGAACTATTACTTTATGATGGGTGATAATCGCCATAACTCCCTCGACTCACGGTATTGGGGCTTTGTGCCCGAAGATCATATTGTAGGCAAAGGGTTCTTTATCTGGTTATCTATCGATAAGCACGGAAGTTTCCTCAACAAGATCCGGTGGAGTAGGTTCTTTAAGCTAATCCGATAGTTGGTAATCGGTAATCGGTGATCAGTCACCGGTTACAGGTAACCAGTAACCGGTGACCAGGCGTTCACCAATTAATTTCCTTAAGCCCTTTGCTCTTCAGGTATTCGTTGGTTTTGCTGAAATGCTTGTTGCCAAAAAAACCCCGGTCGGCAGAAAACGGAGACGGGTGAGGTGACATCAATACAAGATGGCGACTACGGTCAATAATCTCCCCCTTCTTTTGTGCATAAGCACCCCATAGAAGAAACACGACATTATTCTTCTTATCAGAAATCTCCCGGATCACCGCATCGGTAAAAAGTTCCCAACCTTTATTTTGATGCGAGCCCGGTGAGGAAGCTCTCACCGTTAGCGTAGCATTGAGTAGCAGAACTCCCTGATTGGCCCATCGTTCCAGATCGCCACTTTGGGGAACAGGTTTACCCAAATCGCTCTGAATTTCCTTAAAGATATTTTTAAGTGAACGTGGTATCGCGATACCCTCCCTGACAGAGAAACAGAGACCATTTGCCTGTCCCGCTCCGTGATAAGGATCCTGCCCAATAATTACCACGTTAACCTGCTCAAAACCGGTACTATCAAACGCCCGAAATATTTCTTTGCCGGGCGGATAAACTGCTTGTGTTTTATATTCTTCTTTAACAAAACTGATTAATTGTGCGAAATAAGGTTCTTCAAACTCTTTTTTGAGTCCTTCTTTCCAGGATGATGCGATTTTTATATCTGTAACCATGAAAAATTTCGGTGAACGAAAGTAGTAACTGGATTGAAAAATAGAAAAAATTGATATTTTTGGACGAATGATTGCTGAAATAACACAAGGAATTAAGGTAAGTGTGGAAACTGAGTATCAACCCTCCTACTCAAGTCCCAGCCAATATCACTATGTGTTCACTTACCGCATTACGATCGAAAACCAAAGTGATTTTACCATTCAGCTTTTAAGAAGGCATTGGCATATTCATGATGCTGGTTTTTTAGCACGCGAAGTGGAAGGCGAAGGTGTTGTGGGGCAACAACCCGTTCTGGAACCCGGCCAAAGTCATCAATATGTTTCCGGTTGCAATTTAAAATCGGGTATTGGTAAAATGGTGGGCACGTATCAGATGGAACGCATTGTTAATGGCGCCAGGTTTGATGTACTGATTCCTGAGTTTACCATGATCGCTCCTATCCGGTTAAACTAATGACCCTAACGATGCTAAAGCCAGATCACGGCTCATTCCGATAATTATCGGGAGCGATGACAGCAAGACCTTTGAAACCGTCATTTTCTTTTCAAGTAGAATTTCGTGATTAAATTCTTTCAAATCAAATCCTATATCCAGCACTGGCTCCATGTGGTTAACGAGCATTCTATCCACTCGCCATTCTTTTTTGATTTTTATGAAAAGGTAATTCGCACTAAGAAAAACCATACAGGCTTTGAAGATATTGAACGAATACGAGGAAAGCTTTTGGAAAGCACTATGGAAATTGACGTGCAGGATTTAGGCGCATCATCCTCTTACTTTACGAATGAAAAACGAACCCTTTCGAAAGTCGTAGCCACTAGTATCAGTCCAACGAAAGTCTGCGCGTTCTTGTATCGGATTGTTCATTATCAACAAGCGACAGCCATTGTTGAGTTAGGAACTTCTGCAGGAATTACAACGCTTTATCTCGCGAAGAACCCAGACTCGCAGGTAACCACATTCGAAGGACATTCGGTGATGAGTGACATTGCTTTAACTAATTTTGAGTCCCTTGAAACCAAAAATATCAAACTCATTCAAGGGAATATTGATACTACACTTCCCTATTTTCTTCAAAGTCCGACAAAAATAAATTTTGTTTTAATGGATGCCAATCATCGCTACGAGCCAACCATTCGGTATTTCAAGCTGTTAAGCAGACGTATGGCCGATAAAGGAATTATTGTTATCGATGATATCAATCATTCAAAAGAAATGGCTCGCGCCTGGAATGAATTAAGACACCATGACCTGGTTTATGGCAGTGTGGATTTATTCCGGTGCGGCATTCTATTCTTTGATCCGGCACTTAATCGACAATATTACACCTGGGCCTTATAATTCGTTGATAATGGCTGCAAGAAATCCTATTTTTGTGCGCTTAATTGAGAACTCATGACCACACCCACCCCATCGAACGCAAACAAGGCTCCTGAGCCTA
>JAGPBO010000271.1 GCA_018063305.1 Cyclobacteriaceae bacterium
CATCATCAGAAAGCAACAGATACTCGGTAGTTGCTAAAGAAGCTGGTGAATTGAATCCGTAGCAAACGCCTACATTTTCTTTGGAGTGCGTGTAGCTGAAACCTTGTTGTTGAACCCATTCAAGCGTACCATCTTTTCCTTCATTCACATGCACAATAATCTCATGTTGATACCGTGAGTTTTTTTCAATACTGCGAATGCAACATTTGAGATAATCCAGATTATTCCATGAGGGGATAAGAATGGAGAATACGGGTTTACTTCCTTCAGCCAAAGATTGGTTGATTTGTTTAGCATGAAAACTAATTTTTGGATTCATACCTACACGTTGAGTGATTCATATTGTTTTTTCTTTTGGTGATAATAGCCATAGTTAACCAAATAAATCCCGGCAACGGTTATCAAGAAGGCAATGCCAATTTTAAGGTTTAATTTTTCTTGCAATACGAGCCAACCTAACACAACAGCAACCAAAGGATTAACGTAGCTATAAAGCGAGGCGATGGTAATGGGCAGTTTGCTTAGTGTATAGGCGTACATACTATAGGCAGTGATTGAACCAAAAACAATAAGATACCCGAGAGCAAATACTACTTCAGACGAAAAGACAACATGGCTAAGATCATCGAAGACAAAGCTAAAGGGCAGACAAAAGAGCCCGCCAAAGAACATTTGTAATCCGGCATTTAAAAACGGATTGGAATTATGGCTGGTACGCTTGGTTAAAATGCTGCCCACCGCCCAGGTAAGGGTTGCCACGAAAATAAGAATGATGCCCAAGCGATAATTAGGGTTTGCAAAGTCAGTTAGAAATTCACTAAACACCAGAATAATTCCAGCTAACCCTGTGGCTACACCAATACCAATTATCCAGGTAGGCATTTCGGTGCGATTAATAGAAAGGTTAATAAGGATAACCATGACGGGCATAGTGGAGCAAATGATAGCAGCCAGTCCGCTGGGTACAAAAACCTCAGCCCAGGATACTAAACCGTTACCACAGGTGATCATGAGAAATCCCCGGAAGGCTTGAATGCGAAGCGTGTTTAGTGATGGAAAGTTTTCTTTGCGAATCAAAATTATAAATCCACATAACAACGTGCCGGCAATAAATTGCCTGATGGCTGCGAAGAGAAAGGGGGGAAAGTGCATGACGCCAATGCGCATAACCAAAAAGGTGGTACCCCAGATGATGCAGATGCCAGCCAGACTGAAGTAGGCTAAGAATAATTCTTTTTTCACGGGCGGCAAGGTAAATCAGTGCGTGACAATTGTCAAAGACTGCTGAATAACAATTTGAGGACGATTTGGTCCAAAAATATTTGATAGCAATAGGGGTAAGCCAACAGACAAGTGTCTACAAGGAAACATGAAAGTTATGAATACCCATTCTCTATCGATGGCTGCAAACCCAAATAACTCCTATCAACGTTTATTTCAGGTAGCCCAGCAAAATTGGCTACTATGGAAACGCGAAGTGCGGGAAAGAAGAAATGTTAAAAGGTCAAACAGAGAAGTCAATTCACCTACACATTAATTGTATCGTACACCAACACCTTTTTCCAAAGGGGAGAACACTCCGAAAGAAATTTTTGGTGTAGGGGGTGATTCTGATACGTTTTTTGCCCGGCATCGTCATCAAAGAACATCAGCTCCGATACGGAATAACTGTCATCAATTACAGGGCGCTTTTCGGTGGGGGCAGGTACGCCCACATGAATCATGCGTATAGTTTCAATTTTGGACAAACTCTTAACTCCAGCAATCAATTGCGCCAGGTCTTCTTTTGACTCAGGATTCTTTAACCAGAAAAATACGTGGTGCACCAGAACGCTTTTATCTTCTTTCATAGGGAATACATTAAATAACTGGAGCTAAAGTTAATAAAGAAGCAGTAGCTAAAAATTTTTGAGAACCTATTTTATAAAAACAAAGAGGCTGCCTTTTCAGACAGCCTCTTTCCTTTAAAGGGGAAGCAAGATTATTTTACAATATTCTTGTTAACGATTACCGCAAGATCAAACATGGATATTTGACTTTTGCCAGCAAACAATGTTTTTAGTTTAGCATCGGCATTGATCATCCTTCTGTTCTTCTTGTCCTGAAGGTTATTCTTCTTGATGTACTCCCAGATTTTTTTAATCATTTGTGTTCTGGGTACAGGCTTGCTACCAATTACATCGGCTAGTGCTGCACTGGGTGTGAGCGGAGCCATAAAAGCTGCATTGGGTTTTCTTTTCTTAGCAGCTTTCTTAACTACTTTCT
This sequence comes from Cyclobacteriaceae bacterium, assembly GCA_018063305.1. Taxonomy (GTDB): domain Bacteria; phylum Bacteroidota; class Bacteroidia; order Cytophagales; family Cyclobacteriaceae; genus ELB16-189. Next base: position 2,266 of record JAGPBO010000271.1, read on the forward strand.
TAGCAGCTTTTTTTGCTACTTTTTTTGCAGCCTTTTTAGGCGCTTTCTTAGCAGCTTTCTTAGCTGCCTTTTTTGCTTTTTTTGCCATAGCGTTAATTGTGGTTTTTAGTGATTGTTCTTACTTGTTAAGTTTTAAAAATAAAACAATTCAGGTGCGAATATACTACTATAACGCATACTTGGTAATTTTCCCCTATGAAAAGTGATGTTATGCACATCAAGCAAAGGTTGAAGTAAGTGAGGTGCTTTGGGTTTTTATTACCATCGGGATTTGCTAAATGTATAACTGATGAATGACCAAGAGACTTGCCTGTTCGTTATTTGCCAGTCTGTTTTCATAGGGAAATCTCTCTATTTTCTTAAGTTTTTAATGCGGAAGACCATACTGTCTGGGCTAATCGTTGTAGTGAATAGCCTATCAATAAATTGCGTTTTCCCTATGAAAATCAATTATTTCTAAAAATAGATACACCGGGCATTCCGGTTATTCAGAGAATTTTGACTTTCTTTTGTAACCTTTTAGGTCCGCGCTTGTAACCAACACAAATCTGATAAAAAGTATAAACCTGATGACCGATGAACATATCATGGAGACCGTGAAGGACGGCAACCTCCAACAGGCTTCGATACTTTTTGACAGGTACCACAAACTGATTTTTAACTTTTTGGCTCGTATGACGGCCGATACGCAAGTTGCCGAAGACCTTACTCAAAATGTCTTTTTGAGATTGCTCAAGTACCGCCATACCTATAAACCGGAAATGAAATTCCAGTCGTGGATATACCAAATGGCACGCAACGCTTTTGCCGATCATTATCAGTACCAAAAGCAACGAATGCCTGTGCGAATGGAGATAGAAAAATTAACGGACCGATTACCCGATGTAATGGAGGCGCTGGAACAAGAGGAAACAGAAGCGCGGTTGATTCGGGCCTTGGCCAAGTTGCCGGACGACTACCGCGAGTTGCTGGTGTTAACCCGCTTTCAACATTTGAAGTATGAAGAGGTAGCCCACTTTTTGGATATGACGGTATCCAATGTAAAGGTAAAAGTGCACCGGGCGATTGGACAGTTGCGTGAAAATTATTTTGAACTAGAAAACTCTTAAAGCGATGGATAAGGAAAAGTGGGAAAGCAGACTGATTGACTACATCGATGGGAAATGCAGTGAGGAGGAAGGTATTGAAGTAGCAAAAACTCTGGAACAGAACTCCGATGTGCGCCAACTCTATCAGGAACTTTGTGAAGTCACTAAGGCGATAGATTCCGTATCGGCTTTAGAACCTTCGGGCAAATTGAAAGCAGAATTTGAAAAAGTACTGAAGCAGGAGTTAGCGGCTCAATCAAAGAATACCCAAACCTTTTTTTTATCTCCGATGGTGTATCGGATTGCGGCCGGCTTTGTGTTGGTAATGGTTAGTGTGGGTATTGGTTATTGGATTATCAAAAACCAGGATCGGGAAAGAGAATTAGCTGAACTAAAGAAACAAGTGGAAGACACTAGAAATATGATGGTCGCCATGATTGATAATCAGCAGTCGGCCAGTCAGCGGATGGTAGGAGTTTCTGTTGCTTATGAATTGAAAACTGCGGACGATCAGATTGTAAATGTTTTAGTGAGGACGATGAATGAAGATCCGAATACAAATGTGCGGTTAGCAGCGCTGGAAGCTTTAGGGAAATTCAATGAAGAGAATATTGTTCGGCAGGCCTTAGTTAAATCTCTGTCAACACAAAAAGATCCGGTTGTTCAAATTGCCCTTATCCAATTGCTGGTTAAGCTTAAAGAGAAAGGAGTAGTAAATCAATTGGAGAGGTTAACCAGGGATGGTTCAGTAATGAAGGCTGTAAAAGATGAAGCTTATTCAGGAATACTAAAACTTTCGTAAAAGTAAAATCTCACTGCAGAGAGATTCAATTTTTGGACAGTAGCGTAGATATAAAGTAGATTTTAAAAACGAATTAAATTATAAAAGAATGAAACAGTTATTAGTAATAGCCTTGGGTTGGTTAGCGATAGGCACAACGCAAGCACAGGAATTTAAAGTGGCCAAAAGTTCGGGAAGATTGGAGTTGAATATCGGTCGCGTTACCGTTGAGGGCCACAATGGAAATGAAATAATTTTTTCTTCCCGTAACTCTCGCGATAGCAAGGATGAACGGGCAGAAGGGCTTCGGGCCATTAACGGTTCGGGTCTGGAAGACAATACCGGACTTGGTATTAACGTAACTCAGAAGGGAGATGTGGTGGAAGTGAGTCAATTGAAAAAAATGAATTCTCCCGATGTAAAAATTTTAGTTCCGAAAGGCATTATTGTTTCCTTCTCGCACGAATCGCAATATGGGGGCACAGCGACATTTAAAAACATGGAGAACGAAATTGAAGTGTCGGCTAATTACAACAGCATTGAGTTGGAAAATGTAACGGGTCCGTTAACCATTAAAACGGTATACGGTCATGTGGAGGCAGACTTAAGCACGAATGTTAAAGGTCCCATTTCCATTGTGTCAATCTATG
>JAGPBO010000061.1:0-14368 GCA_018063305.1 Cyclobacteriaceae bacterium
CATGTACAAAAAATCCATTGAAGAGAATATTAGTCACGAAGGTTCGCTCTACGAACTTGCCTTCTGTCTAGATGTTGTGGGGCAACTGGAGGGCAGCCTTTCGTATTACAAAAAATTTATTGACGAAGATCCGTATTCGGCTGCAGCTTGGTATAATCTCGGCATTGTTAGCAATAAATTAGAGCGTTTTACAGAAGCTATCGAAGCGTACGAGTTTGCTATAGCCATTGACGAGAATTTTGCTTCGGCCCATTTTAATATGGGAAACTCATATATGAACCTTGAAGAATACACCAAAGCGCTGGAAGAATTTAGCAAAACGATAGAGATTGAAGGACCGAGCCCCGAAGTGTATTGCTGTATGGGCGCAGCCTACGAAAACCTGCAACAGTATGATCAAGGGTTAAAATACTTCCAAAAATCATCCAAGCTTGATTCGCTTTATGATGAAGCCTGGTTTGGTGCTGGCAGTTGTCTCGAAAAGCAGGAAAAATGGTATCAGGCATTGCACTTCTTTAATAAGGCTATAAAGATAAATACCGGCAATGCGGAATATTGGAAAGCGGCTGCACATGCCGAATTTAAAATTGGCAATACGATTTCAAGTATAAGTGCCTATGAGGAAGCGAGTTTGCTCGGCCCCGAGGACAAAGAAATATGGCTAAACTGGTCATTTATTTATTTCGAACAGGGTGAGCACCAGAAAGCCATTGAAGTATTGCTGCAAGGCATGGAAGAAATTCCAGACGAATCAGAGTTCTTTTATCGAATGACCGTTTATTTAATAGAATCAGGCCAATTTAAAGAAGCACTGAATTATCTGGAAAATGCATTAATTTTGGATTTTAAAGGCCATGAGGTTTTGTTTGATTTCTTTCCTAAAATTGAAACCCAAAAGGCCCTACAGAAAATAATCGATCAGTTTAGACTAGAAAATCCCTAAATGAACTACACGTTAAATAACCTGCCTGAGCGTACCATAAAGCCCAGACAAATGGGTTTCACCATGGCCATGGATAAAGGCTTGAGCATTCGCGAAGCTGAAGATTTTGTAAGCATAGCTGCCGAGCATGTAGATATCGTAAAGCTAGGATGGGGAACTTCGTATGTCACACCAAAGCTAAAAGAGAAGTTAAAGGTTTATAAAGATGCCGGAATTCCAACCTACTTTGGCGGCACCTTGTTCGAAGCTTTTATTATCCGCAATCAATTTGACGACTATCGCAAAATATTGGATAAATATGATATGCCCTTTGCCGAGGTTTCGGATGGTTCAATTGATTTAGATCATGATAAAAAATTAGACTACATCCGTAAACTTTCTGAACAAGTTACCGTGCTTTCAGAAGTTGGCTCAAAAGATGCAGACAAAATTATTCCTCCTTATCAATGGATTGAATTAATGCAAACCGAATTAGACGCAGGTGCATGGAAAGTAATTGGTGAGGCCCGCGAAAGTGGAAATGTCGGACTCTTTCGATCATCTGGTGAAGTGCGATCTGGCTTGGTTCAGGAAATTCTCACAAAAATTCCTTTTGAAAGAATTATCTGGGAAGCTCCGCAAAAAGCACAGCAAGTTTGGTTCATTAAACTGCTTGGAACCAATGTTAATTTAGGAAACATAGCACCCAACGAAGTTATTCCTCTTGAAACTATTCGATTGGGCTTACGAGGCGATACCTTTCTGCATTTCTTAGGTGTTGAAAGAAAAAAAGATAACACAGCACCTCCCTTCTACGCAGACTAATCGAGTCTTGAGAACTACAAAGGATTATTTGCTACTTTATTTTAAAGGCATAGGCATGGGCGCTGCCGATGTTGTTCCTGGGGTTTCTGGTGGAACCGTTGCTTTTATTACTGGCATCTATGAAGAGTTGATTAACTCATTAAAGTCAATTGATCTTGATGCCTTGCGCCTGCTGGGTTCATTCAGAATTGCTGATTTCTGGAACAAAATAAATGGAAGTTTTCTCTTAGCTCTTTTAGGTGGCGTAGCAACAAGTTTGATCTCACTCGCCAAACTGATGACCTACCTGTTAACCACTCACCCTATACTTATCTGGTCTTTCTTCTTTGGTTTGATACTTATTTCGGCCCCGCTCATCTTACGTGAAATTTCAAAATGGAGCATGGGCACCGCATTATCTTTTATTATTGGAATTGTAGTCTCCTATCTCATAACTATAATATCTCCCACCGAAACACCCACCAATTATCCTTTCATTTTCTTTTGCGGTGCATTGGCCATTTGCGCGATGATTCTCCCGGGAATTTCAGGAGCTTTTATTCTTTTGCTGATCGGCAAGTACGAATATATGATCAGGGCGCTTGTTGAAATCAATATTCCGGTTATCCTCACTTTCATTTCTGGCTGTTTAGTTGGTTTATTAGGCTTTTCGAGATTTTTAAGTTGGATTTTAAAACATTATCGCTTCCCTACATTAGCTTTACTCGCAGGTTTTATGATAGGCGCACTTAATAAAGTATGGCCCTGGAAACAGGTTATCTCCTTTCGGCTCGATCATGAAGGAATGCAGGTCCCCGCTTTTGACAAAAGTATTTTGCCTTGGAATTATTTTTCAATCACCGGACAAGACCCACTCATGTTTAAAGCAATTTTGTGCGCTGCCCTTGGAATTCTCTTAGTAATAGCCATTGAAAAAATAGCGGCTATGTTAAAAACAAAATCGTAATCATGGAAAAAAAATTTGGTTTGATCGGAGCAACGGTAAGTCACTCATTTTCGAAATCTTACTTTGATGAAAAATTTTTTCGCGAAGGTCTGCGCGATTACCATTACGATCTGTACTCCTTACCTACCATTGATGATCTGAATAAACTGCTGGATGAAAATCCAGAATTAGCCGGACTTAATGTGACCATTCCTTACAAAGAACAAGTCCTTAAATTTCTGAGCTCTGTTGATGCTAATGCAAAGAAAATCGGAGCTGTTAATGTGATTAAAATTCAGAAAGGCAAGCTAACCGGATACAACACAGATAGTGACGCCTTTTTTGAATCGCTCGAAAAATGGTTTCCGATAAAGGAAAATGCCAAGGCCTTAATCTTAGGCACCGGAGGTTCATCAAAGGCCGTGCAACAGGCACTCAAAAAAATGTCGATATCTTTCGAACTTGTTTCGCGTGAAAAAGCGCGCGGCACGCATACGTATAAAAGTTTAGAGAAAGACGGTACACCCGTGGCCCAGGCAAACCTAATTATTAACACAAGTCCCTTGGGCATGTCGCCTAACAACAATACCTGCCCCGCTATCGATTATGATTTGCTAACACCTAATCACTACGTATACGATTTAATATATAATCCTGCCCGCACCTTATTCCTACAAAAGGCTGAAATGCGCAACGCCAATATTAAAAATGGATTGGAAATGCTCCATATACAGGCTGAAAAAGCGTGGGCAATCTGGAATAATTAATTACTTATTTTCTTCCGAAAAAAAGTTACTGGTTAGTTGAATAACTGCTAACTTTCTCATTCATGGAGTTTAAACTTAACAGCGAATACGTACCAACAGGTGATCAGCCAAAAGCAATCGAACAACTGGTTCGTGGTCTTACCGAAGGTGATGATCACCAAACCTTGTTAGGGGTTACGGGCTCAGGAAAAACGTTTACCGTTGCGAATGTGATTGCTCAGGTAAACAGACCCACTTTAATATTAAGTCATAACAAAACCCTGGCCGCACAGCTGTATGGCGAATTTAAACAGTTCTTCCCTGAAAATGCTGTCGAGTATTTCATTTCTTACTACGACTACTATCAACCCGAGGCTTTCATTCCTTCCTCCAACCTTTACATAGAAAAAGATCTTTCCATTAATGAGGAAATTGAAAAACTTCGACTGAGTGCAAGTTCTTCTCTTTTGAGTGGACGAAGAGACATTATTGTTGTTGCTTCTGTTTCTTGTATTTATGGTATTGGTAATCCGGAGGAATTTGGTAAAAACAGAATTCAGTTAAGTGTGGGTGAACTCATTCCACGCAACAAACTACTTTTTGGCTTGGTCGATATACTTTATCACCGGACTGAAGCAGAATTTAAACGTGGTACTTTTCGGGTAAAAGGCGATACGGTAGATATTTTTCTTGCCTATGCAGATTATGCGTTGCGAGTATATTTCTTTGGTGACGAAATTGAAGCTATTCAACTGATTGACCCCATCTCGGGCAAAAAAATTGCTGATGAAAAAACAGCGGTCATCTTTCCTGCCAATTTATTTGTAACCGCTAAAGATCAATTGCAAACTGCCATTCACGAAATTCAGGATGACATGGTTTTGCAAGTACAAATGTTTGATTCAGAACGGAAGCATTTGGAATCCAAGCGACTGAAGGAGCGAACAGAATTTGATCTGGAGATGATGCGTGAACTGGGCTATTGCAGTGGCATTGAAAATTACTCGCGCTATTTTGACAGGCGTTTACCCGGTGCCCGTCCCTTCTGTTTGATCGACTATTTCCCTAATGACTTTTTAATGGTTATTGATGAAAGTCATGTAACTATTCCGCAAGTGCGAGCGATGTGGGGAGGCGACCGGTCGCGCAAAGCAAACCTGGTTGATTATGGATTTAGGTTGCCCTCGGCCCTGGATAACCGACCGCTTACGTTCAATGAATTTGAAGCCATCCTGGGTCAGGTTATATATGTAAGTGCAACGCCATCGGAATATGAGTTACGCAAATCGGAAGGCGTTGTAGTCGAACAACTAATCCGGCCCACCGGATTGCTCGATCCCGAAATTGATGTGCGACCGAGTCGTAACCAGATTGATGATCTTTTTGAAGAAATTGACGAGCGGGTAAGAAAGAAAGAGCGGGTATTAGTTACCACGCTTACCAAGCGCATGGCCGAAGAACTAACGAAGTTTATGGCCAGAGCTTCGATTAAGTGCCGCTATATTCATTCCGAAGTGGCCACGCTCGACCGCGTTGAGATTTTAAGAGAATTGCGTTTGGGTGTTTTTGATGTATTAGTGGGCGTTAACCTGTTGCGCGAAGGACTCGATTTACCTGAGGTCTCACTCGTAGCTATCATGGATGCCGATAAGGAAGGGTTCCTGCGAAATCAACGATCGTTGGTACAAACCATTGGGCGTGCAGCACGTAATGAAAATGGAAGAGTAATTATGTATGCCGACAAAGTAACAGATTCCATGCAAGCCGCTATTGACGAAACTAATCGAAGAAGAAAAATTCAGATGGATTACAATCTGGCCAATGGTATTGTACCTAAGACCATTATAAAATCAAAAGATGCAATTTTAGGACAAACCAAAGTAGCGGATTCCAAAAAGATGAAACGTTATTATATCGAAGAAGAGGAAAAGTCGTTGGCCGCTGACCCGGTAGTAGCCTACTTGTCAAAAGATGAACTTGAAAAAATGGCTGATCGAATGCGAAAAGCAATGGAAAAGGCAGCCAAAGAATTAGAGTTTATGGAGGCTGCCCGTTTACGAGACGAATACCTGGCTATCCAAAAATTGATTGAAGACAAAAAATAAAACTAAACTTATTGTGATGAGGATCTCTTTCGTTTCCATTCTTTTTTCAGTTGTTGCTGTGGCCACACATGCACAGAGTAATAATGATCTTATGATTAGTGGTGGCCTTGATTTGATTAAGACCGACTTCAATAATGTGTTTGATAAAGCCCAGCTAGGTTTGGAAGCAAATTATTTTGTACTGCGAAATTTTTCGGCTGGTGCTGGTATAGATGTTTGGACAGATCATAAGACTTCCTTTGTTATGGGAGCACGCTGGTATCCGGTAGACTATGCGTTTGTGCGCTTCCGCGGATTAATTGGCGCTAACGATGCTGCCCTGGGGGCAGGCTGGACAAAGCCCATTAATGAATATTGGCGTTTCGAAGCTATGGGTGATTTTTATTTTGGTGATACCGAGTTTGCCATTCGGGCGGGCGTGAGTTATATAATTAAGAAGAAATAATATAATGTTTCTTGAAGAGAGATTCTGTGAAACAAGTAAGTGAAATAGTGAGCCAATTTGTAACTACGTATGAGGGTAAACCTTGGTATGGTAGTTCCATTACAAAAATACTGAATGACGTAACTGAGGACGTTGCGTTATGGAAGCCCACTGAAAACGCACACTCCATCGCACAACTTGTATGGCACATGACGTACTGGCGACAAGCGTTGATTAAAAAACTGGAGGGTGATCTCGACTATAAAGCCTCCATGGAAAGTGAAGATAATTGGAGTAGGCCTGAAAAGATTAGCTCTTTGGGTTGGAGCAAAATTTTAGAACAATTTCAAGAATCGCAGGAAAAAGTTGTGGAGCTATTAAAACAGCAAGACAATTCATTTCTGGAAAAACTGTATTACAAAGCAGTGACTTATCGCGAAATACTTACTGGTATTCTACAACACGATATTTATCACCTCGGTCAGATAGCTTACATCAAAAGCATTTATAAATAGATTATTACCAACACTGAGGGCAGAAGAAATCCAAAATGAAAAGTCATGGGCAACTTGTTTAACGTACTAAAAGCTTCCTGCATATTCATAGTTTTTTTGTTCTTACCCATGGCGGGGAAGACGCAATCGAATTGTGTCCTCAAAAAAAATAAAAACAACATCAAAATCTACAGTTGTCCCACAAAAGAATCTGCTTTTAACACCATTCGGGCAGAGTTTGAAGTGAATTCTACGGTTGAAAAATATATTTCGCTTGTTCTTGACATAGAGAATTATAAAAATTGGCGATATCATGAGACTAACCACAAGCTTTTAAAAAGAATAAGCGATAATGAAATTATTTATTATAACCAGGTAAATGCTCCTTTCCCCGTAAGCGATCGGGATATGGTTTCACATCTTACCATAAGTCAGGATCCGCAAACCAAAGTTGTTACATTAACCACTGTGAGTATGCCTGACTACATACCTCCTGTAGATGGTATCGTGCGCATTCCTAAATCAAAATCAATCATGATATTAACTCCTATTAGCGAATCTCGACTAAAAGCAAGTTGTATCATTAACGTTGACCCCGGTGGGCAAATTCCAGCCTGGGTAGCCAATACATTCAGCACCCAAGGCCCGTACGAAGCTTTTAAAAAGGTGATTGAGGAAATGGAGGGTAAGTAAAAAAAGCAGTACACTATTTAATTTCTCTTTTACCGAATGTAATCCAATAATAATGAGTCCAATCAACCAAAGAGTACTGCCCCTGCTATTTGCCTAACCATAAAATTTACCAAGACGAATTTTCCCTCCTGCAGATATTTATTTCTTTACACCAAGCTGATCAGGGGTATAACGCCACATGAACCAGCCTGTAAGAGAAGAAGCGACAAGTAGTATGCCTTCCGAAAGTAAAAGTAGCGTAACATGATTAACCATTCTGGCCACGGTGTGAAACAAAGCGCCCACGCAAAGGATGATGGAAATGTAACGAGGTGTATAGGGTGACCGGAAAATACCTATGCTTAACACCACCAGGCCCAGGGGAAAGGCAAAGCCGGTAGGTAAATAAATAACTCGCATGGCATCCGTTGACCGCAGTAATTGATCGAATTCTTTGATGTCACTAATTTTATAACCTTTATCGAGCAGGATATCTTGATACAAAATCTCGGTTGACATACCCGCGACCATTATGGACCCAAGTGCTACAAGGCCAGTGCCTGCCAAACCAAAGTACTTCGCTGATTCTGGAAACAAATAGGTAAGGCCGAATGACCCGACAATAAACGTAACGAGGGCCGTTTTAAAAATTACATTCGCGATTAGGTAGTGATGATAGTAATGAAGTCCATCCGCAAGCATGAGCAATACAGGCGCCCCAAAAAGATATATTAAAATAATGAACCGCGCGTTCTTCGGTAGTGGTGAATGCGTTAGTTGCGTTGCGTCTGAACTCACGTTTCTGTTTATTAAGTTAAACTTAGGAATCCATTACTTCTTAAATTCGACTGAAGAAGTGTTTTTGATTTTATTTAGGAAACAAGAAGGTCGCTTGAACTCTCAATTGTGTATCTGGACCACCTGTAGGTTTTACTACGTTAAAATAATAGCCTGCTTGGGCATTGATAGGTAATTTGCCCAAACGGAATAATTTACCCACGCCAGCACCAAGTGGTACCGTCCATTGATTACCCGATGATGCTTCCCAGTTTGAGGTAATAATTGGAGCTGAATTTACATACCATTTGTTCAGTAAATTTTTTACTATAAAAATTTGAGAGTAAAAGAAATTCACATCACCCCGATCATCGGCTCCTGCATACGACCATGTGTTTTGAAGTAATGTGCCTAGCGTCCATCCTTTTGGTTGATATAACACAATTAAAGAAGGACCGGCTGCCCATTTTCCAGATCCTAAATAATCGCCCGTTGCTGTGGGAATACCTAACGCTACACCCCCACCATAAATAATTTTTCCGGGTTTTGCGGGTGTGAGGAATAAACTTAAACTTATATCTCCCAACCCAGATTCATTATCGCTTTCTCCAATCGGTTGAGAAATGATTGGGATAATCGTTCGGGTAATTAAATTTAAGTTTTCAGATAGCGATACAGGGATAACGGGCTGGATATTCAATGTATTGCGAGCACGATCATAAGGCCCAATTCCAAAATCTGTATTATTCTGGAAAGGAACACTGATCATATTTGCAATCGGGTTTTGAATTTTTTTCTCAAGATCACCTGCTGCAGGTGGGGTTGCATCCTGAGCAAGTACATATCCGCTGCTGACAAGAAGTGCGATAAGTAATAAATTAATTTTTCTCATCGTTGGTCTTTACTTTAAAGAAACAAGGTAGCTGTAATACTCTAAAAACGAAATCCACTCACCAGTTTTTCCCCATTCGTTTTATCACGTAGAAGACACTGATGAACATAAGGACAAATACATCAGCGTTCTGAAGACCAGTGGTGCTGATGAGGAAAATATTTGTCATCAGATAGTAATTCTTTATTCTTATTTATTTAAATAAACATTTTAACTTCACAATATGTTAATACATTTTAAACCAAAACAAAAAAAATGCAACGAAGTATAGTACCTCTGATCATTTGTATGATGTTGGGCTTTTCCCTAAATGCCCAACAGATACTGCCCTTCCCACGAACGCCTTCTTCATCAACAGCGGGTCCAACTATGGGGGAGTCTATTTATAAAAAACAAACGCAACCTAACCATTTGCCAAAAAGTGCCCCTAATATTCTCATCATACTGATTGATGATGCGGGACCTGGCACACCCGATACGTATGGAGGTGAAGTACACACTCCGAACCTAAGCCGGGTGGCCAATACGGGGATTTCATATAATCGTTTTCATTCTACAGCAATGTGTTCGCCAACAAGGGCTTCATTATTGACGGGGCGAAATCATACAAAAGTGGGTTTTGGTCAGATTGCTGAATTAGCCAACGACTGGGATGGCTTCAACGGTGAGATTCCAAAGACGAGCGCCACCATGGCAAAAGTCCTGACGGATTATGGCTATAATACGGCAGCCTTTGGGAAATGGCACAATACACCTCCAGGTGTTAGTACATCAAAAGGGCCGTTTGACTTGTGGCCTACGGGAGTCGGCTTTGAATATTTTTATGGATTTCTGGCAGGCGAAGCTTCACAATATGAACCTTCCCTAGTAAGAAATACCACCGTTATACATACACCTGAACATTTGGAAGATGGAAGTACTTATCAGCTTTCAGGAGGTATGGCTGATGATGCAATTCATTGGTTAAGGGAGCAAAAAGCGTTTAATACTGATAAGCCTTTCTTTATGTATTGGGCTACAGGCGCAGTTCATGGTCCTCATCAGGTAGCTAACGAATGGGCCGACAAGTACAAAGGAAAGTTTAACGATGGTTGGGACGCTTATCGCGAAAAAGCATTCAAGAAGCAAAAAGACCTCGGCTGGATTCCGCAAGATGCTAAACTTACACCGCGTGATCCATCTATGGCTTCATGGGCATCTATTCCTGCCAATGAAAAACCTTTTCAAGCCAGGCTGATGGAAATATTTGCCGGATTTGCCGAATATGCTGATCATAGTGCAGGGCGCGTTTTGGACGAATTGGAAAAACAAGGCCGTTTGGATAATACCCTTGTGTTTTATATTTGGGGAGACAATGGTTCCAGTGCAGAAGGACAGAACGGTACCATCAGCGAATTGTTAGCCCAAAATCAAATTACATCTACTATCCAGGAACACATTACAGCTTTAGACCAGCTCGGTGGTTTACCTGTATTGGGCTCTGATAAAACTGATAACATGTATCATGCAGGCTGGGCATGGGCCGGAAGTACTCCTTATAAAGGAACAAAATTGATGGGCGCCTATTTTGGTGGAACACGCCAACCAATGGCGGTAAGTTGGCCAAAGAATATTACACCCGACAAAACTCCAAGACCACAATTTTCTCACGTTGTGGACATCGTTCCTACTGTTTATGAGATATTAGACATACAGCTTCCACAGGTAGTGGATGGTTTTACGCAAGATCCCATTGATGGAATCAGCATGAAATATTCGTTTAAAGATGCAAAAGCACCCGGACAACGGCATACCCAATTTTTCGATATCATGGGAAGCCGTGGTATATACTACGATGGCTGGTTTGCCGGCACATTTGGGCCACGAAATCCATGGAAGGAAGGAGGAACAGATATTTCCAAATGGGATCCGAGAAATGATACCTGGGAATTATATAATATAGATAAAGATTGGTCACAGGCTGATGATCTGGCCGATAAAATGCCAGAGAAACTAAGAGATATGAAACAGCTCTTCATGATCGAATCAACTAAAAACAAAAACCTACCTATCGGTGGCGGACTTTGGACTATGGTTCATCCTGAGGACAGGCCTGCTTCTCCATATAAGGAGTGGACGTTTTATGGTAATATTGGCAACATGCCCGAATTTTCGGCACCAGCGCTTGGTAACACCAACAATACTGTAAAAATGGATTTGAATATGCCTAAAAATGCGAATGGCGTTCTTTATGCGCTCGGTGGATTTTCAGGTGGATTAACCCTGTATATGAAAGATGGGTATTTGAATTACGAATACAATCTATTCGAAATACAGAGAACCAAAATGAAATCACCCAGCAAAATTCCCGAAGGAAAAGTGACAGTAGAAGTTCACAGCACTTTTCATTGGACTGAGAAGCGTGAGTTAGAGGGTAAAATTCAGGTTAGTGTAAATGGTAAAGAAGTTATGAGTACTATAGTACCTCGATGTGCTCCTTTAGCTTTCACAGCCAACGATTGTTTTGATGTCGGGCATGATTCACATTCCCCGGTTTCTGAAGCTTATTTTAGTATGAAGCCTTATACATTTCAGGGAACAGTAAACACTACCGATATCAAATATGATGTAAAAAAATAGATGAAGTTCTATTTAATAAAAGAGGCCACCTCGGTAATCTGAGGTGGCCTCTTTTCATATTTTATGTTATCAAAGTAAAAGTATCATTGATATTTCTCTCCATCTGTTTTACTCGTAGAGTACACCCATGAACATAGGAGCGTCCTTGAGCCCAGTCACGCTGATAGGGAGGAGCTGGCAGCCAATTTGATTCTTTATCTTTTTCAGGATAATCTTTTTAAAAATAAAGTGCGATATCCTATTTTTTCAGATACGTATCGAGTGGCACCAACATGTTTTGGGCAGTACTCATTTCGTTTGAAAGCGCTTGGGCTTCAGTGACCATAGCCGTAGTTAAACCACGCGTTGCTGCAATATTATTCTTAGCCAGATTTTCGGGAGAAGTATCCACAGCGGCAGACATGATGAGAAGTGCTACACCTGCTACCTTGTTTTCTTTAACACCCTGGCCACGTATATACAACATACCCAAATTGCCGATGGCCAGCCCATCTCCTTGTACCGAAGCCTTACGATACCATTCATTCGCTTTTGCGAAATCAACCGCAGTGCCACGCCCATTTTCATAGAGCACGCCAAGATTAAATTGCGCAGCAGAATTTCCCTGGGAAGCCGATTTTTCATACCACAACAAAGCTTCCTTTTCATCTTTACTAACCCCAAGGCCTTGCTCATACATGAGCGCAACATTAAATTGGGCTAAGGCATGTTCTTCTTTCGCGGCTGCCAAAAATTCCTTAAACGCCAGCGGCATGTTGTTGGCATCTGCTGCCTTTAGCCCCGATTCGAAATAGGTTTCTCCTTTATCTATGTCATGGGTGGCTTCCTTTTGGGGAGCTTCGTTTTGGGTGGCTACGTTGCGGGTCTCTTCTTTACATGATAGCATTACATAGAAACAAGCGCTGAGCAAAAGGAAGCGAAGTGTGAATGATTTTATTTTCAATAGGTTGATTTTTTTGGTAGTTCTCCAAAAGTATCATTTCCTATGCGCAATAATAAAAAAAAGCGATTTGAATGTTCATCCAAATCGCCTTTAAAGCTTTTTCTCCATCAGTGTCACTCGTAGAGAACACAGATAACCATAGGGACTAATCCATCAGCGTCCTGGAGGCCAGTGACGCTGATGTAGAGAAATTTTCCCAAGTGTATTATTTCACAACTGTCATCTCTGGTTTTTTCCAAGAGCCATCATACGCTGCCGGCTTTGGCCAATACAATCTCAACACAGTCCAAAATGGGCCTTTGGGTGCTGGCAACCAATTTGATTCTTTGCCTTTCCCCGGAGTTTCATTTTGAATGTAAAGTGTGATTCCTCCATCTGCATCTTTCTTCAAATCAGGTAGCATAGGTGAGTTTATCAAATAGCGATTGATCGGATTTTCTACCATTAAACTTTGGGGTAAATCATACATCGTCAAAGACCAAAAAGCATTTACTGGAGGCAATTCATCGGCTTTAAATTTTAAGGTGTATTTATTGGTAGCTGCATCTAATTTATTGCCTTCTGAGTCTTGTCTATACAGTGGATAAAAAGCTTCCTCTTTTGAGTTTCCATAAAGCCCCAATACATCACCCGCCATTCTATATAAATAATTGCCATTTATATAATCTCTTGTTCCAAATACATTTTCAGATGTTACCTCACCAGCTGTAACTTTTTTCATTAAATCTGCATACGTTACTGCCCATGCTTCTTTCATCCCGGCTTCAATCGCTGTTTTCGCATCAGGTGAGAGGGTTGTAAAATCAATGGTTTTTCCTGCGCCAACTCCGATTTTAGCAAAACGCTCCATCAATGCTTTTTCAGATGCAACAGGTGGGCAAAAGTTCATCACGAAATTCAACTCATTAAAAAACTCCAAAGAAGATTTTTGCTCATCGGGTGTCAAAGGCTTCATCCATTCAACAGCAGCAGCAGAAGCTACTGGAGGTTTGCCCAAATAAGAAGACAATGGCTGTACTTTGTAATTAGCCTGTATGGCCTTCACCTTGTCAATATCGGCCGGGTTGAAAAGTTGTGTTCTATAAACGATTACACCAATTTCAGTTTCTGATTTTATAACTTGGTCAATTCCATCAACAGCCTCTCCCTTCCAATTTGGTCCAGCAAGCATATACGTTCCGGCTTTGTTACCTTTTGTCCGCGAGCCGAGATAAGCGAAATTGTAGGTGTAACTATCTATAAATTGAACACTATAATAGCGGCCTTCTTCAATTTCCGGCAAGCTAAGCACGAGTGGTTCATTTCTTAAATCATAACCGATCCACGAGTAAGGCGTATCTGAGTTGGCAGTTTGTACTGCAACATCTGCTGCTGTAAATACACGCGCAATGTTTGCAATCTCATTCCAAGGCGCTTTAAATTCTTTGTTTGATTTGTCCACATAGTAGTCATATTCAACACGATAATTATCTACCATCGGATACCCATAGATATAGGCGTCATGCGCAATTGCTTTTATGGAATCAAGAGGCAAGGCTTCTATCGATTCATTGGCTGTTAGGGTTTTTACTTCCTTATTTCCACAAGCTGCCATGACTACAACAGTCAGTGCGACAGTTGTAAGTTTTGTAAGGTTACTAAATTTCATACTAAAGTTTTATTATTAAAATTTATCAATACAATTATTTCACTTCTGTAATTTCACTTGGTCTCCAGGTTTTCTCTAACCAAGGCTCTAAGGGGCCATACATTCTTAAAAGAACAAACCAGCTTTTGCCGGGAATGGTTTGTAACCAGTTACCTTCAAATCCTTTAGGCGCTTCAGGCGCAAAATAGACATCCATAGAACCGTCTGCATTGGTTTTAAACCCTTTGGTTTGGCTACCAACGGAAGGGAAAACTTGATCTGTTTGTAATTGAGACCTTGTTTGCGTGTCATAAATAGTGAATGCCCAGAAATTGTTTACCGGTACATTTGGTGGCAAGTGCACTCTATAGGTTTTAGAACCATCCATTGCTTTTTT
>JAGPBO010000061.1:14468-16628 GCA_018063305.1 Cyclobacteriaceae bacterium
GTAGCCTTCTCTAAACCATCCGCAATAGACAAGCGCATAAAGCCCCATGTTTTAAACGTTGGAGATTTTACCACGAAATAACCTGAGGGTATGTTGCCTTTGTAATCAGGAGGCAAAACCAGAAATTTTCCACCTTTCCCTTTGTCGGGTCCGAATACACCGATATCGGTGATGTACTCAAACCAGGCAGAGTTAAAACCTCCCAACAAACCCGGAGGCGCTTCAACAACCATAGGACCATTTTCTTTTAGATCTAATACGGGAGCCAGATATAAGGTAGAAGTGTTTCCGGTAAGGAAAATTCCCTTGGAGTTTAATAATTCAATAATCATGATATCATTAAATTTTACGTTGGCACCAATGGCTTTTGGTCCTTCTATCAATTCTCTAATTGAGGCACCTTGTATTCCTTTTAAAAAGGCTTCTATACCACGTGAGCGATCAAGATTGTCATACACCAATTGAACTGTTTCTTCAGTTGGCGTGCCATCAAAAAAGTTTAATGTACCAATAGATGTTTCTACCTCATTGGGTGTTAAAATACCTTTAGGAATATCTGTGGTTTGAGAAAATGTTGGAACGGAAACGGTTGCTTCTTCCTTTTTAGCTGTATCCTCTTTTTTTGCTTCCTGACAACTAAACAAAGTTGAAAGGAAGACTCCGGTAACTAATAGTTTATAATTCATAGTTGGCCTTTTGTGTTATCTAACAAAGATAGTTCATGTAGCTTAAAAAAGGCTTAATACCTATCATTATGACATATATTCCGATTAAATACCATTTTCATGGTCCCTTGTTTTCTCCATCCGTGTCACGCGCAGAGGGCACTAATGGTCGTAAGGACAATACATCAGCGTGCTGGGGACCGGGAAAAAAATAACACCTCGGCAAAGGCGATGCGTTCACGTCCGCCCTCAGTTACTTGGATTCTTTAAATTCAATTTGCCAGATTTCATTGACATAAAGACTAGGGTTAGCCTTGGGTATTTTAGCTACTAAAAAAACTACTTTATCTCCATCTTTATTCCAATCAAAATCGGAGGTTAAGATTCTAAAATCGGTAGAATTTTTGTTGAACGCTGTCAATTGTTGGATTTCACCGGTAGTTATGTTTTTGATATATAATTCTGTGTTCAACTCACTGGGTGTATTTCCCGGATACTTCCAGGAATTGTCGTGCCTGCTTGAGATAAATATAAAGTTGTTCTTTGAGGGAGAAAAGCTAGCGTGCTCTTCCCAACTTGAAGAACTGTTTATTAAGTTCACAATATTATTTCCATCTAAATCGGATTGATAGCAATCATCGACATACCCTTGTCCGTTGGGTGTATAGGAATACGTTAGTTTATCCTCTATGCTGTGAGTCTCATAAAATCCAGTACCGTTAGGTTTGAGTAATAGGTGATTAGATAATTTAGAGGTGCCAATTTGAGACATGTCAAAATCGGCAATATGCATACCCCAACCATCCCAGTGGTTCTCCCCTTCAGGAGTTATTCCAATAAGAGCCGGAATAATGTTTCCGGTAGGGATTCTATTAGCAAATAATAATTTCGATCCATCATTATTAAAGTGAGGATGTAGTGCAGCATTATTTAAATTAGTTACAAATATTTTTTCCGCTGTTAAGGTTTGAGTATTTAACAGCCAAAGGTCATTATTAAAACCCCATGCCATGTGTTCAAATTGTGTATGATTTGAATTGTCATTTTCCACTTGAATAATGCAATGAATACCATCCGGGTGCCATTCGGGTTGCCCCACAAACCTTTCCGTAATATCGGGTAATCCACACGTTAAACATTGAATAGCTGAACCATCGCCATTCATTATAAATAGATCTGTATTTCTTGTTAATGGGTCCGTTATTCTATCGAATAATATTTTTGAGTGCGCGCTTCCTTTATACCATGCGACCCTACCTCCATTGTCAATTAATTTATTGATTATAAAATCATTAGTTGGTATTGGCCCATCAGAATTTTTCTCGCACCCAACTCCGATGATTCCGACAATCACAAATAATATAAAAAGGTTTTTTATCATTTTTCAGTTTTCGTCTGGATGTAAGCCAATGGCTTTGCTAAGAAACATGCATAATACTTTCTCATTTTTTGTTGGCAGCCATTATTTGGCCTCTACTATTTGCGTTGCTCTTTC
>JAGPBO010000062.1 GCA_018063305.1 Cyclobacteriaceae bacterium
CTTCTCTGTTGCCTCTTTTCTTGCCTTTAGTTCCGCTTTTTTAGCCCTGTCTAATTGCAAGTACAAACTGGTTGTAGGGGTTGCATCAAACCTTACATTGCCGCCTGTGTATAAACTATTAGGATTATGTAGTGCCACTTTTTTACCCGTTTTTAAAATTAAAGCCACTTGCTATGCCCGGCGTTATTTTCGCTGCGTTACCCCTCTTTTTAAACATACCCCTAAAAATATTGCCATCCCCACCGGCCACTATATTCGCCATAGACAAATTTTGAAGCCCCCCAAAAATGTTTGAAAGCCCTGTGTTAAATGTCTGTGCATTTGCGGCTGCTCTTTGTGCAAGCAGATTATACTTTCTTTCAAATGGAGCAAGTTCATTTTGTTGGAAGGCCATTCTATCTTCGCCTGCCTTCATTGATGTTGCTCCCCCAAGTTGCCCGAAGCGTTGATTACGTTCATTTTCTGCTGCCACTTCTGCGTTTAAAGAGGCATCGTTGGCTGCCCTTAATATTGCAGGCATCCCTGCTATTGCGCTTCTTCTATCTTGAAGTCCTTGCATACCCGAAGCAACACCCCTACCTACATTCTGCATTTGTCTTTTATACAAAGCACTATCGGTAGGGGATACGTTATATCGGGCTAATGCTTTATTGTAATAATCCAATATCCCCTGATTCTGTTTATAAACAGGGGACTGCATTTTTTCAAGTTTCTTTTGCGTTTTTCGGGCATTAATTCCCCCGATAATAGACTGCGCTAATCCTGCAACAGAACCTATTAAAGCTAAAGGGTTTGGCATAGGTTATTTACTTTAAATTTAATGGACTTTCAATAAAATTGACATCTATTGAAAGTAAAGTTATTAATTTGTTTGCGTTTTGTTTTATTAATTTTATTACCAATATAGAACCTTTCAAACTATCGCCGTTCACCCACCCACCTCTGCTATTTTCATCCCTAAAAAAAGCTGCGTTGAACTTTGATTCCAGTCTTGAAAAGTTGGCTGCGTTTAGTTTGCTTTGCTGTACTTGTCCTGAATAGGAATAAGTATCTGTATAAATATCGCCTTTTGTGGGCGATTCCCAAATATCGCTTCCTGTTTGGCATATAGACAACCAAGATTTTTTATTATAAATATTCTGATTAAAAACAAAGGTTACTTCAGAATCATATTGAGTTCCATAAAAATTACAATAATTATCGCCCATCACACTGTGTTTCCAAAGGTGGCCGCCATCCCAAGTATAGGTTATTCCGTTGGCCGATATCGCCCATTCGGGATGATAGTCGTATTGGTCGCAAACATAGCCTAATCTCGGTTCGTGAAAGGCAAAATGCCTGTCCTGATAGGTGTTTCCGTTTGCCGTTCCCCCCTGCAAAATAGTGTGGAAGTCGTTATCGTAATCGTCAAAAAAGGCCATTACCTTAGCCTTTGTTCCGTTACTCCGTAAAATAGTTTGGCTATAATTCAATACCCACTTAGGGAAGGTATATTGCCCCTTATAAAGAACTCCTAAATCGGTAAATCCGTCTGCACCCAACCTGATACCCCTACCCGTTGCCATGTCGGTAAAATAATCTGCATAGGGAGTACTTGTTAGGTTTGTAGGATACTGCCCTACTCCGTAAAAACCACTATAATAATTGATATTATTAGCCGTAATTATTTCGTTGGTTGTAGTTAGTTGTGTTTCCCCTTCGTTGTTCTGAATGTACCTTGAATAAATACCATACTGACCTACTGACCTATCCTGAAACACCCTTAATATTCTGTCCCTTGCTTTTAGTCGGCGAATATCACCTCTGCTGCGGTCAATAGCATCCAAATCTGAAGGGAAAAACCTGTTTAGGTTGTTTATATTAGTGTCCTGAAGATAACTACCGCCCCACCGTAAAGTAGTTCCATAGTATTGCGTTTTAGCATTTATATCAATAGGCCACCCCCTTGAATTGCTGTTAGCCTTTGATTGTTGAAAATCGTTGTAGTTCCTATCCATAACCTTGTCCGAACCCATTGTGGTATTATCAATAATTCCCGGAAACGTCCTTAGTTTACGATATACATACCCTTCTGTCCATTCAAATAAGGCAGGTTGTACCGCTGTCTGGTTTTGTGTTTGCCCCATGTGGTAGCCGCCTGTTATGTTGTATTTTTCTCCAAACTCCCAAAAAACTGCGGTTTCGTCTGTTTGGTTTGGCGAAGGTGTGTAAATTTCTATTAAATAATTAGGATAGCCCAACACAACACCTGCCGCCTTTTTTATTTTAAGAAAAGAACCCGATGTTGCAGGTGTGTAGGCTGTTCCGTTCATCGTTCTTTCTACTACTTCCAAAATTTGGAAGTCTAATATTGGGGAAAACGAACCTGAAACATATCCCATTACTCTTACCCTATCTCCTTTTTGGAACTCGTATGATGGAACAAAACCAAATTTAGAATTGTTATTTATTAGCGACTGAATACACAAGTACATAAACGAACTGTCTGTTTGCAAGTCGTTTGTCCAATATTGTAAGAAAAATGGAGGGGCTAAGTCCATTCGTACCCATTGATAAGTTTCTGCCCAAGACGGGGGTAAATGATTAATGCTTGCGCTTATTTTAGGTATATGATGCGATAACGCACCTCCCTGATAGTCGGGTGTTGTTACATTGAAATTATTGGTATCAATAGACGCATCTGCTAAGAAGGAAACCACTCCATTTGTTTTGCCAAATTTGTCAAAATAAATAAGCCCAAACCTCTCGTTATTTGCCCATCTATAAACAGGAATAACATTATTGCTTGTTTCACCTACTGTTGTCGCTGTTATCTGAACATCAACATCAGACCTTTTCAGGGCATTATACCCTTCTGTTATGCCGCCATAAATAATAACATTTCCGTTTAATAGTTCTAACGTGTTGGCTTTATCTGGAATCCAATCAAAACGTAGGTCGCTTTCAGAAGGAAGTATAACGGGGTATGTACCGTCGTTATAGAAATTAAATGTATATGTACTCCCACCTATATCACTTTTATCTACTGAATCTATTAGGAAAAAATCACCCCATGATGAGCCATTAAACTCCTGTGCATACAATTCCATACTTTTAAAGTCGGCTCTTGTGCTTGCACTAAAAACTACTTCAATATAGTTATTTTGGGTAGCCTGAATTTCATTTTGAGGCTCTGAAAGAGCAGGTATAGGTAATTCTGACGTTGGCGAAAATGTTGATTTTTCAAAATTTTCGTAAACCCACCTATTCGCAAATCTAAAATACCTGTTCTTTACAAAGTTTGCAACCTTTGTTGCATCTGACTTGTATGTAGATGTTGGAGGCGAAGAAGGCGGCGTTTTTGCTACTGCCAACATATCTACGGTAAATGGAGAAAGTGTTGCTACTGTGGACATATCCAGATACATAGGTATTCCCTTCCCGTCTGTCCAATACAAAAGATTTCCATCATCCCTATAAACAATAGCGCACGAATGAATAGGATAGTTCCTGTCAAAATTCAATATATCAGATGCACTATTAGTAAAACATTCAAATACTCTTGCAACTGCTTCGGTATTTATATCAAGTGAGTAGATACCGTTTTTCCCTGTTGAGTTCCAATTAAACCAAATTATCTTGTTATTTATTCTATCAAAAAAAGCACCTATACACTCATTGTCGTTTCTGTTGGCGTTGTTGCCGCCCGGCAATAGGCTGTTGGCTATTTTATAGTTTCCTACTATGTTTTGTGCCGTCTGCCCGTTTTGTCCACCAACAAAGCGTATATTCTTAGCCCCTATGTGTTGTGGCTGAAGTACGGAATAATTATCATCATCCGTATTTAAAATACCGCTAAATCTTTTTACGTCTATCATGGAATTGGTGGTGGCTCTATTGATGTTAATAATACTGCATCTTGTTTTATAATCGTATAATTTTTTGCATTATACGCTAACCTTGCTTCTATTTTCCTGTTATCAAATAAAACGGTGTCGCCTACCTGCATGGTAGTTCCGTTTATACCATATATCGTTCCCCATAGTCCTGCTACCGGTGGAACAATATTATACAAAGAGCCAAACCAACCATCTCCAAAAATAATAGCTGAACCCTCTGATAATATTAATGGCGGTATTTCGTAGCTCATTTATGTTAAGTTTTTACTGCAAGTCGGGTCATTTCCTGACTTATTTGATACATATCATTCACTCTAATTGGCTTCCATCTTGCTATCGCCTTTCTTCTTTCTGCATAAAAATATTTTTCCCTCATGGCTACATTTGCGTTGTGGAAATGAGCCTTAGCAGGTACGCTTATAATGTCTTTCCATCTAACCCATGCTATTAATGCTTCTCTGAACTGAAGCGGAACATAATACTCGCCACCTTCTTGTGGTGAAGCAACATATTCAAGCATGATATAATCTTTATTAAACCGCTCGTTTAAAATAATTACGCCATTGCTCAAATCAATTTTAAAATCACCTGCGAAGGGTGCGCCTGAAGGAACTCCGTAAATATTTACATAGTCATAACCGTTCCAATAGTTTACCCAATTATTTAATCCAAAATCAGAACCGATAGGTGCGCCGTCCGTTGTTTTTGATTTTCTGTCTGCCGATAAATCGGCATAGGTGGTTAGTTTGTCGTTATAATAAAGCGGTATTATTTCGCCCCTATTATTAAGTATTCCTACTTTTGTCCAATTTAGGAAGTCGGCGGGTATATCTACTGTTTTGTTGCCGTTTACGGGGAGTTTAACAGACTTAACCTGATAGAAAAAATCTAACCCCAAATCCTCCATTCCACGCCATGCTATTTGCCATACTTTATAGTACTTGTTTTGCCCCTGTTCGGATTCGTTAAGATAGTCGGTAACAATACTATCAATGGTTATGTATGATAAATGTTGAAAGCTCATTGTTTGGCTATTACGTTTTTGGCATCCATTAAAAAATAGGTTTCTCCGTTATCTACAATTTCTTGCCCCCAATCTTTTACCCTAAAAACAACATCACCCTTTTTCAGCCCATTGACTTTTGCTCCGAAGGCAAAAACAACACATTTGTTACTGGCTGCTCTTGCATTTTCGGGGATAAGCAAACCGCCGTCTGTAAACTCTGGTGGGGCAAGTGGTTTTACTAAAATATTATTTCCTACTGGTTGTATCATGTTTAAACTGTTTTTACAAAATCTTGTCCGTCGCCAGGCGAAGTGTCCACAGGCTGCATCCTTTCAAATTGCAGTTGTGCTTTCACATATTCCGTTACGGCAATTAAATAATCATCAGGTACGTTTATTTCGCTGTCCAAATCGGAATTATCACCGCCGCTTACCATTATGACAGAAGCGGTAAGACCATCTAAAAAATAATCACTAAGGATATAAACATTTTTACCGTTTATGTAAGCAAGCACCTTGTTTGGGATTTTTCGCATACCCCTGTGAATTGATTGTTGATTAGCAGTAAGCCATACAACGGGGTAAGAAATTAATCCTGCACTATCTTTTAGCGTGAAGGACGAAATAGAATCGTTTGCTCCTAATCCTAAAGGGATTTGTGGTAAAGTTACTTTCCATATACCGTTCCCATCATTTGATATTGAAAGGTTTTTGAATGTAGTATAGAATGAATTATTTATGTATGAAATACCTTCTATCTTCTGATTGTCTGTATAGTTTTTTTGCGCTGCTGCTGCAATGCCCAAATCCAACCATTTGTTTACAAGCCCTACTGTTATGGTTGCATCATCGGCAGGGAAACTATTATAAATCTGCCGTCTTATTAGTTCTATGTAGGTTCTCCTTGTCATTGGCCTAATTGTTTTACTTCGTTAGCATATTGGCTTATTACAGATGATTGTAAATTAACCCCTATCAGTCTTAATGCCCTTGCGATAATTTCCATCATTACACCATCACTCCAAACAGGGTTTTGGCTTGTAGCAGGATTCCAAACAGGGATACCATTACTATCTAATGTATAACCCCACACAATACTCGGCGGTGTCCTTACATAACTCATTTTTGCAGAACCAATATTTTCAGGATAAAATTGAATACCTGCTTCCCGTAATGTATAAATAGGATTATCTACAACGGGGTCAATTACAGATTGCCATACGCTTGCAAGCCTTTGTTGTGGGGTAAAGCGAATATTGTAAAATCCGTTGGCTTCCCACATTGCATCTACTGAATCAAAGTCGGAAGGATATGATGCAATTCCGGTTACCACATTTGGCGTTAATGTTATTTGGTAGATAAGAGGGGATATGGTTTGTCTTAAACTTTCCTTATCCCCTACTTCTACTGGTGCAATCGGACGGCCTGCCTGAAATTTTTCAAATTCGCCAATCAGGTAATTAAAATACTCAATCTGTCCTGCGTTTATTATAGTATAAAAATCGGAAGGGCTTACATACCCCTGTTGCAAATTTTTACTTGCCGCATAAAGTACTATTTGATATACCTGATTGCTGTCCATTTTATGTTAATGCCTTTAATCGTTCTAAAAATGCCCTACCTTCATCGCTGTTTGTCATTGCAAGTTCGGTCAAATATTCGTGTGCCTTTCTGCCCTGTGGTATTTTGGCTATAAATCCACCACCCTTCGCCCAAATTGCGTTTCCTTCCTGCGCTTGTGTAAGCGTATCAATTTTTGTGGAAACAAGAGCCTGTCTAATCAACCACGAAATTTCAACTTCTTTGCTATCCAAATATTTTTGGAATGTTTCCGGTGCGCTATCAGCCTTTACCATCAATTCTGTTCTGATACCATCATCCGTTTTTACTACTCCTATTTCATCTACAAAAGAAATACCTAAAAATGATGCAAGCATTTTAGCTTTATCTATCGCCATTTCTTTTGCTTTTATTACCATTTCAATTTTTAATAACTGTTTGCGGTGTCTTTCCTTAGCTTCCTCTGCGGGGTTGTATTCGTAAAAATCATACTTACCGCTTCCATTTCTCCTCTTACCGCAATTATTTTTATTCAATCTTAAAAATTCCAACTTCAATACGTCAGTGCTTGTTACTCTGCAAATACCATCTTCAAATAGAACGTCCATTCCCCTTCTTGCCCTTTCGTATCTGTTTTTATCCCGTAGGATATGTTCTAATTCTGAATCCCAAATTGAATTTGCTCCGTTTAAAAGCCAAATTCTTTCAGGTCTGTTCGTTTTTGGATTAATCACATTATCGCAACAGTTGTCAATCCAAATACGGCCTCTTTTTTTCTTTACCAACTTAAAAATTATGTTATAAACTTCGGGCTGTTTTTCAATTTCCGAAGCCGTTGGTCGTTCTTCGGGTAATACAAACTGCTCGTTTTCTTCTTTTTGCTGAAACTCTTTATCAGCAAGTTGTTGATGTTTTAATGTTGCCATTTTGTTTAGATTTTAGGTTTTAAGGCTTTTTGCCCCTCAACATTTGAGGTTATTTTAAAATAGGGGGCGACATTGGGTCGCCCCCGTTGTTTTCGTAGGATATACGCCCGATTAAGCGGACACAATTACAAATTGATTAGCTCCTGCTACTCTTACACCACGATAAGTAACCATTGAGATTTTGTCTTTCAATGTACCATCGGTTGCAGCCAAACTACCACCACCATAAGGCCATACACGAATACCATTACCTACTGTACCGCCGCCTTTTGGTTGTTGGTACATAATGGTTATGTTCTTCAGGTTGGTGTAGGTTTTAGCATCAGGAACGCTACCCATAGGAGCAATTACTCCGTAATCTCTAAAGAAGTCAACATTGGGTGTAAGGCCAACCTGAACTTCTGAATTGAATGGAGAATACTTCTTAACACGAAGCATATATCCATCAATAGAAATAGATTGTACACCGTAATTAATCATTGCTTGTTCAGATTTTTCATTTTGCCCCCAAACCCAAGCTCCGGCAGGATATTCTTTAAAAATACCATCGCTAAAGTCTTGTCTTTGGTAAATGTCTTGTAACCAAATGTTTTCTTTGGCACATCCATTTACGTCCATGATACGGGTGATTTGATGCAGTTTTGCAATGTCTAAAGTACCACTTGTGTAGTTTACTGTTTCGCCGTCTGCGGTAATCTTAGGAATAAATCCTTGTGTGCCTGTTGTTGGTGAATTTGGTAAACCTGTGTTGGTTACTTGGTCGCCACGCATAAGTCTGCTTTCAATGCTGTTAAGGAAGCGGCGGTCTGTTTTCACAAGGGCTTTATAAGTGAAGTAGCTGTTTCCTGATTGGTTCACACCATTCAAGGCTGTTCCACTTACCCCTGAATCATACCAAACTTCACTCATTTCAGCGAAATCTGTTGCTGCATAATCTTCTCTGATTGCAGTTACATTGTTGTCGTATCTTACGTCAAGGTGTGTTTGTGGGTCTCTTTCAGATGAAGCCTCGCCAACGTCTGTCAAACCGCCAAAAATCAGCACTTCGCCTGCAAGCAAGTTTGCGCTACCTGCGCTAACAAATGCCTCCGTAGATTTTTTAGGTCTGATGGTACATTGAGAAACCGAAGCCACTCCCACTACAATACCTGCAATGTTTGATGAAGCCACATAAACAGTTTCGCCAACTCTTAACGGGCTGTATGTACCAGAATCGTATAGTTGCGAAGCAGGTATATCCACCGTTACGGTAGCCCCTGCTGCTGGTGCTGATACCTGCGTTAAGTTGGTTACTGCAATTTGGTTCTTTCCCTTGCTTTCATACCAAAAAAAGTTTTGGTTTTTAACAAGTTCCATACCGCCAAATGTTCCTAACCATTGGAAGAAATAGTCGTATGCTTCTGAACCATATTTTTCTACATAACGCTTCCAGTATTGTGGCGTTAATAATTGTAAACCGGAAATAACATTAAGGTCAATCCCGTTTGATGTTGATATTACGCCGGGTTGTGATATATTCCCGGTCGGTATTCCTGTGCTTGCCATTTTTTTTAATTTTTATAGGGTTATTAATGAAAATTAGCCGCCCCAATACGCCTCCTGTAATCTTTGAGATTCGTTTTTTGCATCCACACCTATTGGCACTCCTTTTTCCTTTGAAAAATCAATATTTTTTTTATTTTTAAGGAAAAGTTCAAGCCTCTGATTGGCTGCATCCATTACCATTTTTTGATAATCTTTTTCTTCGCTAAAAATTTTGGACAAATCTTTCACCATTTGTTGAACATTAAGGGTTTGGTCTTCATTTACCCACCTTGCGGCGAAAATGGCATTTGCATCTAAGTTTCCTTCTGCGAAGTTTTTTAGGTTCTCATTGATTACGTCTTTTTCTTCTTTAGACAGGGTGTAGTTTACTGCGTAATTAATGTCATCATCTTTTACGTCAACTTTGAACCCGTCAAAATCAGATACAGCTTTGTCTGCTGCTTCCAAAAAAGCCGTTTTTAGTTTCGTTAGGTCTTCCTGTGAAACCTCTTTGGCTGATTCGGAATTTATATTGGGTAATGCTAATTCTGTTTTTATTTTTTCAATGTTTTTTCTTTCAATTTTTGCATCCATTAAAAGTTCCGCTTCAATTTCAGATACTTTTTCTTCCCAATCTTTTAGCCTTTCCTGATACTCGTCGTCATATTCATCTTCTTTTTGCTCTGGCTTTTTGATGGAAGGATATATTTTGTCAAACTTTTTATCTATTTCTTTGTCTGAAAGCTCCTTATACTTGTCTTTCATTACTAATTTAACAATGTCTGCTGCATTATCTTTTGTTACTTCGCCTGTAATAATATTTTCAAGTTTTTCTTGCTCCTGCAAAAACGATATTACGGCCTTTCTGTCATTGCTTAAAACCGCTTCGTAAAGTTGTTTGCTTTCTTCATTCTTAAATTCGGGTTGTTTGATTGACTTTAATTTGTCAATTTCTGTTTTTGCTAATTCTTCAGATTCCCACCCGAAATTCTTATACCAGTCGTTTTCTTTTGGTGGTGTATCACCTTCTGTTTTTTCTTGTTGCGGCTCTGACGGTGTAGGTTGACTTTCCTGTTCTCCGCCGTTTTCTGCTCCCCAAAATTCTGTTTCTAATTTAGAAACCTGTTCTTGTGTTAATTCCATGTGTTAGCTGATTTTTGAGTGATTAAAAGTTAGTCCATATACGGACGTTCCTGCCCCTGCTGGGCTACCTTGTAGCCTTAGATATTGATTATTTATATCTACCTTATACGTTCCTGCGGCTATTATTGATGATACCGCCGAACCTGTCGCAAGGTTTACTGCTTGTATGGGTTGAAAGTTTTGGGCTAATTGAGCATTGGCCATGCTATAATCTGTTTGGCCTCCGTCGTTTGTCCCATAAACATAAAGTTGTCCTGCAAGTGGGGCTTGCACCTGTATAGTCGTTTTATCCCATCCCGACATATCTAATGTAATTTTATAAACGCTGTTTATGTCGTTTGCATAGTTTTTTGATTGATAATTCAGTGCCATTTTTTTTATGTTTTAAGCAACCATTTCTGGCTGCTGTTGAGAATCTGGTTGTTCTTCTGTTTCTGGTTGTTCTTCCATTTCGTCCTGCTCTTCGTTGTCGGGCATACCTTCTGTTGGTTCTTCGCCCTGTGTTTGCTGCTGCTGTTGTTGTGCTGCCTGCATTTTAGCTATCATTGCTTCTTTTTGTTCATCTGTTTGAGCGATAGCACCTATTAGGATATTTTGGAACACGCCATCTACAATGGGCTTAAATTCGTCTGGTATCTTTCCTACTACTCCTTCGCTATTGGGTTTCAGCCAATTTGCCACCATATTTACTACTGCTGATTGGTTGTCGGACAGTGAACTTATCTTTGTTCGCCTTTCCTCAATTTCCATTTCCATTTGCTTCGTTGCTCTTTTTTCTTCTTCTGCAACCTGCGCTGATTTTATTTGTCCTTCAATGGTGGCTTGTTGGTTTTGTTGTGCCACTTCTTGTTGGTGAATAATAAATCTTTTTTGGGCTTGCCTAAATAACATTCTGGCAAGTTTTACGTCCTCCTTTGCCACACTTAAAAGTTTGAAGGGGTCTAAATACTGTAACATATCGGGTGTGGCTGCAATGGTTTGGTTTAAAATTGCTTCAAACTGTTGGACTTCTATTTGTGTTGGCAAAAAGCGTATATCTGCCGTAAATTGCCGGCCTGCTACATCGTCTTTTTGTAATATCTTCCTGTATGCTTCGCTGCCGTATTGAATAGAATCTTTAATAAGGCAAGATATTTTTCTTGCTGTCTGCTTCATACATTCCGCAAAACCTCTATAAATATAATCAGTAGCGAAGTCCGCTAATGTTTGTGAAGCCTCCACATTGCCCGATGTTACTCTTGGTTGCAGGGCTGCGCTTATTAAGTTAGGGTCTTCGCCTAATTCGTCCTTTAATGCCTGATAGTTAAATTGATAATTCCTGATTAAGCCCTCCATTTGAGCAGAAAATCCTGCATTTGCAAGTTCTGTTATGGGGGGTGCTATTCTGCGCCCTTCTTCATCTATGCCATTATAATACAAAAGCCCCGTCTGGAAAAACTGCCTTGTATGGTCAACTGCTTTGTTCCCTTCGCTTCCTAATCCATAATCAATATTTTGCAGTGCAGTTTCATCAATAGCCCAACCTGAAGGAACAAGCCTTGCCATTACCTGTTGCATTTTCAGCAAAGCAAGCATCATTCCATCTACTGCCGCTTCTATTTTTTCGGGGATTGCTAAATTCCGCATAAGATAATTCTGCGGCATAACAAAGGAAAAGGAAAATTCACAGTTACCTATTTCTCTTGGGTCTTGTGGGCGTATCATGTTCTTTTTAATACCCCATTCTAAAAGAATACCACTATCGGGCATAAATACACCTCTGTAAATATTCCAATTAGAATCACCTAAAATTGTTTGCGCTTCTGATGGTTCTTTTTCTTTGCCTGATTTTGTTTTAGGGTTTCCTTTTGCAACGTATGTAGTCCCTGTTTTTTTGGATTTTGTTACCGTAAAAGGCTCACTATCCACTGTTTTTATTTCAAAAATCATTACCCTTGCGTTCCATTCGTCATAAGGTCTTAGAAACGAAAGTTCCCATGTGTCTTGCCACGTTATGTTTGACTGATATTGAAATTCCTTTGCGGTAGGAACTACCTTTTCCCATATTTCTTTTTCGGTCAAAGCAAGTGGGTTATTAGGATTAAACTCTTTGCCCCACTGCCGCCTTATTTGGCTAATCTTTAGCGATGGAATATGCCCACGCCAAGTAGTATCCCTCATATCTATTTGTTCAGAATATGAGTAGATTGCATCTTCGGGTCTTATAATATTTATCCTGATAACACCTTCACTATCCATTACTGTTTCCGTTCCAAAAAAAAGAACTTCTGCTCCATCGTGCAGCAACTTCTCTTTCATTACATCAAAATAACCATTGGAAGCCAAAACATCGTTGCAGGCCATTTCATTCAATATTTCTTCGGGTAATTGCTGCTGCTCTGTCCTCCATATATTTAATGCTTCTTTATCTTCGGGTAGTTCATCTTTGTTTGGAATTATTTGTACTCCTGATTCTTGTTCTAAAGCAAGAAGTTGCTCTTTATATTGTAGGTAGAAAAGAGTTTTATTGTATTGCTCCTTCTTTTCTGTTTGAGAAAGGTTGTCTATTGCTTTTATTTGTATTTTTTCACCTCTCTGCATCCATCTTGAAACCAAGCCAGAAATAATCCTGTTTACAAGCTGAAGCGTATTCCAATTTAGGGCAATGTAATTCTGTTTTGCGTTCATCCTAAACCTGTCCTTAAACATTCCCTCAACGTCTATCCTGCCGTTTGCATAATTCCGATTTTTTATAAATCTGCTATTCCGTTGAAAATAGTAACCAGTAGAAAATGAACAGGTAGATGCGATATATTTAGAGATAGCAAGCCCAAAGTCCTTTGATGACTTTTCTTTTATTCCGGCGGTCGTTAGCTGAAATAGTTTCAAACTCTCGCCGCCACCGTCAGGAATTGGTTTTTCTGGCATTTTCAGGGTATTCATGCCAAAAATAAATAAAATTATATCATATTAAAAAAAATCTTTATGTGTAAGTCTGAATTAGCGGGCTTGTTCGTGAAGTGTGCCTCCTTAGTGGTTCAAAAAGAACGGTTATGAGTATTAATAAAGATACTATCATATCATATTCGGTTCTTTCATCGGGTCTAAATTTTTTAGCAAACGGGAACACTTCTTCAAAGTCTATTTTGTGTGTATATTTTTCAAAGTAGGCTATTCCGTTGTCAAGTTGTTTTGTTATGCTAAAGGGTGTTATAGGTGTGCCTCTGTGTAGTTCTTTTTTTTCTTTTTTCGTTCTGTCTATAAGCGACATTGGATATAAGCCCAAATAGCCCCTTTTCCCTCTATCCCCAAAATATCCATCGTAATCGTCTGCTGTGTGTTCATAATATATCGGATACCCGAAGTATATGCCGCAAAGCATTACCTGTTTGTGTAGTTCGTCTTTCTCTTTCGGCCTACCGTAAAGGTGTCCAACGGGTTTGCCTGTATTGTCGGGGTCGTCTATATCTAATCTTCTGCCAACCCATGCAGAACATTTTGAACCATATTTCCTTCCACCCTGGCTGTTAGAATAACTATCTATGGCTATTGCACCTTTGTTTGTCCTTGCAGGTTTTTGTTTCCCGTTTTCAATAATAAATTTATTGTTGTCGCTAATATTTAATTCAGCCGAAGGCGAAAATCGCCAACAAAAATCCAGTTCGGACTTTGTTGCATCTCTCCAAAAAACCTTTTGCGTTTCGGGGTCAATATCAAAAATTACGTTTCGTTTGTATATTGGTTTTTCCCATAATTCTGCCTCCCTATTCGTTATATTGGTCATATTGAAAACACAGTCTTCTGCATCGTCAAGAAAAGCCTCATCTATTGTGAGTGGTTCTTTTCTAATCCTTGCATTTAAGGCTCTTGGGTTGCTTTCTACTGACCGCCTATCTGCAAGTATCGCCGCAAGCGTTTTTTCTTCATCGGGGTATCCGTATTTATCAAAATATCTTGTTCTTTTTGCGGACATAAAAAAGCGATACAACCCACTTCGGGTCATTCCATTTTCGCCACGTTGGTTTTGGTCGCTTTCTTCCCAAAGTAATTTAAAGGCATCCTGAACTCCGGTTTTTTCCGATTCTACTTTTTCAACAGTGGTGGTGTAAAGTGCCTTCCCAATAATATTTCCCCCGTCGTCTAAAAGACAATACCTCACTACTTCGTGTCGTTCATACACATCAACCTCAACGGTTTTGCCCGCTTCATCGCCAACGTATCTGTGTATTTTTTGGCCGTCGTAGGCTACTTTATCCGAAGGCTGGTGGTCTATGCCGCCGCCCAATTCGCTTTTATCAACTTGGCTTTCCGCTTTTTTACCCCTTACGTTTGTTTTTTGGAATCGTATTTCGGATTTCGGGTTAGCACCCAAAGACATATCATATTCGGGTCTGAAAAACTTTGGCAACCTTCTGAAAGGATTTACCACAGTTTTACTAAAAAACTTACCTGCATCTTTCCCTGTTTTAGATTGGATACCGCCGAAAGCCATTTTAGTACGGCTTACATATTCTACAATAAAAAGTCCTGCAACAAAGGACTTACCAAAACGCCTTTTTGTTACTTCTACCGCACCCATACATAACGGGTCGTTAATGCAGTAATCCAGAAAATAGAATTTTTCAAGGTCTGGAATCCTAAATGAAGGAGAACCAACATCAATCTTCCACCATACAAGGTATAGGTAATACAACCCCGTTATAAAACAGGGTGTTCCGTTGTTCATAAACCAAAAACCATTTAGCCGCCTGTTCCATTCTTGTTCCTTGAATTGCTCTAAGCGGTCGTCGTAAAAATCAGGGGCATCATCTTTTTTGTGTTTGTCATAATTATCCCACTCTAACATAACATTTTTATACCACGAAGGCAGTTTGGGTATTTCCCAATATTGTTCTGAAGGGTTTTCAGAACGGGAATATACACCAACGTATTCAAGCTGCTTGGTTCTTATGTCAAACACATATCCAACAGGGGGGATGTTGCAATCAAGCCCCTGCACATTAATTACGCTTCCGTTTTCTATTTTATTAAACATTAGGTTTCGTCAGCTATGCTTTCTGGAGTAGTTATTTTCTTATATGCTGCATCATTCTTTTCAAGTTCTTCAATATCGCCCTTCGTTAGTTTTAACATACTACGGAGTTCTGAAACCGATTTTATTGCTGATGGTATCCTATCAAACATTTCCATTGCCCTTTTATATTGAGGGCTGTCCTTATCGGCGGTATCTATATGGGCTTTAATCGTAAAATCCGACAAAAATGAGGTTTGCTGCGTTAGCAATTTAAGGTAGATAATAAATGCCACCTTAGCAGGGTCATAATCGCCTATGCCAAGCATTTTTTTGTAGTATTCAAGTTCTTCGTTTTTTGTCATTTTATTATTAATTTTTGTTCGTTTGCTAATTTGGTAAGGTTGTGGTCAATAGCAACAATTTCCTCTCTTTCTATTTCTTCTATATCGGAATGTCGCAATCTTATTAAAGATTTCTCTTTGCCATCATCACCCTGAAAAACAATTTCATAGTCTGCCGCTTGCAAGGTGTGGCAAACCATACCTTTTAGGTCGCCCGTTGTTATGTAAAGCGTATTTTTTATTAATTCTGGCTCTATTCCAGACACAAGCCCCGAATATGGTTTATACACCCGTAACCCAAATTGGAAATTTTTAGCGGGCTGCCATTCACCACCCTTAGTTCTCCATGCAAAACAATCGTCTGTGGGAATAGAAAAATACCCAATATGTATTCCGTTTTTGTAGTCAAATATACGGTTTATGTCATGTAGTGCATTATGCGAAATAAGAATTTCATCCCCGTTATTCATTCCATCTCCACTTATCACAACTGCATTTACGGGTTCTGTTTGTCGCCTATTAAAGTTATTGTACTGCCGTTCAAGCCTTATTTGTTGCCCGTTTTCAAAAGTGTGGTAATTCTTTTTTAGCATATCCACTTTGATTACTATTCTGCCGTTTGCATGGATTAGGTTATCTTCATAATCTAAAAAAACTTGAAGTTCTGTTTCCCTGTGTCTTTTTTCGGTTTGTAATGAGAGTTCCTGCCGTTCTTTATCAATTTCAATCAATTTTTCTTTCTCTACTTCTTTTTTATTGCCAAAAACGAAATACTTACCCATATTATGTTTTTTTATTATTTTTGAATTGACATACAAATTTACTCACTTTTTAAATCTAAACCTATGGCAGCAGCAGCCCATTTAACGGTTAATGTTTACGGTACTGTGCAAGGCGCACCTCCTTACGGGGAAGGTATTGGCAGCCCTGCAAGAGTTGTAAACTGGGATACGCCTACAACCATGAGTTTCCCTACTACTGGAACTATCTTTCATCCAGTAAATCCGGGAATCAGAGTTGGCAATTCCTCAAACTACATCTATTCAGTGGTTGAGGTGCAGGCAACAGGCACTAATGTTCATGGCCAAAAGTATTCAAGCAACCAATCGGTAGCTACTTTAGCAACATTAGCAGGTTAAAAAAGCGTACCCTAAAAAAAGAACCAAAAAGCCCTTTCGGGCTTTTTTTGTGTATAGTTATACGCTTGAATACCTGCGTTTTGCGTGGCCAAGTAGCATCAATCTACGTGTTA
>JAGPBO010000272.1 GCA_018063305.1 Cyclobacteriaceae bacterium
GATCTAAAAATTGAGATGGGGTCGCATACGGATAGTGTGGCTTCGGAAGCCTATAACATAGAGCTTTCCCAACGCAGGGCCGAGTCTACAGTAAATTATCTCATTAAGAATGGCATTGACCCTACCCGGCTGGTAGCAAAAGGTTATGGGGAATCGAAGCCCATTGCGCGCAATACCAATCCCGATGGTTCGGATAATCCTGCGGGTCGCCAACGCAACCGAAGAACGGAATTTAAGATTCTTGAAATAGGCGCACTTAAACCGAAGACCGGGGAAGATGATGATGAAAAGTTCTTCCGCAATGAGTTGAAGAAGAATGATAATTGATCGATCCAATTCAGTTTTAATACTGAGTCCCTTTAAATATTCTTTACTCAATTTTCTTTCTCACGAAGTGCGCAGTTAGGCATCAATAAAAAAGTGAATTCATTTTTCATTTTTTTGTGTTGGTTTTTTTGAAAATGAGGATTAGGGAAATAAATCCAATCACAGAAAATCCTAATCCCAAAACTATAAAAATTGTTGACAGTAGGTGATCGACTGTCGATGTAACTGCAAACCCTCACAAAAGCCAACCCCCAATTATTACTCCTAATGAAATGATGAAACTATGGAGGTGTTATCACTCTGGGAACACAAATTGTTTATAGCTATTTAAGGCCAATGCACATAGATTGTACAACATTAATTACTGTTGCTGGGTCATCACGGTGGACGTAGTGTCCGCAATTCGAAAGATAAATGAGGGACCCGCCTTTGGGAGATAAATCAATAAACTTTCTCCACCTTTCTATATTTCTATTTGACTTTACCACAAAAAACTCCGCATGATCAAAATCCTTGCTTCTTCGGTCCATGGGAACCTCAAATTTTCCACCTACTATAAAACAGATTGGAGAATTTGGTAAGGGAAGTCTACTTATTTCAGCGAAATCAGTTCGTCTTAGTTCAGCCAAAACTTGTCCTTCGCTCCAGGGACCAAAGCGAACCGAGTCTACTTCGGTTTTTTTGTAGAGCCTGTCATACATCATTTCATCAATTCTTTTTTTGGGCACGCCAAGGGTTCTGAAAATTGAATTCCAGTTATCCTTTGACTCTGTAAAGTCTGCCGGATCGATAAGAATAAGGCCAGAAACTTCATCCGGAAAAATACCCGCATATCCTCTCGCATATAATCCACCCATTGAGTGCCCAACTAAAATATAAGGTGGGGGAATATTCAATGCTGTCAACAGTGATTTTAAGTTTTCTGCAACCCGCGTAACGGTTGGCATTTGAAATACTCTGTCGGACTTCTCTACACCAGATCTGTCATAAGCGAAAACAGGGGCAAACTTTGATACTTGTTCAAGTATTGTGTTCCAGGTACCAATTCCAACACCCATTCCATTTTCAAAAATAACAACAGGGGAATTTTTCTTTCTGTTTTCTAAGCCCTTAACATATACGTTGAAATTATTTCCATTCACTTTCACCAATCTTTCCTGTGAATATGAAAGCAAAGAGGTTAATAGAAAAAAGAAAGCAAAATGTATCTTCATTATCCTTAGTCTAATTATGTCGCTTGGTCGTCTTAGGGGTTGCACAGTATCTCGATAAATACAATTGCTTATATCTCCCAATATGGCTGGCCAAATTCACTATTAAAGTAAGAGGTTGTCTCAAACTCTGTCTATTTTCATGAAGTCGGAGATTTTCTTTTCAAGACTAAACTATCGGGTGGGTAGTGGGCTTTGAGTGAATCCATTTGTTTGGTTGCCCACTGCATGATTAATTCTCTTTGTGCTTGCGATATTTTGGCCTCGCTGTGCAAGCCCAAATAAGTATACGAGGGTAATGGCATTTCGTGCTCCTTCACCATTTTTATCACCTCCTCCAGTTTATGATTTTGAACCGCTATGCGAAGTTTCGTAAAGGTCGAGAAGTTAAGCTCGTCCTTTCCATCGTTAACATGTTTGTTTAGCCACCACCCAATGGGCTGCACTTCCGTATAAAGCGGATAATTGGTTTTATTACTATGGCAATCTTTACACGCGACCGATAAGATGGAGTTGATTTCTGCCGGAATAAAATAGCGGGTTGAGATGTCCTGTGGATGTTCATCGGAATTGTTTTTGGCAGGCCGGATAAACTGGATCACGAACAGGAGAGCCAGAAAGCCTAAGATTATTTTCTTCTTCATATCAAATGTGTTTATGTTTAATCTTTATGGTTCGATTTTCCATCACGACTCTTCCGGTGAAATTGTTGTAATTTCTCCATTTGTTCTTTTGATAAAACCGGAGTCAATTTTGTTTCGAGTACGTTTATCGCAGACTCTACGTCACGATCGGTTCGCTTTTGTAGCGAGTCTATTTTGTTCATCGTCTCATAAAGGTAAGGGCGTATTTGTTTTGCCTGCTCAGCATCAGCTTCGGCCACGCTTAATATTTTTTCAACAAATCTTTCCCGGCCATCCTTCTGCCTGCTATCTCGTTGCCTGTTCTCAGCTTTTCTTACCAGCAGTCCAACGGTGAGTGCACCGATGAGTATCCCAATAATCAAAGTAATACTGATTGAGATGAGGGCTCTTTTTCTTTCCGGTTTCATAATTATTGTGGTAAACTTTTATAAGCATCTATAGAATAAATATCTTCTGAGGCGGGCGCACCTAATCCAAAAATTGCTCGTAGGCTGAACTGGTCGGCTAGCAATAGGTTTGTAATAAGTAAGGCTACGAACACCCCCAGTAACAGAACCTGATATTTCTTAAAGAAGAAAAAGATCAGGTAGTCGATTTCGTTAACCCGCTGTTTAAGTTGATTCATAATCCGCTCGGCAAAAAAGGGGCCGAAGGTATCTGGCTGTTGGCGTAACATCATTTCACGAATTCTGGAATAGTGATCGCTTTGTCTGCGTAGCGTAAAATCGCTTTGCATCAGAGCCGAAAGCTTTTCTCGTTCCTGCGCGGATACGGGTGCGTCTAACGATCGTAGCAGAAGTTCTTCGTGTTCAGAAAATATATCGTTCATGGTTTCAATTTTTTTGATAATGCCAGTCGCAACTTTTGCTGGGCTCGTGCCAATCTCGAGAGTGTTGTGCCTAATGGGATTCCTAATAGTGAAGAAGTTTCTTCTGTGGAATATCCTTCGATCAACCGAAGGGTAGCCACCGCCTGAAAGTCGGGATCCAACTGATGAAATTCAAAGTCTAATAATTCTTTTAAGTCCATCATGTCTGCCGCATCTTCTATTGCACCCGCACTTTCCAATGAGGCGTAACGGGCATTTGCCTTTTGTTTTCTTTTAAGCTCATTGAGCCCCAAATTAATGGCGATGCGAATAAGGTAGGTACTTACGTGCGACTCGCCCCGGAATTTATTTAACGAATCATAAAACTTAATAAACACTTCCTGACCTACATCTTCTGCCTCAGGGGTAGCGCCTAACATACTGCGCACAACCCCAGCCACTTTGCCTTCATGCCGCACAACCAACATTTTAAAGGCAGCCATATCCCCTGACTTAGATCTCTCAATCAATACCTCATCAAGTTCTTCTTTCATAGGCATAAGGTATGAAATCCCGGCCGTTTAAAGATTAGACAATCAACACCAAAGAATTATTCCCGCTATGGCTAATTTATTTTCTTAGAGATTAAGAAGACTGAATGAACAAACTCCCACGCAATTCCTCAATAATCCAATTTCTTCAATTTCAATACTTGCCTCGTTTAATTGCGTAATCAGAGCCAAGCTATATATTCCACCAGTAGGTGAGCTTCAATACCAACGAATGGTTTTTTACTCCGAGTGTTTCTGGTAAATAGTTATCGGTATAAACAACAAAGAAATCGGAGGCCGGCCGGTAGCGCCATTGAAAGCGCGTGTTCAGATTAACGTTGTTTTGTTGTTCGTTGTATTGCAGAAAGGTTGTCCAGAAAATTTTGTTTGTAAATGTTATGTCTACCCTCGGCCCCAGTAACCAAAAAGTATTTCGTCCCCAAGGGTTGGGTAGCTGGATATCGTTATACGTTCCGCTAAGTAAAATGCTTACGAAGGGTTGAAACCGATACCCGATGTCGGCCGTCAAAAACAATCGGGTTCCATCTTCATAGTATCCGCCATAGCGTCCCGTAAAGGCATAGGTAAGAACATTTTGTGGTTTAGAAACAAACTCGAATCCTGTGGCATTCCAACGGTGCTCACTCCCCGTGGCGAGCGTGTCTTTACCAGAATTAGTGGGATCAAAAGGCTTTAGCAATTTTACATAATCATGTGCAATCCACACGCTCAAGGTACTTAACTTCCGAAAGTTGATCTGATACGCCAGATACGTTTCGTTGTCGGTTTGCTTGAATGATGGATCAAAGAAAATGCCTGTAGCTATTTTAGGACCATGGCTAAGCACTTTCGTTCCTTTCGGGAAAAATAAATACGCGGCTTGCGGATTGATTCGGATGTAATTGTTACGGGGCACATAGCCAACCTCTGCCGTATAGCCGCTACCCACATATTCGTATTGTCCGCTAACTGTTAATTTGCGTACAGCATATTGCAAGTTGGCGGCATAGGTATAATCCTTTTCGATTTGTTGCGGACTAAACGATTTTAAGAACAAGGCTTTGCCCGTCCAAAGATTATTGGATGAAGCCAGGTTATATTCAACCCCCAGGTTTCGGTTATACTCGGAGTATACCGTACCCGAATCGGGTGGCGCATAATTAAC
>JAGPBO010000063.1 GCA_018063305.1 Cyclobacteriaceae bacterium
AAACATCATCACTATAAAGTTGTCGGGTGCGACTCAATGTACTATGCCATGGAAGGGTATCTTCTAACGTGTAGCCAATGAAATACAGAATATCCAACCGCATGGAAGCCGTGTTGATGATTCTTCTGTCACTCCCCAAATTTTCCAGGTAGCCAACCAAAATCAGCTTAAAGAAAACTGCAGGGTCGATACTTTCCTGACCTTCCGTACCATAGTACTTTGCGGTGGCCTTATAAATAAAGCGAAGATCAAGGGTGTCTTTTAATCTTCTGTAGAAATTGTCTGCCGGAACCCGGTCTGATAACAAAAAGTTGGTGAAGAGTCGCTCTTCAAATGCTTTGCGTCCTTGCATGGCATAAAATTAATCATCATTTCCTTATCTTTAATGTAGTTGTGCAACATGCACAAAATGTTTATGCCAGCTTGGGGTGAAGTGTAGATTTGAAGTTTTGTTTTCTTAATTTCGTTCAGCAACGTGGGACAGTGACGCGCTTCGAAAACCCAAGCCGTCATAAACATAAACGATATCTATGATTAAAACAAGTCTCTTATAAAGATTTTTTTAGTTGCAATTCATAAGAGGTTCCGCGTTTTACTACGGCTACAATACGATGTAGCAATTTATTTCTTACTGCATTAATAACAGACATTTTGTTCTTGCCCTCTTCGATCTTACGCTGATAATATTCATGTAGCTCAGGATTATGTTGAACACTGCTGATCGCTGCCATGTGCAGCACTCGTTTCAATTCTCCATTAGCAAATTTTGATACGCCCGTCTTTCCTCTAATCGATGTGCCACTCTCATAAACAAATGGGGCTACCCCACTATAGCATGCCAGCTTACGGCTATCAGCCAATCGGTTGAACCCATGGGTATAAACCAATAACATAGCGGCCAGTACTTTTCCTACTCCTTTTATGGATATCATTAAATCATACTTCTGCTTGAGCGATTCATCTTCGCTGATGTAACTGAGGATCTGTTCATCTACTTTATCCAAACTCTTTTCAAGTCCACGAATAGCTTCCCGGTTTACCTTGTCTATCACCTTGGCATTGGAAGCATCAAACTGTTTTAGCTCTTCGGCACTAGTGCGTAAACTTTGAAGAGCCTTCATCAATCTCCTCATGTTGGCTTGAAGATCTTTCAATTTCTCCAGCATCAACACGCTGATTTGCATAATTTCGGCCTTGTTCTGATACACATAGGCATAGCGGGCTATCCGTTGCGCATCAATCTTATCTGACTTGCCTCGCACCAAACCCTGGCTGCGTTTGATCTGCAAAGAACTCTCCAGCCAAACTTGCACCTCGCGACTGAGTAAGTAATGAACTAACAGGCGGGTATACAAACCCGT
This sequence comes from Cyclobacteriaceae bacterium, assembly GCA_018063305.1. Taxonomy (GTDB): domain Bacteria; phylum Bacteroidota; class Bacteroidia; order Cytophagales; family Cyclobacteriaceae; genus ELB16-189. Next base: position 1,362 of record JAGPBO010000063.1, read on the forward strand.
ATGCTCCATACAACACAGGGTGTGCTGATCACACTCGCATTGGATTTGTTTACACCAGGCCTTCAGGTGCCTGAACCCAGACAAGTTGTTGTGAAACTTACTTTCAAACAACTGACCATCAGCTTGCCGGATGAGGCAGGTGTCAATACTTTCTTTGGACACATCGATACCGAGTATCCATAAGTACGGTTGATTTTCCACTGACTTTTCCATAACTTTTGGTTTAGTAATTATTAATAAAGTGAGCATCGGATCGAAACCTTCATAATAGGCCCGTAGCCTTGAATATCTATTTGATCCCTTCTCACAACTTTAAATTAGCAGCCGGACTGAATCGTTTGATAAGTCGCAACACTTAGTTGGCGGCATAGTGCTCCGGCTGCTTTTTTTTTGTGGATAAGATGGATAACCGAAAACGGTAATCCACTTACCACACAAAAGTTACTACAACTATTGTAAATTAGGATGAAACGAATCTAAAGGTTGGCGGTCATGCCTCTGGACGATCAAAAATTCACAAAAAATATTTTAAATATAATTTCCCAATACGGGAACTTTAGCATACCTTTGACAAAACATTAATACTTGAGAGTAATTGCAAAGAAGGTACTCCGAGAGTTTTGGACTAAACATTCGGACTGCGAACAACAACTTAAATCATGGTATCGAGAAGCTGAAAAAAGTGAATGGAGAAATACTAATGACATAAAGAAGGAGTATCCTTCAGCAAGTGTTCTCGGAGAGAATAGAGTTGTCTTCAATATAAAAGGAAACAACTACCGATTAATTGTTAAGATTAATTTTCATTATCAAATGATGTGGATACGATTTGTAGGAACTCATAAAGAATACGACAGGGTTGACGCAAATATAATTTGACAACTATGAACTTAAAACCAGTAAAGACGAAAAAAGACTACCAGCAAGCGTTGGACAGACTTGAATTAATTTTTGACGCTAAAAAAGGAACTAAGGAAGGAGACGAACTTGAGATATTGGGCATATTGATTGACCAATACGAAAACGAACATTTTCCAATTGACCTACCTGATCCAATTGAAGCAATAAAATTCAGAATGGAACAACTGGGGTACACCCAGACAGATTTGGCAAAAGTTGTAGGACTAAAAAGCAGAGCAAGTGAAATATTGAGTGGAAAGCGAAAATTATCGCTGGACATGATTAGACAACTTCATGAAAAGCTAAATATTCCGACTGACGTTTTAATTCAAGCCTACTAACGGATCGAGTAGGTAAAGGGGAATTTCACCCCTAAACCTCTCACAGAACCGTGCTTGATAGTCTCCCATCACACGGCTCTTCATGATCAAGATCACGGAGTAAAACCATGTTGCCACATCGGAAACAGATACGTGTAACCTTTTGAGATTTGACGTAACCATAAGCGTGCGGATCGCAAAGCCTTATGCCGTAGGATATATGAGAACCGTTATTCCAAATGTTTATGACATGAGTTCAAATGGTGAAATTGAAAAAATTCACTCAGGTTATAATTATTGCATTACCAATTATTCTGTTGCATTTGGAAAAGACTTAAGCATACAGAAAAAAATACCTATGAGCATTTTTGTAAAGCCTCAGTTTCTTTATGCTTTTCCAAATTCTTCAAAAGGTGTTGGGTATTTTGTTTTGGAACTCGGAGTAAGCTATAAGGTCACAAAAAATAAATGACGGGCACTCTAAATAAACTAGAAAAGCACGAAGGCCTAACAAAATGTATGTGAACATTGCGGGGTGCATTTTAAGTTTGTAGTTTAGTTTTCAAACAACGTTTGATCACGTGGGACAGTTTTAGTTTTTCAAAGTCCCACCACTGCATAAACTCCAACGTTGGCAACAAGCTAAAAAAAAACCGAGAACCAAACTAAATATTGGGAACTGATTGATTTTTAAGAACTATTAAAAATGGAAAGTAACGAAGAATTTGAGCAAGCAATCCAAAGTTTTTCGGACGAAATAAAGGAAATTGCAAGACAAACCAGAAAACTGATTTATAAAGTGCTTCCCGAAGTTATCGAAGTCGTTTGGATTCGACAAAAAAATACAGGATTCGGAACAGGACCCAAGAAAAAAACTGAACATTTTTGTTGGGTAATGCCAGCAACGAACCAAGTAAATTTAGGATTTAACTATGGCGCTGAACTTCCCGACCCGAAAAATTTACTTGAAGGAACGGGGAAATTATTTAGACATTATAAAGTAAAATCAGTTAATGAATTATCTAATCCAGATTTGATTAAGCTATTAAAATATTCAACAACATATCGAGTTCCACCAATAAATAAACAATGACAAAAGTTGACCCAATAATAGCTGTTAAAGATGTAGGTAATAGTACGAAATGGTATGAAAAAATATTTGGATTCAAAAATTCTTCCCCAGAAGGACACGGTTTTGCAGTTCTAAAATCTGAAACTAATGAAATCGTTCTATGCCTTCATACATGGGAAATGGATAATCACCCAACAATGATAGACCCAAGTATTCCACCTGGAAATGGATTAATACTTTACTTTAGAACAAAGAATATGGATATCATATATCAAAGAGCTATAAAAGCAGGTTGTAATTTAGAGGAAGATATTCATTTAAACTCAAAACCAATGAAAAATGAATTTTCTCTTCGTGACCCTGATGGATATTTATTGACTGTAAGCGAATTTCACGAATTTGAAAGCTGAGCTAAATAAAGCCAGTGGTCAATCGGCAGACGGAAGAACAATCAACATTTCTATACATCAAGGCTCTGGCTTGACACCATCACTGAACTTTTGTAACTTAACTTGTCCATTTTTTTTTAATCAGCAGCGATTTGGGCAGACGAACTTCTATTTCAATACCTACACACAAAGCCCTGATCGTTACTGGCAGAAATCCCTAAGGATTAATTCAGCTTTCAAATTCCAATTAACATACCTATACTTGAGAGTCAAAAAATAACGCATGCAAAAGAACCAGTTAACTCAATCGCTTTGGTTGCTTCTGCTTATCATTGCCGGTCTACTGGCCACTTCACTCCTCCCCGCAGGTAGCGGAGAATGGTTTACGTTTAAGAAAGTAAATCTGCTTTCTAACGTTCAAAGGAAAAAAGTAAATCCCGATTCAACGCTGGCAATCTTAGAGCAAGATTCATTGCCCGATACCGTTGTAGTAAAACCTGCTCCCCTGCCAAAGATCTTAGCGCATTCAAAACCTGATCCTTGCCCAACAGGCATACCATGTCTCGAAGATTTCAGCAAAGACAAGGACGCAATGAAGAAATTTTTTCAGGCTATGAAAAAAGTAAAAAGGGAGCCGGTTCGCATAGCCTTCTTCGGGGATTCCTTTATAGAGGGTGATGTTCTTTGCGGCAGCTTTCGCGATACATTGCAAAATCTTTATGGAGGCCGTGGTGTTGGGTTTGTTCCCATTACTTCAGAGGTTACCCAGTTTCGAACCACCATCCAACATTCCTTTTCAAACTGGGAGACCTACTCGATGGTAGGAAAGCAAAATCCAAATGCTCCGTTGGGTATTTCCGGGCACGCATTTGTGCCCCTCGAACAAAACGAATTGGAATACAAACCCGGTCGTAAACAGTTAACTGACAAATTTGAAATCATTCGTCTGTTTTACATAAACAGAAAAGCGTCTTCGCTTTCATTAACATTAAACGATACGACTCTACAGAATCGCGATCTCATTCAATCTGAAAATCTTCAGCAAGCGGTTATTAAAGAGCCTGTCATAAAATCAGTTCAGTTCAGATTTTCAAATCCGGATAGTTTGCTGGTCTATGGAGCTAGTTTTGAAAATGGACCCGGTGTTTACGTTGATAATTTCTCCATGCGTGGCAATTCGGGTATGGGCTTATATTCCATTTCAGAGCAACTTTTACAGCAGTTTAATCAGTATCAGGATTATAAATTAATCTTATTGCAATATGGTTTAAACCTCGTAACCGAAAATGATTCCATGAATTACCATGCTTACCAAAGTAGAATGATTAAAGTGGTTAATCGTCTGAAAGAAATCTTTCCGAAAGCCAGCATAGTACTGATTGGCATTAGTGATCGGGGTGGAAACGTGGATGGAGAAATCAAAACACTTCCAGCCATTCCGCGTATGCGCGATACGCAACGCGAAATCGCCCATCAGACAAAAATTGCCTTTTGGGATTTATATAGCGCTATGGGTGGCGAAAATAGTATCGTTAAATTTACTTCAGCAAAACCACCGCTGGCTGCTAAAGATTATACGCACCTGAACATACGCGGTGGTCGTAAACTGGCAATAAAATTAGCGAATGCATTGCTTTATGAAGAGAATCGCTATGAGTAGATATCTGATCTTTTGGCAACTGTTGTTTTTACACTCTGTGCTGATCGCTCAGGATACCATTGCCTTTAAGATTACGCCAGCCTATGATTTTATTATTTCGGATTCCAATGCGATTAGTAACTCGGTAGCCCTGGTTCCCTTCTATGATAAGTTGTACACCTTAAAAGAAAAACAAGAAACCACCGTTAGTATTTTACATATTGGCGATTCGCACATTCAGGCCGACTATTTAACTCAAGCCATCCGGGCACTCCTGCAGCATGAATTTGGCAATGCCGGACGAGGACTTGTGTTTCCGGGACGAGTTGGGCGAACCAACGAATCACAAACTATCTATTCCTCTTCCTCGGCCGAATGGGAATCAAAAAGAATAATATACACCAATCAACCTCTGCCCATTGGTATTGGCGCCATGACGCTACAAACGAAAGTAACAGAAGCCTCCATTTTATTGAAAATAAAATCACTGGATAGTTTAAATAACGCATTCAATAAAGTGACCTTCTTCTTTCAGAAAAATTTTACAAGCTATAATCTGGTTGTTAGAGATTCGATTGGCGAATACCTGGCATACGTGGGACCTTATACATTCGAAACCAAAAACACGTCACGGATTTTACTTCCCCTTAGTGTGAATCAAATTGAATTTCAAACCTTGCAATCCACACCTTCACAAAATCAATTTACTTTATTTGGTCTTTCTTTAGAAAATGGAAAAGCCGGGATACTCTATCACGCAACGGGGGGCAACGGAGCCAAAGCAAAACACTATGTAGAAGCTTCGAATTTTGCCGAGCAAACGCATGAACTCGCGCCCGACCTTATCATTATTTCATTGGGAACCAACGAAGCCATTGATCATCCTTATATTGATCCAAAATTTCAATCGCAGCTTGATGCGTTCGTAAACCAATTAAAGAGCAACAACCCGAACGCGCTATTCCTACTTACCACACCCCTCGATTTCTTTAAAAAGAAAACCCGCAGAAATCCAGGTGTGGAAGTGATCCGAGAAAAAATAATAGCCTATGCCGATGACCATGGTTATGCCTACTGGGATCTTTATACCAGTGGCGGTGGAAAACATTCGGCCGATATCTGGAAGAAGAATAACCTGATGCAACCCGATGGGATTCATTTCACCAAAGCTGGTTATATCTTACAGGGTAGTTTATTGTATGAAGCATTGATAAAAGGCTATAATGAATATGTTCGATATCGACATCCATAAACTGGCCCAACAGTTCTTATACAATCCGGAAGAGCCATTGCTTTTTAACAGCGGCTTTTTTCTCCTACTCTTTCCAGTATTCGTAACAGGTTATATTCTACTTAGCAAAACACATCGGCCTAAATTCATCTTCGTCATCCTCTTCTCCTTTTATTTCTACTACAAGTCAAGTGGCATATACTTTCTATTACTTTTAAGTACAACGGTCATCGACTTTAATCTCGCCCGCTTTATATATGCAACCCATACACCCTGGAAGAGAAGTTCTCTGTTAGCAGTAAGTTTAATTGCAAATCTGGGACTGCTCGTATATTTTAAATACACAAATTTTTTACATGAGATTTTCAGTGCAGCTGCAGGTATTGACTATGTGCCTTTTGATATTTTCCTTCCCGTAGGTATTTCATTTTTCACCTTTCAGTCACTCAGTTATACCATTGACGTCTATAGAAAAAATCTACAACCGGTAGACCACATCCTGGACTATGCTTTCTTTGTCTCCTTCTTCCCGCAATTAGTGGCTGGGCCTATTGTAAGGGCTTCTGAATTTTTACCTCAACTCTATAAGCCTACTTTCGTTTCGAGTGAGATGTTTGGACGAGGTGTTTATCTGATCTGTACGGGTCTATTTAAGAAAGCCATTATCTCCAACTACATCGGCTTAAACTTTGTCGATCGGATATTTGAAAACCCAACCTTATATACAGGCCTTGAAAACCTTTTTGGCGTTTATGGCTATGCGCTTCAAATCTATTGCGACTTCTCTGGTTATTCGGATATGGCCATTGGCATTGCCTTGTTATTAGGATTTCAATTCAGCATTAATTTCGACTCACCTTATCAGGCAAAAAACATTACCGAGTTTTGGAGGCGCTGGCATATTTCACTTTCCACCTGGCTGCGCGATTATGTGTATATCTCCTTAGGTGGAAATCGAAAAGGCAAAGTAAGAATGTATGTCAATCTATTACTTACCATGCTGCTGGGTGGGTTATGGCATGGTGCTGCTTTTCGGTTTATTCTTTGGGGCGGGTTGCACGGAGTGGGTCTGGCTCTTCACAAACTTTATAAATCTCTACGGCTTGCTCCTTTAAAATATCGACTACCCCAACCATTAAGTTCTGGGCTTAATATTCTTTTCACGTTCCATTTCGTGTGTCTGGGTTGGATCTTCTTTCGAGCCTCATCCATGGAAGTCGCCCAACAAATGATTAATCAAATCTTTGGACATTTTAATGCACAGGTATTTTTTGATTTTGTTTATGGATACAGAAGTGTCTTGTTTCTTATGGCTCTGGGGTATGTACTCCATTTTATTCCAGCCAGCACCGAACGAAAAGCAGAAGCCTGGGTAACTACTATTCCGTTGACCGGAAAGGCAGCCGTGGTTTCAGCGATTATTCTTTTGATTATCCAAACCAAATCGGCAGGCGTTCAGCCTTTTATTTATTTTCAGTTTTGATGAATAAAATAAACCGCAGAGGCGCGGAGACGCAAAGTTTAACATTAAGATAGTTAAGAAAGTAAGAACATTAAGAGGATAATCTCTTCATCTCTTAATGTGCTTAATGGTAAAAATAGGCAATGTCCCTTCGCGCCTTAGCGCCTCTGCGGTTAAATAAATTACTTGATCACTTGCACCCAGCCCTTGCACGAGGCCTCCCCTTCAACATCAATGGTATAGTAATAAACACCGGCATCTACATGGCCGCCATCCCAATCATCCTGATAGTTTGAACTCTCATAAACTTTTCCGCCCCAGCGATTATATATTACCACCTTGGCCGTAAGGGATGAGGCTGATAACTTATTTCCACCATACAATAAAACAAACGTATTATTCTCCGGATGTTCATCGGGTGTAATCACATTCGGTACCTTCAATTCAAAAATTGGTATGGCTACAACTTCTTCATAAACACAAGACTCTTTTGTTCCCACCAATCGAACATTAAATACGCCATCCTCTGAATAATCATGCTTAGTCTCATCAAGATCGGAAGTGGTGCCATCACCAAAATCAAAAAAAATATTTTCTGCAGGATTACTCAGGTTCTCAACGCTTAACGTAGGTCGTGAGAAACAATCATAAAATTTATTGTAAGTAAACTTCAAATCGATACCGGGTATTACTTCAATATTCACCGTGTCTTTTGTCACACACCCATTGACGTCCGTTATCGTTACCACATAGCCATCATCTTTAGTAGGATTCACTAAAGGCGATCCTTGCGCAGAAGTAAATGTTTTATCCCAGTTCTCCCATAAATAAGACACCCCACCAACCGCTACTAAACGTGCGCCCGCATCAAAGCACATTACTTGATCGGGACCGGCAAAGCCGATTGGTTTTGAAACCGTTACGTTGGTAAACGTTGAATCTTTACCCAAACAAGTTCCTATATCAACAGCCAATAATTTTACCCGATACGTACCCGGTTTCTGATAGGCGTGCACCACATACGCAGTGTCTTGTCTGAAGAATTGTCCGCCATCACCAAAATCCCATTCGTAAAACTGACCGCCAGTACTTTTATTTTGAAATACAATCGGATCGGGCATACAAATTTTATTGAGGCCGGGCATATCAAACTTAACTGAATTAGTTTGGATGCGCGCTTTCAGCGATGATAAATCAAATTTGAATGCGGCATTATTACAATTAAGACTCTGGTTTTGTCGGCTCCACGCGTTAGGGGTAGTAGGAAAATCATCATATCCACCACCACACCCTGCACATACTGCGTGATAAACAATGCCTCCTTTATCAAACCGACTGGTACCGCCATCCACATGCGTGGGCGATTGATTGCCCCCTAAAAAAGTGGCATATAGAAGTTCAGAAGCATCATCAGTCAGAACAATAAAATAGAAATCAGAACCAGCCGTTGTTTTCTGAATCGCATCGGCAGTAACGGGCATACCCTGCGTGCCACTATTCCAAAACCCACGACTGCTATTGATCAGCCCGCCCCATCCACTCATGTAGATATTGTTGCAATCATTTACGAGAAAGGCAGTGGGTGAAATATCTGGAATACCACGACCTGCTCCAAACACCGTTGAGAAAAGTAATGTGGTCATGTCCTTGTTGAACTTCTGTAAAAATTGTCCGCTGTTAGCGTTGGTGTAAACACCCGGAGTTACCGGAAAGCTTCCAGTCGTTTGCCCATATACATAAACATTTTCATCCAGATCCAGATCAATAAAATAAACCTGGTTAAATGATGCTGTACCGGTGAAGGTAGAAACGAGTACCGCAGAGCCATCGCTTAAAATTTTTGACATCCATCCATCCACATAACCACCATGAACAGTTTGATAAGCACTGGCTGTTGTTGGAAAGTCAACACTTGCCGTTCCACCGGCCACCAGCAAGTTGCCAGCCACATCTGTTTTAATGGTATGCGATGCATCCGCGGCATTGCCACCCAAAAAACTAGCCCAGATAATCTGAGATAAGTCTGCATTGATATTAAGGATAAGTGCATCGGTAACTCCGCCCTTATAGGTTAATCCAAAACTATTACCAACCGGAAAATCAGGTGATGATGTGACCGTGCTAATGTAAATGTTGTTTGAGGCATCAGTAATTAAATCACCGCGTAGCTCGTCACCATAGTTAGCCACCAACGGACTTACCTGGGGGTTTAATCCATCGTTGGCAGAACCCCCTAAGTAAGTACTTGCGAGAAGTTGACTGCCATTTGCACTAATCTTAGCAAGAAAGATATCCGACCCATTGAAATAAGGAATAACGTTTGCCTCGGGGATGCCGCCATTAAATGAATTGTCGATAGCACCTACCGTAGTTGGAAAATCAAAGGAACTTGTTGTGCCCAGTATTAGCAATTCATTTTTCGTATTCATCACTAAACTGTGGGGCGATTCATTATTACTACCACCCAGATACGAAGCATACAACAATTGACTACCTGTAGAATCGTATTTTAAAATGGCCACATCATAGGCACCTCCGTACGTAACTTGAAAAGCTCCAGGCGTAGCTGGAAAACTTCCATTCAAATGATGATTAGTAACTCCGGAAGAATATAAAGTTCCATGCTCACCGGGCGTGGCGGTACTTCCCCAATTGTCAGCTGTAGAACCTGAGTACGTGGAGAATATTAAAAGTGGATCAATAACCAATGGATAGCAGGCATCATACGATTTGGGAAAGTTAAAATGTACTTGATCGTTCCTTAACACATACTCGCATTCAACAAATATCTTCTCGCCATTTATAAATTGATAAGCCACTGGCTTCTTTTCAATAAAAGAAAATTTGGAAGCATGGATAGTTAGGTCTCCTGCCTTCAGGTTAATCAAGTCGGCACCGCTATATGCAAATTGAATTTGTGAAGGATCGACACCGGCTGCTATATTAAAATCATATTTAACATGGCTGCCCTCCGAATAAACTTTCAAGTCGATGCCTGCATAAAAGTTTGCATAAACAACGCCTTCATAAGCTCCCACGTTAGAACTCCAGTGGGAAGAATCCGTGCCTAAAAAATAATTATAATATTCAGACAGCTTACCGAAAGGCACCGGAGAAGCATTTCTATTGGAGCCAATGAAATTAACGTTTACCTGATGCCCCTGAATTTTTAGATCTAAATCATTTTTTGAGACTTCAGCATCCGTATGTCCTCGCTCATGAAGTTCTGTTAAGCGATCCTGATCAATGAATGTATAAGCAAATCCACCCCGCTTTACCTGCATCGATCCTCCCGGAATTTTGGCAGCAAAATCAATAGCCTCCTCCCACTGCCATTTATTCTCTACGAATTTTATTTTAGGCGGTGCGGCCCCGGCAAGAATACTTGCGAAAAGTAAAAGTATTGTTAATCCCCTGCTTGCAAGACCTGTATGCATGCCCCAAGTTAACCCTCCTTACGCAATACCTGCAAGGGGGGCGTAGAGATAACTTCGCGTGAATTCCACCATCCAATAAGAATTGTGAGAAAAATTACACCAAATGAAATAATCGTTAGCTCCCATACATTAACTGAAAACTGAACTTCAAAGAAAAATTTGGTCAGCAACCAACCTCCGCCCAGCGAAAGGATCATACCGGTGATGGCTGAAAAAATTCCTACATATCCGTATTCAATTAATGTGATCAACATAATTTGTTTGGTACGGGCACCCAAGGTTCTTAATAATACATTCTCCTTGATCCGGGCAAACCGGCTATTCATTACCGCACCTGCTAACACCACCAGTCCGGTTATAATACTAAACAAAGCCAGGAAGCGAACTACTAAACCAACTTTGCTGAACAGTTCATTGACGGTACTTAAAATCAAGCGCAAGTCGATGAGCGAAACATTGGGGAATCCAAAAACCAATTCTTGCTGAAACTGAATTACACTTTGTGGATCATCTACCCGCGTAGAAACAACCCAGATTTGCGGGGCGGCTTCTAAAACTCCTTTCGGGAAAACAAAAATAAAATTAGGTGGATCTTTGGGCCAGTCTACTTTGCGAATACCACTGATAAAAGTTTTGATGGGTACCCCTTGCACATCAAATACGAGGGAATCACCAATGCCAAGCCGTAACGTTTCCTGCATGCCTTCCGAAATACTAACCCAAACTGAATCGCTCTGATTTTTCTTTAATGATTGGATTTCACCCTTCAACAATTCTTCTGATACATGTAAACTATCGCGATAGGTTACCCGATACTCGCGCGTCATGGCCCAGTTAGGAATTTTTACCGTATCATCCTTTTGCAACTCTTCTATGGAACGGCCTTTTAGTTCGCTTATGCGACAGGTAACAATAGGTACCAATTGATTAACAGGAAGATTGTGTTTAGTAACCAGGTTAACCACGGCATCGCGCTGCGAAGATTGAATATCAAACAAAATAGTATTGGATTGATTGGTGTTGCCTTTAAACTCTACCTGATTAAGTAAACTGCTTTGAATGATATTTAACATGGAAATTATAAACGCTCCAAGTCCGATAGTTACCAACAGCACCTGGGTTTGATTGTTGGGTCTGAATAAATTGGATAAGGCATGACGAAATATGAATGTTCCCTTTCGAGGAAAAAATCTTCGTACTAAAAAAAGTAATCCCATAGCCACCAACATTAAACTGGCCAGCGCAATCGCTAACCCGAGAGTGAATGAACCCCCTATTAAAAAACTCCGGGTTTGATAGGCCGCAGCGAGAATCGGAAACAATCCGATAAGAATCATAGTAACCCATCGCACTTTAGAAAAGGTGCGTACCGGAGTGAAGTCTGCACGCAACACCGAAAGAGGCGGAACAAACCGCACCGCGACTAAAGGCAAAATGGAAAATAAGACTGAAACTAAAATGCCAGTAAATACTCCCTCGCCAAAGGCACGCCACGAAATCTCAAACTGTAATTCCAGCGGAAGATAATCGCCAAACGCAATGGGAATTATCTGTTGAATAGCTACGCCCAGTGCAGCACCAATAACACTGCCCACCACACCCAGTACAAAAATCTGGATGAAGTAAATATTAAATGCCTGCCAGCCGGAAGATCCGACACAGCGAAGTACAGCCACTTCATCGCGTTTCTCCCGTGCATAAATATGTACTGAGCTGGCCACGCCAATACAACCCAGTATCAACGCAATAAAGGCAAGCATAGAAAAGAAACGATAAACGGATCGAAACCCATCTCCCAAATCATCTTTCCGCTCTTCAATGGTATCATAGGAATAACCTAAATCTTTAATCAGCGGCTTAACATCTTTAATCAACGTTTCCGTTTCCTTATCCGAAACCGTTTTGACAAAAAGACTATAGTTAACGCGACTGCCAAATTGCACCAGGCCGGTTGAATCTAAAGCCGACATAGAAATGTAAACGGCCGGAGCGAGTGTAGCCGTAAGGGCACCCCCGCCTGGAAATTTTTCAACCACACCGGCTACAATGAAATTCAAATTTCCGATCTTAATCGTATCGTCCGAGCTCACCTCATATTGTCGAGCCAGCGATTCATCCAGCATAGCATAGTTGCCCGACTTCATTCGCTCAAGCGCATTGGCGGGTTGGGTTATCAGCTCACCATAAAAAGGAAATTCACCTTCTAACGCGGTAAGCTTTATCAAGCGACTTTGCCGCGTGTTTAGAAACATAACCATCGATGGCATATCAGCATCTTTGGCAAACTGCCGGCCGGCTGTATCTATTTTTTTTATAAACTTTTCATCAAAAGGTTTATTGCTATTCAACACAAGATCGGCACCTAACAATTCCTTCGCATTTCTATCCAACTCATCCTGCATGGCATAGTTGAGCGACCCGATAGCTACGATAGCCGCAATACCCGATATTAAAGAAGCCACAAAAAGAAACAGACGTGAAAAATTATGGCGGCCATCACGCCAGGCCATGGCCCACACCCACCGATCCCGAAAAATGGACCGAACCTCCCGTTTTATTTTAATGATGTATTCGATCATGCCAAATTAAGAATCTGTTCATTCACCAACTTACCGCCCTTCATTTGTAAAATTCGCTGTGTCTTTTGCGCCAGTTCAAGATTATGCGTTACCAGCACAAGCGTAGTTTTCTCTTCGCGGTTCATGCCAAAAAGTAAATCGGTTATTTGATGCGCATTCTCCTCATCTAAATTGCCGGTAGGTTCATCTGCAAATAAAATGCGGGGCGAAGTGATAAACGCGCGGGCCATAGCCACCCGTTGTTGTTCGCCACCCGAAAGCTGTGAGGGGTAATGATTGAATCGTTCGCTTAAGCCTACACGAGCCAATAAATCTTTAGCCAACGGTTCTACATTTCGGTCGCCTCTTAGTTCTAATGGAATCATCACATTTTCGAGAGCGGTAAGCGTAGGCAGCAATTGAAAATTCTGAAATACGAATCCCACAAACTTGTTGCGGATGTAGGCACGATCATCTTCATCCATTTTGTTCAGCTTAAAACCCATCAACGAAATCGATCCCGAGGAGGGCACATCAAGCCCGGCACACAAACCCAGTAACGTTGTTTTACCACTCCCCGAAGGGCCAATGATGGAGAGACTGGTTCCCTCCTTCGCTTCAAACGACACGTTGTCGAGCACGGTTAAATCCCGCTCAGCAGATTTATAAATTTTAGTTAAGCCTTCGGCTTGCAATACGGTTTCTGGCATGATATTTAAGTTAACAGATCAGAATATAAATCGTTTATTGAGTAAAATTGTTCAAGATTTAGATGCTAACCCCATGTATATGTTGGTAGTCGGTAAAAATGCAGTGATTATTGTCCTTCTTTTGGTTATTAACGCCTTTCAAACTCCTAAAGTAATTCTTTTTTTTGGTGACAGCCTGACGGCCGGCTATGGACTTTCTACCGAAGAAGCGTTTCCGGCTTTGATTGAAAAAGAATTAAACAAGGATGGAAAAAAAGTGAAAGTAACGAATGCCGGATTGAGTGGCGAAACCTCGGCCGGCGGGTTGAGCCGCATTGATTGGGTGCTTCGACAGCCCATCGATATTTTTGTTTTAGAGCTGGGTGCCAACGATGGCTTGCGTGGTCTACCCATTGATCAGACTATTTCCAATCTGCAACAGATTATTGATAAGGTGAGGGCGAAAAATCCTACCTGCAAAATTGTATTGGCGGGCATGATGGTGCCACCCAACATGGGCAAACAATACACCGATGATTTTAAAAACATCTATCCTGCACTCGCCACCAAAAATAAAGCAACGTTGATTCCATTTATTCTGGATGGCGTAGCCGGCATTGAAAAACTCAATCAGGCCGATGGCATCCACCCTACTCCAGAGGGTCATAAGATTATTGCAAACAACCTGAAAAAAGTCTTTGAGAAACTGATCTAGCATTCTCTTAATCCATTAACTGGTGCTTTCAAACAAAGTAATTGACAATTGACAACCATGCAATTGACAAAAATTTACAAGCTTGATAAGATTAAGTGTTGTCAATTTTATCTTTTGTCAACTGTCAACTCAACCAGAATTTTCAAAATGGACTTAACTTAGCACTAGTTAGAAATTTTTAAGTCTTTAAGAATTCGCTCTACCCAAAGCGTGTACATTTTACCTGAAGGATGTAACCCATCGGCAGCCACTAATGTGGGATCATCCAATCCCTTACGGGAGATCTCGGTAATATCGAAATAAGCTACCTTATATTTTTTGGTGATGCGCGCATTGATTTTGTTGAACTGATCAATCTGCCTGGTGATTTCTTCCTGTTTGGGCTGACCGAACGGAGTAAATCCGTAATCGGGAATAGAAACAACAAAAACATTTTTACTATTTCCTTTCGCAAGCTGAATCGCGTTTTTCAATAACGCTTCAAATTCAATTTCATATTGGGCGACCGGCTTGCCCTGATATTGATTGTTAACACCAATCAACAGCGAAACAAGATCATACTCGTTGCTCAAATTGGCAGCATCCATCGCGCCTTTCAGATCATCGGT
>JAGPBO010000064.1 GCA_018063305.1 Cyclobacteriaceae bacterium
GACTGGTGCCACCCACATAAGATCCTGAAAGTGGAAATTTAGCAGAGCCCATCAGATAGTTGCTCTCTAAAGAGATTCCGAATTGCCGGGTTACATAAAAAGTAAATTCTGCGCCCACGTGGTAGCCTAATCCCGGGTTGTTATCATACTTTAAATTGGCATTGGCAACATCCCAGGTCTGATAGGTGCGAATGGCCCGATCAAAATTTCCATAGTTTAACTTTTGATCGAATCCATAAAAGGCAAAACCCCCACCTTTAATGTCAAACTCCACTTGTTTGCCTTCAAACTTAATCACGAGTTCTACCGGAACGAAGAGCGTAAAGTTTGGTCCCAGCAAAGCGTCCTTCGATTCGAATGGAAGATGAACAATATTAAGACCTGACATGCGGTATAAGGACGCTCCGGTTTCGATGGCTAAAAACCGATTCAAGTCAAAACCTAATCCTCGAATAGAAAAAGGACTAATAGGTGTAGAAAAATATCCGTTGCGTGGTATAAAGTATGAGAAAGAAAGGCCTACTTCCTGCGCCTCGCTGTACACAATACCCATTAGCACGACCAGGCTGGTTAGAATTAATTTCTTCATTTATTTTTTATTATAGTCATAGAATAACTTCTGTATGTATGCCTTACCCGAGGTTAGTTCAGTTTTGCTTCCTTTCTCCTTAAGGAAATTGTTCATATCAAAGTCATAAATGGATTCTGCGTGATTGCTTACATAGCCATAGCCATTGTTAAAAACGTAGATAGCAAATGAATTGACAGAATCGGCTAACAGGTTTCTACTAAATAAAAAGTCTGAATGACTTCCTAATTTAAGTTGATCAAAGAGCGTGTTAGCCAGATCAGTTTGATTGCCAAAATTTTTAATTCGAAGATCAACCTGACTGATGGCGCCACCAAGCCAGAGCATCGGAATTTTGAATCGTTCTTTTTCTTTCAGCTCCTGCGGATTAGGAAAGCGATGGCCATGATCGGCAGTAATAATAATCAGCGTATTATTCCACCAAGGTTTAGGCTTAGCCTGCCGAATGAACTCTCCCAGACTTTTATCGGTGTAAAAACAGGCATTTAAGTATAAAGAAGCTTCATCATTACCTTTAATAATCGTTTCCATCGGCACTTCAAAAGGTTCATGACTGCTTAGACTTAACATCACCTTAAAAAAAGGCTTAGCAGCCGAATCACTTTCATTTAGGAGTTGTTGAAAAACATAATGATCAGCGATTCCCCATTTTGAGTTATCCAGATCGCTGTTAAAATCATTCACGTCAGTGATGTTAGCAAAACCTGCCTGGGTCAAATAAGATTCCATATTGGCAAAGCCGATGTCGCCACCATAAACAAACGATGTGTTGTATCCGGATTTTTCCAATACCCTCGGTAGATAGGGTAGGTGTTGAGTTTTCTCAGGATACTTGATGATAGAGCTACGCGGTTGTGCGGGGTAGCCGCTTAAGAGAGAAACAAGTCCTTTATCGGTTCGGTCACCACTGGCATAAAAATTTTCAAATAAGATACCTTCTTTGGTCAGGGCATTAAATTCCGGAGTAATACCGGGTAAGCCGCCCAATGGTTCAATAATTTTAGAAGTAAAACTTTCGAGAATGATTAATAGCACATTAGGTTTTTGAGTTGAAAGCAGTTCCACACTCGGATTTTTGGGCTGCATCATTTGGGTAAACTCATTATCCGATTGATCGGACGGATAGAAAGCCTGCGGATACCTATTTTCACTATTACTGAATAAGCTTTTTAAAAAATTCCAAACTGGATTAATTCCGGCATGATTGGGAAACGCCTTAGTCTTATGAAAATAAACAACCCCGGTGTTAAGTGGGGCTACACTAAAACTACTTCGAATGGGAATAATCAACATTCCGGTTATGATGAGCCAAACCGGTACCCATTTTTTTGGAAGAGCGGGTAACGTAAGTAAAGATGGGGCCAGTTTTTTCCAGTACACGTACAAAGAGAGAAACGTCAAAAGAGAGAAGATCAAAAGCAGTATTACCAGTACGATCGGGTTTACACTATTAGCCGCCTCCGGTTCCATATACATAAGCGGTGTTGTGTTTATTCGAAATCCCCAATGTTTGTATAGTTCTATGTCCGCTATAATCAACAAGCCAGAAACAAGTAGTAGGAGCGTTGCAAAAAAACCTTGTAACCGGTAAATAGTTAGATTCGATAAGAATGCGGAGGTAATAAATAGTAGCCCGGGTATTAGTAACCAATAGCCAGCCATGGCGGCATCCATACGCAGGCCCAGGAAAAGGGGGAGCAGGATTTCGCGCCAGGATAGTTGAACGGTTTGTGGATAGAGATAAACGAAGAAAAGGATTCGGCCAACCGTGAAATAAGAAATCCAAAACAAGCCTAACAGGCCAAAAAATTTTAAACGCGCTTTCATTCAGGACGCCAAGATACAAAATTGAATACGCTTGATGCCGTTGATAGAATTTAGTAGACGGAAAATGTATTTTGATTAGTACCTTAGTCTATTATTCCAATTCTATGAAGAATCAAGCATCGATAGGTATCCGCATATTAATACTCACAGTAAGTTTGTTTTTGGCTATGGGTTGTTCTGAAAAGAAAACGCCAGCCGACTTAATTATTAAAGGGGGCACGATCTATACGGTTGACGAAAGCAATCCAACGGTGGAAGCAGTTGCTGTTAACGGGGATACAATCGTTTATGCCGGAGATTTAGGAGGCCTTGCAAAATATGAAGGTGAGCAAACACAAGTCATTGATTTGCAGGGAAAGATGATGACCCCCGGATTCATTGAAGGTCACGGTCATTTTATGGGGTTAGGGTATAGTGAACTTAATCTTGATCTGACGACCATAACCAGTTATGAAGAGATGGTTGAAAAGGTTAAGGAGGCAGTAGCAAAAGCACAACCTGGTGAGTGGATTGTGGGGCGAGGCTGGCATCAGGATAAGTGGACTAAGAAACCGGAGAAAATGGTTAAGGGCTTTCAAACGCATCAGATGCTTAGTGCCGTTTCTCCAAATAATCCTGTTTTTTTAAGCCATGCCAGCGGTCATGCCGGATTTGCTAATGCCAAAGCCATGCAAATTGCCGGAGTGAATCAACTTTCTGTTGAGAAGATGGGCAAGGATATGGGCGAAGGCGGTGAAATTATTGTGGATGAATTAGGTAACCCAACGGGATTATTTAACGAACGGGCCCAGGGTTTAATCAGAAAATACGTTCCTGAGAATACCGAAGAGACTGATGAAAAAGCACTTGAGTTAGCAATCGCTGCGAGTCTTCGAAACGGAATTACAAGTTTTCAAGATGCCGGAATTTCAGGCGATAACATCGAATTATATAGAAAATTTAAAGCGGAAGGAAAACTCAATACGCGCATGTATGTGATGCTTACAGGTTTTGATCGTGATTTGATTTATGCGTGGCTACGGAAAGGTGTGGAGATTGATCCGGACCATCTTTTAACTATTCGCTCCATTAAATTAAACTGCGATGGTGCATTGGGTTCGCGCGGTGCCTGGCTGTTAGAGCCTTATACTGATCGTCCGGATTTTAGTGGTATGCCCACGCTATCCATGGATACAGTTTTAAAAACTTCGCGCGAAGCATTGAAGGCCGGCTTTCAGGTTTGTTCGCATGCCATTGGAGATCGTGCTAATAGAGAAGTTCTGGATCGGTATGAGATTGCATTTAATGAGAATCCTGCCAAAGCAAAGGACAGTAGGTTTAGAATTGAACATGCGCAGCACTTGAACCCCAATGATATTCCTCGGTTTGCAAAAATGGGTGTTATTGCAGCCATGCAGGCCAATCATTTATCTTCCGACAGGCCGTGGGCGATAGACAGGCTTGGAGAAAAACGTATAAAGGAAGGTGCCTATATGTGGCAGTCATTACTTAAATCAGGTGCTAAAATTGTAAACGGCACCGATGTTCCGGTGGAACCAATCAATCCAATTGTATCTTATTATGCATCCGTAACGCGCCAAACATTAGCCGGTGAGCCAGAAGGCGGCTTTGAGCCAGAAGAAAAAATGACGCGGGCGCAAGCATTACGATCTTATACCCTTGATGCAGCGTATGGTGCTTTTGAGGAAAACATAAAAGGTTCAATAATTCCGGGTAAACTGGCAGACTTTACAGTCTTTACTCAAGACCTGATGACTGTACCCGACAAAGAAATACTATCCACCGAAGTTGCCATGACGATATTGGGCGGGAAGATACTTTACGAGAAAAAATAAAGGCCTGCATTAAAATGCAGGCCTTCGATTTAGGTTTAGTAATTACTTCTTTAAAAATTTATGAGCTCGTTCGATCAACATTTTGCGATCAGATGTAATGGTTGGATCGGAATATATCTTCGAAGAAAGCTCTGCCACTACGGCTTTCTTATAGCCTAATTTTTCGGCAATCCCTTCACAAAAATGAATCTCACTCTTAAAAACCTGACCATCACTCTTCATCAATTGAATCAAATGATACAGATTCTCAAATTTTTGATCTTCCGAAAACGCACTCAAATCGCCAATGGGCTGTGGTTTTTTTAACATAGCTTCAATTTCTTCTTTAGCCACGCCATTAGCCTTCCCAATCATGTGGATAATCTTTGCTTCTTTTTCACCAACCAGCCGGTCGCTGGCAGCCAAATTGATTAATACGTTTAATTGTTCCTTAATCATGTCGAGTTATAAGTTTTGTGCGAAATTTAGCGACTGTATATTCGAAATTTAATGTAAAAATTGAATATTTCTTACACGATTGAGTATTATTTTAGAATTTGCGGGGTAAGAAGCAACCTATTTTATCGATAGAGGTCATTGAAGCAAAATTAGATTTATGAAAAAGTTTTTTGGTGTTATAGTATTCTTCCTGTTTGTTACAACCAGTTGGGGTCAACAGAGTGAAGTGCGATCCTTAGGATCCTTTTCGGGGGTGAAAGCCGGAGAGGCTATTGATGTCTATTTGAAAAAGGGAGATAAAGAAAGTGTAAAAGTTGAAGCTACAGGAGTTAACCTTAGTGATGTTCTTACGGAAGTATCTGGTAGTTATCTGAAAATTCATATGCGCGATGGTCGCTACAAAGGCAGCCGGAATATAAAAGTTTATGTAACCTATGTTTCATTAGATCGAATCTCAGCCAGTTCTGCAGCAAACATTTTTTCTGAAGGGACCATAAAGACGAATACCCTGGATATTAGTGTTTCCTCTGCCGCGTCTATCGAAATCGTAATTGAAGCTGGCTTTACTTCGGTAGATGCCAGTAGTGCCGGAGACATAGTTCTGGAGGGTAAATCCAAACAACTTGAAATTGAGGTAAGCAGTGCCGGAGAGATTGATGCCTATGGGTTAGAGTGTGAATCAGTTAGAGCCGAAGCCAGCAGTGCTGGAAGTGCAAAAGTATCAGTATCGAAAGACCTGATGGCCCATGCTAGCAGTGGGGGCTCAATCCGATATCGCGGATCACCGGCTAAAATAAATACCGACTCCAGTAGTGGAGGCTCAGTTAAAAAGTCGAACTAATATGCCTAAATAAATAAAAAATCACGCCTTGAATAACCGGAGCGTGATTTTTTATTTAGATGCCTTGGGTGCCTTTTTTATTGGTACCTGTCGATCTTCCTGGCGGTTCAATTCCCAATTAATAAGCGCCAAATTGAATTTTTTGAAGTAGCTACTGTCCATTTTGCCGGTAGACAAATCTGGACGCAAGAGGGCTAAGTTGATCATATGGTTTTGACATTATTCTGCCTATTAGACGAAAAAAGAAGGCTTTTAGTTTATACTTGTTGAGATTATTTTTGAAAAACTATGGCTTCCCTTTTTGAAGACGGTCGTTTTATAGTGCTGTTTTTTATCGTTTTGCTTCGATACCTGATCATTGCAGCTATAGCTTTCCTTATTTTTTACCAGCTAAAAAGGCAGGCCTGGACCTACAAAAAAATACAACTTCGCTTTCCTATCAGTCGAGATTATATCCGGGAAATCCTTTATTCTGTGGTCACAGCAGTCATTTTTACCTTGGTAGGGTACCTGATTTTCATGACCCCTTTTCGAACCTTCACCAAATTATATACTCAGCTTGATGAATACGGCTTGAGTTATTTTTTCTTTAGTATTATTTTGATGCTGTTGATCCATGACACCTATTTCTATTGGACCCATCGCGTTATGCATCATCCACGCCTGTTTGCTATTCTTCATAGAGTCCATCATCTTTCTACCAACCCATCTCCGTGGGCCGCTTTTGCCTTCCATCCTTTAGAGGCTGTTGTGGAGGCCGGAATCATTCTTGTACTGGCTCTAATTATGCCGGTTCATGCTTACTCTATTGCCCTTTTTCTTTTATTTATGATGATCTACAACGTATATGGTCATCTTGGGTATGAACTATACCCCAGGGGATTTACTAAAACCTGGCTAGGTAGGTGGGTAAACACATCGGTGAATCACAACCAGCATCATCAATTCTTCAAAGGCAACTACGGGCTATATTTTTTGTGGTGGGACCGGTGGATGGGCACTATACGGGCAGACTATGAGCAAGCATTTGAAGAAATAAAGACCCGTAAGCGATAAGAATGATAATAATTACTAGGGTATTAATTATCCCTACTCGTGTGAAATAAATATATTTTTTCAAAAATGTGGTTGTATTTTAATCATGTATTGTTAAAAAAGAAATATTTTTGACGAAACTAAGTTAAAAAACAAACCATCCCATGTCTCAATTAAGATTTGAAGCCTTAAAAAAACTAAGTGGACGCCCCAAAGTTCAGGTCGAGCTAGGCACCCCAAACATCTCGCAATTTTTTGGAGAGAATGTATTTGGAATGGAGCAAATGCGCTCAACTCTGGCACCCGCAGTCTTTAAAAAAGTAAGCAATGCTATTAAGAATCATGAAAAAATTGATGAAACCACTGCCGATGCAGTAGCCTCAGCCGCCAAGTCGTGGGCTATCGGCAAAGGGGCAACCCATTTTACCCATTGGTTTCAGCCAATGACAGGCGGAACCGCTGAGAAGCATGATTCTTTCTTTGATGCCATATCGGGTATCGAAAAATTTAAAGGCAGCGAATTAGTTCAGCAAGAGCCTGATGCTTCATCTTTTCCGAATGGAGGCATTCGTAGCACATTTGAAGCCCGTGGTTACACCGCCTGGGATCCAACTTCGTCTATGTTTTTATATGGCAAGACGTTAAGCATCCCTACCGTATTCGTTTCTTATACAGGCGAAACCCTCGATACAAAATCGCCTTTGTTAAAGGCTCTTAAAGCCGTTGACCAGGCGGCTACCAAGGTTTGTCAGTTGTTTGATAAAGACATCCAGCATGTGGTGGCGTCCTTAGGTGCCGAGCAGGAATATTTTGCGGTAGATAAAGCTTTGTTTAATGCACGTCCTGATCTGGTGATGGCAGGTCGGACGGTATTTGGTCATCCGCCCGCTCGCGGACAACAATTAGACGATCATTATTTTGGAACTATTCCTTCGCGTGTTAATGATTTCATGCGCGATTTTGAAATTGAATCCTGGAAGTTAGGTATTCCGGTGCGCACGCGTCACAATGAAGTTGCGCCCAGTCAATTTGAGGTTGCTCCTTTGTTTGAAGAAGTAAATGTGGCTAACGATCACAACCAATTGATGATGGATGTAATGAGTCGCGTGAGTGAAAAACATAATCTAAAAATTTTATTTCACGAGAAGCCTTTTGCCCGCCTCAACGGTAGCGGTAAACATAATAACTGGTCGTTGATTACAGACACGGGTGTTAATCTGTATGCACCATCAAGCTCCGCCCGCGACAACTTATTGTTTTTAACATTTTTTGTAACTACCGTTAAAGCGGTGCACGAGCATGCAGATTTATTACGCGCCAGTATAGCCACGGCAGGTAATGATTTTCGCCTAGGGGCAAATGAGGCACCACCAGCCATCATGTCGGTATTTATTGGCTCTCAAATGACTGCAGTGTTGGATGAGTTGGAGAAAAAGGGAAATGTTAAAATCGAAAAAGGGGATAACATGTATATGAAGTTGGGAATAGATCAAATTCCCGAAATCATATTAGATGCTACAGATCGTAATCGTACCTCTCCGTTTGCCTTTACAGGAAATAAGTTCGAGTTCCGTGCTGTAGGTGGGTCTGATAATTGCGGCACCCCAATGACCGTACTTAACCTGATTGTAGCAGATCAATTAATTAAGTTTCACGAAACAGTCTCTAAAGAAATTGAGAAGGGTGAAGAGAAGCGATTAGCCATTGTAAATGTTTTGCGAAAGTACATCAAGGAATCTAAAGCGATTCGTTTTGAAGGCGATGGCTATTCAGAAGACTGGGTAAAGGAAGCGGCCAAGCGTGGTTTAAATAATTTTAAGAATATGCCACGGGCTATTGATGCTTATGTTTCAAAAAAGTCGATCGATCTTTTCGTGAAGTATGGAGTTAAAAGCCACAAGGAAGTGGAGGCGCGTAACGAAATTAAATTGGAGAGCTACATAAAAAGAGTTCAGATTGAAGCCCGGGTAATTGGTGATCTCGCTATGAATCATATTATTCCAACGGCCATTGCCTACCAGAATAAGCTCATTACAAATGCTAATGGTTTAAAAGGATTGGGCGTTGACAATGCTGTGGTGGTTGCAACGATCAAGGAAATTTCGAAGCATATCGAAACGATAACGACTAATGTTCACCAAATGGTTGACGAGCGCAAGCGCTTAAATAAAGTTCAGGATACCCATAAGCGCGCTTTCGGCTATTGTGACGATATCAAAGAAAAATTCTTTGATAAGATTCGCGATGCCGTAGACAAACTGGAGTTGTTGGTTGACGATGAAGATTGGCCGTTAGTGAAGTATAGAGAATTACTTTTTTTACGCTAACAAGTTTGTTGTTTAAGAGTTTAAGAACTGCTCATAATCCGGGGCAGTTCTTTTTTTATCTGTTGGTAGCCAGTTGTTCGTTTTTCAGTAGATCAAGAACGGCATTTCGAATAATTTCAGGATGGTTCCATGGAATGAAATGGTCTACTCCCTCAATGATTTGAACCTGAACGGAACTATGGATTAACATGCGCTTTGCAAAATCTGCATTGGCAGCCGGAACAAACGAATCTTTAGTTCCTTGAATAACAATAGCAGGTACTTTGATTTCACTCCATTCCGGTACTAATTGTTCAAGTTCAGGTTTCAGTTTATAAATCTCATCATTGGATGCCCTGAACGAGCGTGGCAGAATCCATTTTAAAAAAGGAGTTGCCAACGGGGCGCGAAACCAGGTTTCGTTGGGTTCAAGATCAGGGTCAACCGAGGCGGCCACGAAGATTAAGCCATCAACTAGTTCGGGGTAGTCAATGGCCATCTTCGCAATAAGAGGCCCACCTAACGAGTGTCCGACTAAAATCACGGGTCTATTTTTTTTGTTTACTTCCAAAACAGGTTTTAGAAGTTTAGCTTGTTCATCTAAAGAGGGCACAGCGTATCCGAAATCAGAAGCACCAAACCCAGGTCGGTCTACCGAAATAAGTTGTGCCTTATTTAAGAGTACCGTGTCGGCCATAAAATCGATAAAGGCACTGAGCGAGCCAGGCGAACCATGAACAAAGATTACGAGTGGTTTATTGTTATTCTCCGTGATCAAATAGTTAAGTGTTCGTTTTCCGATTTCGTATTGCTTTAGCGTAGCTTTATTTTGTTTGTCTTTAAAGTAGGTATTGATTTCAGCGGTGCTCATCCTGAATTGTAAACAGGAATCCATCACTAAGGCAGAACAAAAAATGACTATCGGTACCAATAGCCATTTTAATACTTTTCGCGTTTGAGTACGCATAAATTATTGAATCTTCAAAATACTTTTGTATTCGGTAGTGTTGTGAAGCAAAGTAACCGCGGCTTTAATTTCTGCATCATATTTGAAGCCTGCCTCTACAGAACCTTTTTCAAAATAGTAACGTGAAGCAATATCTTTTTCCAACAATTGTTTAATCTGATCCTTGTGAAGTATAAGTTCATTTTTATGCGAATCGGCTAATTTGGTTTTAATTTGATCTATCTGAGGCTTGAGGTCGGTATAAAATTTTTCTTGTTTTGCTTCTTCTGTTAACGCGTTTAATTCCTGATCAATCAGCGACTGTACCGCATAACTCTTTCCTTTCATCCAGGTTACAAACTCCAGGTATTCCTGATCAGTAAGTGAAAAATTCTTTACCTCGGGTAGGGTGGGGTGGTTGAATGCGTATTGCGTACCATAGTCAAAAATAAAACCTTTGCCATATAGCACCTGGGTAAGTGAAGCCGCTTCCTGAGCTTCCACTTTTATATCCGGATCTATACCCCCGCCATCATATACTTTGCGGCCACGCGTAGTACGAAACTCTTTCTTTAGAGAATCAGGAATTGAGGCTACGCTACCATCTTCTCTGCGGTGACTATAATCCAACACCTGAATGCAGCGGCCTGTTGGGGTATAATATTTTGCTGTTGTAATTTTTACCTGTGAATTATAGGAAAGAGGCCTTCCTACCTGAACAAGACCTTTTCCGTACGAACGCTCTCCTAATACGATGGCGCGATCATAATCTTGCAAGGTGCCGGCAACAATTTCGGAGGCGGAGGCACTGCCACGGTTGATGATTACAACCACCGGTATCTCAAGATCAACGGGTGCGTTCAGCGTTTCATACGTGATGTTGCTTTCTTCTAGTTTCCCTTTTGTATCAACTACTTTTTTTCCTTTCGGGATGAATAAATTGCAGATGTTAACAGCTTCTAACAACAAGCCGCCCGGATTGCCTCTTAAGTCAAGGACCAAATACTTGGCACCCTTTTCCTTCAAACTAACAACCGCATTTTTAACTTCCTTACCGGCTTCGGGTGTAAACTCTGTTAGTTGCACATAGCCGGTGTTTTCTGATACCATACCGAAATAGGGTACGTTGCTGATCTTAATTTTTTCACGCTTGAATTCAATATCTATAGGTTCCTCTCGCCCTAAGCGTTTAACGGTGAGTTTAACCGGAGTACCTACCTGGCCGCGCATTAAATGATTGGCTTCTTCAACCGTCAGGTGTTCCATTTCTATTCCATCCATCTTGATCACTTCATCGCCAATTCGTAATCCATTTTTATAGGCTGGGTAATTTTCATACACCATGGTTACAACCGTACGATTATTGATTTGTCGCGTTACCGCACCAATGCCACCATATTGTCCGGTGTTTAGTGTCCGGTAATCTTCTACTTCATCTTCCGAGATATAGTTTGTGTAAGGATCAAGCGAGTTAAGCATAGCATCAATGCCTGTGCGAATTGCCTTGTTGGGATTTATTTCATCCACATAAAGTGCGTTCACTTCCTTAAAGAGGGAGGCAAATATGTCGAGATTCTTGGCTATTTCGAAGTAACGTTCTGCTGGTGGAGTGAAGGAAATCAGTACACCACTAACCAGAAGAAGAGATATCCCAATAATTGCCTTTTTCCGCATTTCGATTAGTTTGAGTAAAAATACATAAACGTGTAGAAACACATAAAGATTCTTTCAAATTCGCTTTTTTAGTTGATTATGTTTCTAATAATAATTGATGACTTATTTGAACTCGCGAAAACCTGTTATTATCTCCAGGTTTTTCTAAGAAACCGCAACCAATTACCACCCATTACATTCTCAATGTCGGTTGCATTATAACCGCGTTGCAAAAGGAGTGTTTCAATTTTCTGTAAATCAGCAATTGTTTCAATATCCGTGGGGCATTGTTCTTTACCAAAACCGCCATCCAAATCGGAACCGATACCGATGTGGTGGCTATTGCCAGCCAGCTGACAGATATGATCGTAATTGTCGATTAGTCGTTCAAGATTACTATTCATACTTGCTGGTGTTGATTTCCCGCGCACCCAGTTGGGTACTAACATCCACGAATCCATTACGCCACCAATAACTGCCCCGCGCTTTATCAGCTCTTTAATTTGTTCATCGCTAAATTGGCGATTGTGATTTACCAATGCCCTACAATTATTATGGCTTGCCCAAACCGCCCCATTGAAATTATTTAACGCTTCCCAAAAACTATCATCGCATAAATGTGTGGCATCTAAAATAATGTTGAGTCGTTCCATCTCCTTCAGCAACTCTTTACCCTTCGATCCAATTCCACCTGTTGCATCCGTACCTTGGGCGTAACGACCCGGCCCATAATGTGCAAGACCTACCGCGCGTAATCCGTATTGATAAGCTGTTTCAAGATGATTAATTGTAACGAGGGAATCGGCACCTTCTAAACTTAAAATATAACCAATTGCCTTTTTGTTGGATTGCCAAACTGCAAGATGATTTTCTAAGGAGTTTAAATCTGTAATTGATTTTAATTCGCCTACGCGCTCCATTTCGGTGTACCAGGTTCTCTGCGATTGTGTATGCGCCCAGGCTTGTTCAGGAGAATTCCATCCGGGTAATGGATTGTCGGGGGTAACATACCGCGCAATTTGTGTTGCCACGACTAACCCAACATTTCCTTTTCTCAATTCTTCAAAGCTAACAACACTTTTCCCACGATCGGGCTTGTCTGTTAATGATTTTTCTCTTTCTCGGATTTCCGAAATGGGTTTGCGTAGATCGCGATTCCATTCCATGGCGTTCATGCTTAGATCGAGATGCGCATCTATAATAAGGTGGGACATGATTTTTTTTAGTTTTGTGTTGAGAACATAGTCTTGAGTCCTTAGTCCTAAGATTTTAAGTATTGTCTACTAAGGACTAACTACTATTTACTAAAGACTTATATTGATATTTTTCTTTTTCTGGCGACTACATTCCAGTTTTTAGTGACTAAATGATTTTCTATAACTGCGAGTGTTTCGTGAAGCGCTACCGTAGGGCAGATGTGAAAGGGTACTCCGTAAAGTACATCCCCTACTTTATACGAATTGTTTTTTTTAGCTTTTAAGATTAAATGTTCCTCGCTATGACCTGCGGCCACTAATTCAGGTGCATTTAAAAAATGTACCCTATTATCTAATGGATTTTCTGAGGCTACTGCCTTGTGGCCAAGATCAACACAAATAGTTTCGTCATCAGGTTTGGAAATTATGCGGGTTACCAGTAATGCTGCAAATACAAACGGCTGCTCAGCAAATTGTTTATGATAGCCATAATCCCAAAATATAAAAGTACCCGGACTGCACTCTACATTTTTTCTTTTAGCGTGAATGGAAATGGTTGTGTTGCCACTGGTTACAATGGTTAGATTTTTTCCACTTTCTTTTTCAATGCTTTGATGTAGTTTTTCAACGCGTTTATAACCTTCATCGCAGCCAGCGGTTCGTACGGCTAAGTCCGCCTCACGATTATGACCATCGTAGGCATGCAAACCAATAACAGAAATATTTTTTAATGATTCACAAAACTTATAAAGGGCTAACGCATTTTCCGGCAGGACTCCCGTTCGGTTCATCCCCACATTCAGATCAAGAAAAACATTTAGCACCAAATTTTCCTTTTCTGCTAATTCGGAAAGTTGAGTGGCTATTTGTTCATTATCAACAAGGCAGCTAAATTTTGTAGCCGGAAATTTCTTTACAAGATTTATAAAGCGCAACTGGCGCGGTCCGATAGGTTGATAGGCCATTAAAATATCAGGAGCGCCAATGCTTGCCAGCATTTCACCTTCAGCAATGGTAGCAAACTTAAATTTTTTAATTCCTTCGGCCATCATCATCGCGCAAACCTCGGCACACTTATTTGTTTTTACATGTGGGCGCAGGCGGTTGACATCAGGAACAAATTCTTTTAAAACACGGATATTCTCTTTCACGCGATCAGGGAATACAACCAGGGCCGGGGAATCTACTTCGTTGATGTTTTCTATTTCGTACCAGTTTTTCATAGGACTTAAATTTTATTTGTGATACCCTCACCCGACCTCCCTCGTTCGGGAGAGGGTTGGGATGAGAGATTAAATTATTCTAATTCAAACATGGCTTCAATTTCCACAGGCATATTATTCGGCAACGAGCCCATGCCCACCGCGCTTCTTACGCCAACGCCTTTATCGGGTCCCCAGACTTTAGCAAATAACTCACTACAGCCGTTGATTACAAAGGGATGTCTTTCAAATTCAGGAACGGCATTTACCATTCCAAAAACTTTGATAACCCTTTTAATCTTATTGAGGCTGACGAGGTTGGCCTTTAGTGTTGCTAAGATCGCCAGGCCCACTTGCTGCGCTGCCAGTTTTGCTTCTTCAGCATTCATATCCACACCCACTTTACCAATAATCAAACTACGATCTTCTTTTACTGTGCCATGCCCGGAAACATAAACAAAGTTACCTACTTGCAAAAACGGTTTATAAACACCGAGCGGAGCAGGTGGTGGCGGTAATGTCAATTTAAGTTGATCAAATTGTTGATCTGGGGTAAGATTGTCCATAAAAATAAACTTAGATAAAAGCGTTTATAAGCATGACTCCGATCAATCCACAAACGGCAACAAGGGTTTCCATCAGTGACCACGATCGGATTGTGTCTTTAATGCTAAGATTGAAATATTCTTTGAAGAGCCAAAATCCTGCATCATTGACATGCGAAAACATTAAACTTCCTGCACCTACGGCAAGCACCATCAAGCTTGGATTTACTTCTGGGTGACTAATTAATAAGGGCGCGACAATGCCAGCTGCTGTAAGTCCCGCCACGGTTGCTGAACCCACGCACACACGAATAATGGACGCAATGAGCCAACCGAGAATCAAAGGATGCATGTTTAGTCCATCCAACAGATCACCAATTTCTTTATCGACCCCACTCTGAATTAGCGTTTGTTTTAATGCACCTGCACCGCCAATAATCAAAACGATCATGAGCACGTCTTTTACGGAATCCGAATAGATTTCCATTAAGTATGGGATTTTTAATCCGCGACTAATACCTAGCGTATACGTGGCAATGATTAATGAAACGAGCATGACAATCGATGAGCCACTTAAAAACTGAGTAATATTTTTAATTGATGAACTTTCAGCAACAGAAAAATCGATCAGACTTGTGGTGGCCAGTAGTAAAACCGGAAGTAAGGAAGTGAAGATGCTATTAAAAAGACCGGGTAGTTGATCTTCAGGAATACCTTCCTTTTGGAATGTCTTAAGCACGGTGGCCGGGATTTTTTTCAGTGTTTGAGAAAAAAGTAATCCGGCAACCAGAACCGTTGGAATGGCAATCATAATTCCGTAAAGCAGTGTTACACTCATGCTGGCGTTAAGCTGTGCTACTAAGGCGGAGGGTGAGGGGTGGGGTGGAAGAAAACCATGCGTTACTGACAAAGCAGCAATAATGGGCATGCCAATATAGAGTGCCGGAAGCTTGTACCGATATACGACTGATGCAATGAGCGGGAACACAAGTACAAAACCTACATTGTAAAAAAGCGGAATGCCAATAACAAAACCGGTAATCATTAATGCCAATTGCAAATACGATTGCCCAAAAATTGACATCAGGCTGGTTGCTATTTTTTGGGCAGCTCCCGTTTCGGCTACTAACTTTCCTAACATCGATCCGGCAAGAATTACGATCACGAGCGATCCGAGCATATCGCCCATTCCCTTGTGAATCGTACTTTCAATATCGGCAGGATCAATACCTAGAAATAATCCACACAGGATGGATACAATTAAAAAAGAAAGGAAAGCATTGACCTTAAAGTAGGAGATTAATACAACCAGCAATAAAATACTTAGTACAACGATCAGAAAAGACACAGTACGAGGGGATTAATTCAAAACACGATCAGAACTTATCCGGTATTTGTACAATCCGAACTACAATCTCGTGGGGATCGCCATCCTTATCTACCAGACTGAATTTTACCATGGGATTATCACGCGTTAGGTTCGGTTCAATGTTTACAATTTTATTATTCAGTAAATGCTTTTCAATTTCCTTTTGAAGAATGGTAATCGCATTGGCAAAATCAACTTCAAGCGGACTGGGGTTATAAGCTGTTGTTTTCATTTTCTTAATTTAAAATTCAAAAGTCAATATTCAACAGGGTAATTTCTAAACACAGTTTCAAATTTTGATCATTGAATTACCAGCGAATAAGGGCCGATGCCCAGGTGAAGCCACTACCAAAGGCAGCCAAACAAATTACGTCATTTTCTTTGATTTTACCTTCTGCCCACGCTTCGCTCATGGCGATGGGAATGGAAGCTGCGGTCGTGTTTCCATAGCGCATAATGTTGTTATACACTTTTGAATCTGGCAATTCCATTTTGTGTTGAATGAATTGACTGATGCGAAGATTGGCCTGATGGGGTACCAACAAATCGATTTCTTCTTTCTTCATACCATTGGC
>JAGPBO010000273.1:0-2584 GCA_018063305.1 Cyclobacteriaceae bacterium
AACCAAACTTCAGTAAACGCTCTAAGCCTGGCATTTCTCTGGTCTTGTACACAATGAAGAAAGGCAGAAAGATGCTAAGGATGAATGCCCCTACGCGACTGTTGATATTCGCCCATGAATCAATGGTTAGGAATCCAAAAATGAGGATGAGCACCATGTTGAGAATGATGAAGGAAACCACCGTAACAATTGTGGTTCCGATGGCGGTGCGTTGACTTAGTTCCATAGAAGTAATTTTTTAGCGTTTTAAGGAAAACGAATAAGATTCGATGATGTTGCTTAACGACCCATGAATCCATGTAGCAGAAAATAGTCTGAATCACTGATTACACGGATTAGAGGATTTCACGGATTTAATGGGTAGATAGAAATAGACTTTAAACAGAAGTTCATGGATTTCATAAACTGAAATATTGACAACTTCACAGTTATAGGCATAGCACTGATTAATGTATTAATGAGCATAATCATCATATATGGAATCCGTGCAGTCCGTGAAATCGGTGTAATCCGTGGTTCAGATGAGAGAGGCTGTGAATGATGTTTTTTGACACGGCACTAATGTATGAATCGCCCTGGCCCTTAAATCGGCAGGCTTCATATCTGCACAGCTATGCCTAGGTAACTTTCTTCCAAATTTAGTTTTTTACTTAGGCCGACGTAGCTTGTGTTAGGCATAGCGCGAGAGCTAGCGAAGGAGGAATTCTTAAAGTAAATTGCCTGGCTGATGGACATCCAATGTTGCAGGTAGGTTTTGCAGGGTTGTGAGCACTTACATTTTCCTGATTTCTTCAGCTAAGTGTATGTTATATGAGTTCATTCCTAGCCACCGGTCAACTAATCTGTACCCTCCCTTTGTCGGGGTTTCTCGCAAAAACAGAATGACATTTTGATTTCTGTGAGGACAGTTTTCATCAATGAAACAATCTCTGGCGAAATTAATGATATCCAGGTTTTGGCGTGGTCCAATATCAGGTTCAAATCCCACGACAAATTCAGCTGGATATATCTTTGGAAAACCTTTGTAAATTGAATCAACCCTCACTTTATAATTGCATTCTTCAACTCCAAGAGAATAACCAATACAACTGGCGCCAGCTATAACTCCTTGAATTACAACATCACTACTATCAAAAAGCAATCTTAATAAGGTTGATTCCTGCGCAGACAGGTAGTTCAGGAAAATTTGCAAGAATAGTATTGTGGTTAATTTCTTCATTTTAACTATCCAATTACATATAACGTTTTGCAGCTTGGCGAAGTGGCGGATTTCAAGGCACTTACTTCCAATTTAGCACTAATTTTCATTTGAAATCCGAATGTTCAATTTAGCACTGAACCCGCCATTTTGCCAAACTGCTGTTGTGCGTTCGTATTTTTTAAAATTGCTTTTCAAATGTCTTTCCGTTAAACTTAAATATATTTCCATCTCCCATTCCAAAAAGCAAACTGTTATTATTGTCTTTATAAATAGTCCAAATCATTGGGTTAGATAGTTTGTCACTAATTGAATAGTTTGTCAAAGTTTTACCGTCAAATTTCCAAGCTCCTGTATATAAATCTCCAAACCAAATATTGCCTTCCGAATCTTCTTCAATAGCAAAAGGGTGTTCCAATGTGCCTGGTTCTGATTTATTTCCATTTCTTTTACTTGTTGGATGAATTAAGTGATGCTTTTCAGAAAAATTAATTGTTGAATTACCTTCCATAAGCAAAACGCCAATTCCATTATTTCCTATCCAAATTCGTCCTTTTGAATCTGCTAATACACTTCTTATATGCAAACGCTCATTATCTTTTAGGTTTAATTTTTCTTTATCAAAGATATTTACGATTTTACCATCATAGTTAAATAGCGCTGCATAAGTTGCAATCCATACTTTACCGTCTTTATCTTTTGAGATACCCGTAACACCATAAGTATTGTCAGCATTATCAGCATTTTTATTTTTAGGTTTTGGGAAAATCAAATAGTTCATATTTATTCCATCAGAACGATTTATTCCGTCTTCTTCCCACGAATAAAACCATAAATCTCCATTGGTTTTATTCCAATCAAATATTGGGTTGTTATTTATAGATGGATAATTTGTAAACTTTCCTTTGTCATATACACTAACTCCTCTTGCAGTTCCAAACCAAATTTTTCCATTATTGTCTTCTTGGATTGAGCGGATTTGATTGTCTGCTAACCCTTCATTTGTTGTAAAGTATTCAAATGATTTTCCATTATATAAATTTACGCCTTCGTTATGGCTTCCAAACCAATAATTACCTTTACTGTCCTGAAAGATAGCACGTATTCCAGAAGTAAATTTTAAGGTGTCGGTTTTTGAAGTTACTACCAATTCGGGCTTATCAGTTTCTTTTTCTGTTGATTTCTTTTCAACACAAGAAAAGTTTAAGGTCAACAATAGTAGTATGTAAATCATTTTCAATTTTTTGTTCATTGTCTATTTCGTGTTTTTCTAATATGACGCACAACTTGTTTATACCTGCACCATCCTTCC
This sequence comes from Cyclobacteriaceae bacterium, assembly GCA_018063305.1. Lineage (GTDB taxonomy): Bacteria > Bacteroidota > Bacteroidia > Cytophagales > Cyclobacteriaceae > ELB16-189. Next base: position 2,511 of record JAGPBO010000273.1, read on the forward strand.
TGAAAGATACTCCAATCATACCATTATAGGATGGATTGTTGCATCTATTCTCCAGTCACTTATTGCAGCAATCC
>JAGPBO010000273.1:2684-4681 GCA_018063305.1 Cyclobacteriaceae bacterium
ACGCCGCAGCGACGCAACGCTACAGAAACGCTGCCATTATTTCGCCGCTAATTACCGCAAATTCACGCTAATAATACCACCTTGCAAAAATAATCCTTCCCACTTTTACTTCCTTGTTGGTTATTGGCTATTGAATCAATGTAAAATCCGCCTCCAGACAGTCCCTCTGCTCTCTGCTCTATGCTCTATGCATTTCACAGCTTCACCGTCTTCCACTTCCCTCTCGTAAACAACCAGAGCGTAAACAATCCCACCGACGTCTCCGAAAAGAAAACCGCCCAGAAAACCCCCGTATGCTGCCAATCCAGCATGATCGCCAGATAATATGACAACGGAATCTGGATCATCCAGAAGAATACAATATTGATCAACGTAGGTGTCCGTGTATCTCCCGCACCATTGAATGCCTGCACCGCAACCATCCACCAACCATACACCACAAAGGAAATCGAAAGGATACGTAACCACTCACTACCGATACGTATCACATCCGGATCCGCACTGAAGATACCGATGAGCTCTTCGTTGAAAATGAAATAGAACACTGAGACCACTAAAAGGAATAGCATATTGTAAAACCCGGTCTTCCAAACCGCTGACTCTGCACGATCAGGATTGCCGGCACCAAGATTCTGTCCTACAAGTGTTGCAGCCGCATTGGAGAGGCCCCATGCAGGCATGAGCGTAAACATCATGATACGCAGCGCAATCGTCGCACCTGCCACCGCTTCGCTTCCAATGTCGGCCAGTATCCGCATGAGAAATATCCAAGCCGTCATACCCACTACCATCTGTCCAATACCACCGATGGAGGTCCATAGGATCGTGGCCATCGTTTTAGCATGCCAGCTGATCTGGCGAACTGTAACCTTGATATGTTTCCCACCTTTAAAGAGAAGCCATAATTGCACCAATACACCAATCCCTCTGCCGATATTGGTGCCAATCGCCGCACCTTCAATGCCCATCTCCGGCAGCGGACCCCAACCAAATATCAGCGATGGCGCGAGTATAATATTGCAGATGTTTGCAATCCATAATACCCGCATAGCAATCGCCGCATCTCCCGCGCCACGGAATACCGCATTGATGATAAAGAGCAACATGATGATCGCATTACCGCCCAGCATCCATTGCGTATAACGATACCCATGCTCTATCGCCCACGCATCAGCGCCCATCAAGGCGAGCAATTCCTTAGCATAGAAGATACCTGCAAATGAAAATGGCAACGATGCCAGCAGCGCAATCATGATAGATTGAATGGCTGCCTTGGCTGCATCCTCCGGTTTTTTCTCTCCGATACGTCGAGCGATGATTGCCGTCACCGAGGTAGCCAAGCCCATCGCAATCGAATACAATAGAAACAAATACGTCTCCGTAAGCCCCACCGTCGCTACTGCTGAAGGCCCGAGTTTGCTAACAAAGAAAATATCCACGACCGCAAACGTAGATTCCATCACCAGCTCCAGGATCATCGGCACAGCTAATAGAAATACCGCACGATTCAATCCGATCTGTGTGTAATCCGCCTCCGTACCACGCAGCGCATTTTTAAGCTCCTGCCACATGGACTGGCGTGTCGCAGTGGTGTCTGATGTTTCTGTGGTTCCGGTTTCGTTAGGGTCGTTCATGGCTTCTGTCGAAGCGCGAAGATCGGACTTTTTTGTGATCGTTACCTGCTGTTAAAAACAGCTTCATTGACCCTTGCCCTGAACATGATTTTTTTGATCTATCGTACGCTGGGTGTGCACCTACGGCGCACGATATACTTTTTACACTTTCAGTGCTACAGACATATAGCCCCTATAGGGCATTGAATGTTTTTGCACATCCAGTGTTACCGACATTTTGCCCCTATGGGGAAATGAATGATTTTACGCATGCTATTCAGCCCTTCCTTTGCCACGAGCCCATTATATACTGCACACAGAATACTGTTTACTGAATACTGCCTACCGCCGACTTCTAATTGCCGACTGCCAACTGCCAACTGC
>JAGPBO010000274.1 GCA_018063305.1 Cyclobacteriaceae bacterium
AAAGAGGGTATGGCGTATTGCGATACGATGTTTACGGAAGAGGCTACTCCGATAATCCGGATGTTGCCTATGATGGAGCATTGTATTCAGAGCAGTTGCATGAACTGTTGGATGCCCTTAAGATCACAAAAAAAATAAATCTGGTTGGCCTGTCCTATGGTGGCCGCATCATTAGTGCCTTTGCAGCACAATACCCCGATCGGGTTCAAAATCTTATCTATGTTGACCCGGCAGGTTTCGAAACTATCAACGCTGCAGAATACCCGGCTATGGTTACCGATGAGGAAATACAAGCCTTTAAACAAAGTGAAAGTTATAAAACGATGGCTAGCGGACAGCTAGGGGATTTTTATGATGCAACTCCCTTTACGGGATGGGATAAAAAATATGAATCCATGATGAAGTACAAGGGTTTTGTTCGCGCACTATTATCAACTCGAAAAAATAGTCCCTCTATGGAAAATGAGCAAATAAGAATTGCAAATGCAGGCTTACCGGTTTTCTGTATTTGGGGAGATCATGACAAGGTAGTTGAATTAAATTCCGTGGAAGCCAATATTTTTAAACGAATTCCAACAACACAACTTTACGTCATTTCTAAAGCCGGACATTTACCACACATGGAACAAACCCGTACCTTCAATGCCATTGTGTTTGATAAAATTATCCGAAATAAAGACCTCGAAACTTCTGCTGCCTATACTCTTAAAAAATAGTATCAATTAAAATCTAAACTATGGTCCAAAAAATTAATTGGGATTCTGTTCCGGTAGAACAAGTAAATCCATCCATGCAACGCAAAATTGTAACGGGTAAGAAAATGATGATTGCCCGAATGAAATTTAAAGGTGGATTTCTGGTTCCGCAACATAGTCATGAAAACGAACAAATAACCAGTGTGATCTCAGGCACCATACGATTTTGGTTTGGAGCTGATAAAGAGCAAGTGCTGGATTTACAAGCTGGCGATATCGTAGTAATCCCAGGTAACTTACCCCACGAAGCACTGATGATTGGTGACGTAGAAGAGATAGATAGTTTTGCGCCACCCAGAGAAGATTGGTTGAATGGGACAGATCATTATCTAAGAAAATAATGGACTTACACTTAACGGGCAAGATTGCCTTTGTAGCAGCCTCAAGTAGTGGCCTGGGCAAGAGTGTTGCTATCGAATTAGCCAAAGAAGGCGCACAGGTTATTATTTGTGGAAGAAATCCAGATACACTCAATAAAGCTAAAGCCGAGATCGAAAAATTTGGAAACGTATTTGTTATAGCCGGTGATCTGACAAACAGCACTGATCGCGACAGAATAATCAACACAGTATTAGAAAAGTATAAACATGTTGATGTATTGATCACCAACACGGGTGGCCCTCCTACTGGTAAGTTTGAAGATTTGACTCCCGAAGATTGGGACACAGCCTATCAACAATTATTGGTAAGCGCCACCAGCTTGATACGAGGATTTTTGCCTGGAATGAAAACAAACCAGTGGGGTCGAATCATTACCATTACCTCGCAAGCTGTTAAGCAACCTGTAGATAACTTAATTCTATCCAATTCAATTCGCGCATCGATCGTTGGACTTGTGAAATCCTTATCCAATGAACTCGGTGCGTATAATATAACAGTAAACAATGTAATGCCCGGTTACACGCAAACCGCACGACTCGATCGATTGATCCATAATAATCCAACTGTTGCTTCGGTTACAAAAGAAATTCCTTTAGGTCGATTTGGGCAACCCGATGAATTTGCTGCTGCCGTTACATTTTTAGCCAGTGAAAGAGCCAGCTACATAACCGGTGTGTCGCTGGCAGTAGATGGTGGATGGATTAAAAGTATTATGTAAGAATCTTAAAATCAAAGAATAGATTTCGGCACCACACCTCGCATCCACACCTTAAAACGCTTAGTCCATCCGGCTTCCGAATCTGGATTAAACGTTAATGTGGTTTGCCAGGCATTTTCGGAAAGCATATCTATCTGCATAGCTTGTTGCAACCGGGTGGCTACGTCACCATTATAAATAACAGCCATACACTCGGTGTTCAGATTGGCACTGCGCGGATCTAAATTGAAGGTTCCAATAATGGCAATCTTCTGATCAATCACCATCGATTTAGCATGCAAGCCAAAAATCGGACTGTAATTAATCTCCTTTTGCAAAGCACCCGTCATCACCTCATACCTAACAGCAGCATCGGGCCTAAACTCAAAAATTTTTATACCTGTCTTTAGTAATCTTTCACGATCTCGTTTATAGCCGCTAAATGCCTCCAGATTATCGGTAGAGGATAAACTGTTTGTAAGAATGTTAACTGAAACGCCACGGTCAATTGCTTTCTGAAACAGACTTTGTCCTAAGTCGGTAGTAATTAAATAAGGCGACTGAATGTATATGGATGATTTCGCATTCTGTATTAGATTAATTAACGAGTCAGTAATTATTCCGCCACCCGCCAGCCCTTGATTACCCGTATTTTTGCCGGGCACATCCGAAACAAAAAATATGCTGTCTGTCCAGATTAAATCATCTGATTGTTGCATTCGTTCAAAGGCATCGGGTACAGAAGCAATCTTCTCTCTAATCTGCGGCCAGAAGTTTTGTGGATTGCACGCATACTGGCGTAAATACTCATACTTCACTTTTAGGTTTAACTCAGCCTCGGGAACATCTACTAATTCGGTAACAGGCACACTTAATGTACTCGTCCAGAATTGTTCAAAAGAATGTTGCATCGTGTGAGTTACCTGACCTATCAACAAAACATCTCTGTCGCGAAAATTGTATTCATGATCGTAGTCAAAATATTCATCGGCCATATTGCGACCACCGGTAATGGCTACTTGACCATCTACTATAAATGTTTTATTGTGCATTCGCTGGTTAAACTCTCCAAAGTCAGTTGTTAGTTTATACAATTTTGCTGGAAGGTTTTTACCGACATTCGCTATTGGGTTGTATATTTTGATCTCCATATTTGGATGCCTGTCCAGCGCGATTAAATCATCGGCATCTGCTTCTACCATAATATCATCAACCAAAATGCGAACCTTTACACCGCGATCAGCTGCACGCAACAAATAATCGACAGCAATCAATCCGATATTATCGGCAGAGAAAATAAAATATTGTATATCAATCGTTGCCTCCGCAGACTCCGTTAACCAGGCTCTGGCAATCATGGAAACATCGCCTTCCTCTAAAGCAACTACACCCGTTTGTTTCAAAAGCTGTTCATGGAATGGTTCCAACTGTTTGGATAACGGGGTGAATTGCGCAGGGTGAATTTTAGCACAAAAGTCTTCGTCAATAGGTTGATACTTAGGGTCGCTCGAACACGCACTGAGAACCAGCATCAACATGAAGAAATAACTGCTTTTAATAATTGGTGAGGCACTCATCTTTAATTGTTTTGAAACTATTCAAAGATGTTACCGCACCCTTACATAAACCAACTTAATATTCTTCTTCTCTGTTTCACGTTCATCCACCTCATATTTACCAATACTCTTTATTAACTGTGCGAGCTTTCCAAAGCCATAATTTCTGGGATCAAAATCAGGCTGTTTTTTAAGGATGAGATTTCCAACTTCACCCAAGAAAGCCCAACCTGTATCATCGGCCAAATCGGTAATGGTGGTTGATAGTAAATTCAATGTTCTATTATCAATCTTTCGTAATGTCTCTTTAGATTCTGGCTTTTCTTTTCTTTTACCTTTTGCGGATTCTGTCTCATTATTTACGTCATCACCACCACCCAAAATTTCCAGATAGATAAATTTATCACAGGCAACAATAAAGGGATTGGGGGTTTTCCGTTCTCCCAGTCCTATTACATGCATCCCGGCTTCGCGCAAGCGGGTAGCCAATTTTGTGAAATCACTATCACTGGAGACAAGACAAAAACCATCTACCTTTTCACTATATAAAATATCCATGGCATCAATGATCATCGCTGAATCAGTTGCATTCTTACCAGTGGTATACCCATATTGTTGAATGGGCGTGATGGCATTTTCCAATAAAACATTCTTCCAACCAATAAGATTTGGTTTTGTCCAGTCCCCGTAGATTCGCTTAAAGGTAGGTGTGCCATATTTGGCAATCTCTTCCATCATCACTTTAATCTTGCTGTATGGAATATTATCAGCATCAATCAAAACGGCAATGCGTATGTCTTTAGCAGTTTTCATCTCATTCCTAATTTTACATTCAAATTATCCGATTACCTCGTTATATAACCGATACAGATTGGCACCCATTATTTTATCGATCTGGCTCTGGGTGTACTTGCGTTTAATAAGATTTTCGCGAATCACATCCATCCTTCGCGGCCCATTAAGTTTCTCCAGATAGAGGGGCCAATCGGTAGGTTTAAACTGGGCGCCTTCTTCCGCTAATAAAATTTTTATTTCTTCCTCTGTGTCCGGGATCACACGATGATCACGATCACTGCCAATCGCTACATGATCAATGCCCGCCACCTTCACGGCATGATCGATGTGATCAAAATAGACTTCCAGATTATTTGTCTTTTCCTTCGTCATAAAAGTTCTCATCTGGCATATGCCCATAACACCACCTCGATTGGCCAACAATTTCAGATTCTCATCGGTTGTATTACGTGGATGTTGATATA
>JAGPBO010000275.1 GCA_018063305.1 Cyclobacteriaceae bacterium
TCCGAAGCCGCATCCCCACCAAAACCAAAATGGAAATTGTAACCGGGTTGGATGTGCCTACCGACCCCGAAGTGCTGCGCAAAATCTGGCGCCACTACCAGGGGCGCATCACACTAAACATTTACACGCGCAACCCATTTCATGCCAATGTGTATATTTTCGACCTGCCGTTTAGAAAATCTGTTGCCTTTGTTGGTTCCGGCCACTTCACCCTCGAAGGCCTCAAAGACAGCGAAGAACTTTTTTACAAAATTACGGATGCAAAAGAAATTGAAACGTTGAAATCGTGGTTTATAGGCTACTATGAATTTGGCGAGCCCCTTAATGAAACCCTTATTCAGGAATATGAATTAGTGTATCCCACCTTAAAGGAACGCGAAAGCAAATCGCGAAATGAAAAAAAACAATTGATTGCACTCACCACCGCTGGCTTTTCGTGGGATCAGATAAAGTTTAAAAACCAGTATTTTAAAAAAGAAGATTACCTCACCCTCAGCAAAGCGCGCGTTACCACACCCGAGCTACTTGCCGAGCGCGTAAGTTTACAAACCAAGTTGTTAGAACTTCATGAGCAAATTAAAGGTCATATCCACAAATTAAAAATAAATGAATCTGATGCAATGGTAAGCAGCCACGATCCTGCGCAACATACAGATCGTCAACTACGCAGCATGTGGTTAGCGTATGGCCGCAGCACAGCCGTGCTAAAAAAATACGATGCAACAATTCATGAAGTAATGCATCTGCAAATTGTCATCAATCAAAAAGATATTGGCGTATACTTAGTGGCCGGCACATCCGGCCATGGCAAAGCCGATAGATCCTACTTTAGCAGCAGGATGAATGATGCCGAATACCGAAACCAATTTTTTACACGACTAAAAGCACTTGGTGCTGGCTACTGGATAGAAGTTGCTTGCGAACGAAAGCCCGTTGAATTTTTTCAAACTGAAGACGCACTTTGGGAGTTTACCAAGGCCGACCAGTGGCTATATTATAAATTCATGATTGGAAAAAACTATTCACCCGATGCTATTGAAATCAGTAACGAAAACATTGTCCCTACGCTAACCCTGGAGTTTGACAAACTGATATTGCTCTATAGAGAAATGAAGGCCCCAGATCCAATGTAGATGTCTTTCATTTTTTTGCGGATGTGACCTATGAAACAACCTTTATTGTCCAGCCGGAAAAGATTTTGCAGTTATAAGAGGTTGTTGAAGTGGAGCTTAGCATGAATCGGGTTGGTGTTCATAACAAATACCACGGCCAATACATTTTTTTCGGTAGTAGATTATTTAAGACATGTTTAACTTCAAGTATATTATACAACCTATCATCCTTCGATACCTTGACAGGGTAACGCACGTTATATTTTCGCTGTTACCGGAGCTATTGGATACTTTATGGTATGAATAATTTTGATCAAAAGCATGAGCAGTATAATCGCAATAAACTGATGGATCACACCTAATGCCAGGGGCACCCGAAGCATCAGTGTGGTTATTCCCAACAACACCTGCGTAATCCCAACGATGATAAGGACTCGTGCATATTTTTGTGTTTCCTGATACGGTCTCGATATTTTTAATATCCACAGAAAAGAAAAGAACACAACAAAGGCTAGCCATCGGTGCGTAAATTGTAGCATCACACCATTATAAAAATAGGGTTCTAGCTTTATGACAATCGCAGGTGGAAAAAAGGAGTCACCCATGAATGGGAAATTGATATAGGAAAAACCAGCCTTCAATCCGGCCACAAATGCTCCCAGTGTTATTTGAAGAGAGAGTAGTATAAGGGAAGCGTAGGAAATACGAAGTATGGAAGGGTGATTCTTCGGAATTGCATTTTTATCTTCATTGAGTGTTAAGATTGTCCATAAAATGGAAACAATGAGTAACAATGCCAGGCCTTGATGAATGGCCAACCTAAAATGGCTAACATGCGGATTATCATTTAATCCACTCTTCACCATATACCAACCCATAAAACCTTGCAATGCACCCAGCGCGAAAATCACTACTAGTTTTTTTATAAGTGGTTTCGAAAATTTACGTGTAAAATAAAAAAATATAAATGGAAGCAGGAAGACGAGACCAATAAAACGGCCTAAGAGACGATGAATATATTCCCAGAAAAATATTTGCTTAAACTGCGCCATGTCCATTCCATGGTTCAGCTTTTGATACTGTGGAAATTGTTTGTACTGATCAAAAGCGTGCTGCCATTGAGCGTCTGTGATGGGCGGAATCGTTCCGGAAATTACATTCCACTCCACAATAGATAATCCGGACCCTGTTAAACGGGTAATGCCACCGACCACGATCATCAAAACGATGAGCAGTATACCCGACCACAACCATATCTTTATATAATTATCTACTTTCGCCATGTGTTGAAAAATTGAACTGGCAAAATTATCTATCCTTTTTGGATATCTTAAATTAACGCGCTCCTATTTTCTTTAAGTATGTCTATTTTTCTTCTTTCTTCTCCAGGCATCGTCATAGTGCTTACGATCAGCTAGTGTGGTGGGCTTCACTGTATTAACGGAAGAGACTTTACCATCTTCATCTATAGCCACAAAAGTAAAGTAGGATTCGCTGATCAAATGTTTCTTCGTGCTGGTTACACTCCTCGACCAGGCCGAAACCATGATTTCCATAGAAGTAGTAAAAGCACGGGTAATCCTTGCTTCAATAGTTACTATTTCTCCCACATAAGCCGGTCGCTTGAAGCTTACGGTATCAATGGACGCAGTAACACAAATTTTACCGGAATGAGTTTGCGCACACACGGCAGCAGCGATATCCATCCATTGCACTAAACGACCACCCTGCAAAATACCCATTGGATTGGTATCGTTGGGACACACCACTTCCGTTTTAATTGTTTTAGAAAAATTGGTTGATCGCGTCTGTTTCACCTATGCCGGTTCCTTTTCACGCTGTAAAGAAAACCGTATTTCCACTTCGCTACTAATTTTTTCAAGAATCTCTTCTGCCTCCACGCTATCAAAATCCTCTCCTTTTTTTTTCGCAACTCCCATTCCCTTTAATTCAATATGCCAATCAGGTTGTAAGGAGTGATTGTTCAAGCAGGCTTTAGCACATGCCAAAGAGCAGCCATCAATGGCAATCAACTTTCTTCCTGATTTGGCTGTTCGCACCAGGTTTTTGACATTTCCCCCTACACCGGCAATACAAGACATCTCTGCCAGTCCACTCCGATCAAGTCTTACTGCCAAATAATTGGCCATTTGAGCTGCACTTGAGCAGCCTGAACAAGAGTAAACCAGAGGTTTCAGCTCTTCCTCTATATCGATCATATTCTACAAATAAAATTGTGCAAATATAATAAATAAAGACATTTTAGTCCTTTATCAAAATCTCAAATAGAAGATAGGCTATTTTTTTCTCTGACTGGTATACTGATCTCGATCATAAAAAATTCAACTAGAGTCTCGTAATTTTGAATCCTATTCAATTTATTTAATTACTACAGCAAACTATCATGGAAACATCAAATGTACTATCTACTCAAGCACCCAGTATAGGTGAATTGGTAACCAATGATTGGCGCAAGGCCGAAATTTTTAAAAAGTACGGCATTGACTTTTGCTGCGGAGGCAAGAAAACCGTAGCAGAAGCATGTGCAAAGAAAAATATAGAAGTCAGCATCGTTGAATCAGAACTTAAAGAAATAGAGGGACGGCAAACGACCAATACGCACAATTATAATAATTGGGATTTAGATTTCTTAGCTGATTACATTATAAACAATCACCACAAATATGTGACATCAGCCATTCCGTTTCTAGACGAATTGAGTATAAAAGTAGCCCGGGTGCATGGAGATCATCATCCTGAGCTACTCGAAATAGAACAATACACGCAGGAAGTTATTGAGGAGCTTACCATGCACATGCATAAAGAGGAAGCAATTCTATTCCCGTACATAAAAAAATTAGCGGAAACCACACGCAATAATCAATCGATGGATGCTCCGCCCTTCGGTACCATAGCCAATCCCATTAATATGATGGAAGCAGAACACACATCAGTGGGTAGAGCAATGGAATTGATCGAGGACTTAAGCAATGGCTTTACGCCTCCGCAGGATGCGTGCATGTCGTATCGCGTGCTTTTTGCCAAGCTGCAGGAGTTTCTGACTGACCTGCATCAGCATATTCATCTTGAAAATAATATTCTGTTTCCAAAAGCAATAAAGTTGGAGAGTGATATCTTAAACTAAAACAAAATTGTTGCATAGCTAGTCACCCCGATTGGTTGTGCAACAATTTTTTAAATTTTAGCAAACCAATCATCCATAATCTCCCATCAAATTTGATAGCTGAATGTAAAGTTGCAACAGTAGAATTACTTTATTAGAGTTATACAGCACATTGTGAAAGGCAGGTAACAGAATCGTGAAGACTGTCCACTAATATGGGTGTGGTTTAGTCATAAAAAAGCCTAAAACATTGTTTTGCAATGTCTTAGGCTCATTATTTCTGTAGTCCCAACGGGAATCGAACCCGTGTTACCAGAATGAAAATCTGGTGTCCTAACCCCTAGACGATGGGACCGTCTTAAAATCGAGGTGCAAAGATAAATCCATGATTGGCATTTACAAACGTAAC
>JAGPBO010000001.1 GCA_018063305.1 Cyclobacteriaceae bacterium
TGGAAGAAGTGGGTACCGAACGGAAGGCGAAGATCAATTTTACTGATTTTGGGGAGAAGACCTTATTGCTTAGTTTTGCCAAGTTGAAAATACACGAGAATTAACATGATTGGAGAATACAATACCTCGCGTGAGGGCATTATCCTGAAGGAATACGGACGAAACGTCCAGAAATTAGTGAATTACATACGCACGGTACCCGATAAGGAAAAACGCACCGAATTAGCTACTACCCTCATTGAATTGATCAAGCAACTGGCCCCGGTAGCCAAAGAAGCGCAGGAAAATCCGCAACGCATGTGGGATGATCTTTACATCATGGCTGATTTCAATTTAGATGTAAACAATCCTTTTACCACTCCCGACCGCACCATTCTTTTTAAGAAGCCCCGCAAAATGGAGTATCCTCAAAATGATGTTCGCTTTCGTCATTATGGAAAAAATATAGAGAAGTTGGTTAAAGAGGCCGTAAAGAAGGAAGATCCCAAAGAGCGCGAAGAGGCAGCGATTTACATTGGTAAATTAATGAAAACCTTTTTCGGTGCCTGGAATAAAGAAACCCTGGATGATTCGGTGATTGTAAAAGATATCGCCACTATGTCTCAAGGAAAACTTACGTTGAGTTTGGATAAAGTGCGTGAAGAAAATCTCTTTGAGAAATTGTATCGCGAGCAACGCAACAAACCGTCACGGCCAGAAGGTGGGCGCAACGACAACCGAAACAGAGGAGGTCGCTCCTTTAAGAAGAATCGCCACAACCCTCATCGCAGAAGAGATCAATGAGTTCATTCAAGATCAAAGGTGGTCTTCGGTTAAAAGGAGAAATCACGCCCCAAGGTGCCAAGAACGAAGCCCTTCAGGTTATCTGTGCTCCCTTGCTTACCGCAGAGCCCGTTACGATTCATAATATTCCTGACATACTGGATGTTAATAAGCTGATAGAATTAGTTGGTGACCTCGGATGTAAAGTTGAAAAGCTAGGTAAAGGCTCCTATCGATTTACAGCTACACAAATCAACACAGATTTTTTACAAACGGATACGTATCGCAAAAAAGCTTCAGCTTTACGCGGATCGGTCATGTTGCTTGGTCCTATCTTAGCCCGCTATGGTCAGGCAAGCATTCCAAAGCCCGGTGGTGATAAAATTGGACGCAGAAAATTAGACACACACTTTATAGGTTTTCAAAAATTGGGCGCTAAGTTCAAGTACGAAAGTGAGGACAATCTTTTCCACATAGATGCCACACACCTGAAGGGATGTTACATGCTTTTGGATGAAGCCTCTGTAACGGGTACTGCTAATATTGTAATGGCCGCTGTACTCGCCAAGGGCACAACAACCCTTTACAATGCTGCTTGTGAGCCGTATCTGCAGCAACTCTGCTCAATGCTTAACCGCATGGGTGCCAAGATCAGTGGCATAGGTTCTAATTTACTAGTGATTGAAGGTGTTGAAAAATTAGGCGGAACCGATCACACGCTTTTACCCGACATGATTGAGATCGGAAGCTTTATTGGCCTTGCGGCCATGACGCAGTCGGAGATTACCATTAAGAATTGTCGTATTGATATGCTGGGAATCATCCCGGAAATTTTCAGGCGTCTGGGAATTAAGATGGAGTTTCGGGGTGATGATATTCATGTGCCTGCGCAAGACCATTATGAGATTGAAACCTTTATTGATGGCTCCATCCTTACCGTAGCGGATGCTCCGTGGCCTGGATTTACGCCTGATTTATTGAGTATCGTTTTAGTAGTTGCCACACAAGCTAAAGGCTCGGTACTTATCCATCAAAAGATGTTTGAGAGTCGCCTCTTCTTTGTTGATAAACTTATTGATATGGGAGCACAAATTATTTTATGTGATCCACATCGTGCCAATGTTATTGGGCTCGATCGTAAGCAACCGCTTCGGGGTGTAAAAATGGCCTCGCCCGATATTCGTGCGGGAGTAGCCCTATTGATTGCTGCTCTTTCGGCTAAAGGCGAAAGTGAAATCTCAAATATTGATCAGATCGATCGCGGGTATCAGGATATTGAGAACCGATTGAAAAAGTTAGGCGCTCAGATTGAGCGAGTTAATTAGTTTTTTTCTAATAATAACTCGACCGGCACACGAAGCAATTTACTCAACGGGTTCACCATTGAATAAGTCAATTTTCTGGTTCCATTAAGAATCCGAGAAACCACAGTTTTGTCCCCAACTACTGGCACTAAATCAGCTTGTTTCAATCCAAGATTATCTATTCTTAATTTAATAACTTCAATTGGACTTTCAGGAGCTGGTATTTCCCAGCCTTTGTCGCCTTTCATAATCTTCAACAATAATAGCCAGTGTTTCAAGCAATTGCCCCTCCTCACTATTCGCTGAAGGATCAGTGTCCATTAGTATGTTAATTTTATTAAGGTATTCCTGATACTGCTTTTTTGAGCGAATTGAACGAATCTCTTGTGTCTTCATATGCTAATAATTTTCAACATCAATTTTATCATACTCTTTATGAGTTCCAATAAATCGAATAAATCCTACCTTCATTTTATAGGCAAACTTTACAACCAATCTAAAATTTCCACCTACGATATCAAAAACAATCCGGTTGTTTGCCACTATGAACGCATCTGACGCTACTTAAGAGCATCCTTATACAATCCGGCTGCAATTTTTTCTGTTAATGCTTTGGGAACAAATCCTGTAAGTTGGGAGGAAAACCAATTGACAAAACCAGGAATAATTTCTGGCTTACCTTTCAGCATTCCGTCAATTCCGATTCGGGCCACTTCCTCCGCACGCATGCTGAATTTATCTGCGCGTTCTTTAATTGCCTGAAGACGCGCACGATCAACAAAATTTGTTGCGGTTGCTCCCGGACTTAAACACGTTACTGATACCGAGGTGTCTCTTAACTCATAGCGCAATCCCCGCGTAAATAAAACCACAAAAGCTTTAGTCGCTGCATACACCGAAAATGTTGGTACCGCCTGGTAAGAAGCCGTGCTCGCCACATTCATCATGTGTGCTTTCGATTTTGTCTTTAGCATCGGCAAAAAGACATGGCATAGCTCTACGAGTGTATTCATATTGAGTTGCATCATATTTTTTACTTCGGCTATTTCCTGCTTTTCAAAATAGCCAAACAGACCATAGCCTGCGTTATTGATCAGGATATTGATCTCATATTTTTTTGTCGCGCACCAATTAAAAAGCTGCTCGGCAGCACCCGATACCGATAAGTCCATAGCCACATAATCACATTCAATCTGATAATGATTAACTAATAGATTTTTTAACTCCTTCAGTTTTTCTTCGGAGCGAGCCACCAAAATTAGATTGTGTTTCTTCCGGGCCAGTTCGTGAGCAAAATAATAACCGATACCACCGCTGGCACCGGTTATTAAGGCGTAGTCCTTCATCTTTTATTTATTGGTAAACGACATAAAGCGCTGGTAGAATTTCGGCTTACTGTCTTGGGTTCGTTGAATCACTTTACCCGTAATAATGGGTACATACATTACCCTCCTTCGGCTGGCGGCTCCTACATAGGGTGACTGCGCCACCCGATGCCACAACCTGCCATCATGTATGGTGAGATCTCCGGGTTCTACATTTAATCCTACTTCATTTTCATCGGGCTTGTTTCCCAGATACATTTTATGAAAGAGAATTGTTTTGATACCCTTATTGTGTGTACCAGGCAGTAAGCGTAAACCACCGTTGTCGGTAGTGGAACGATCCATGTGTATCCCTACGTTAAGCATAGGCAGAATCTTCTGCCCATAGAAAACATCCCTCAGAGAATCGGTATGCCATCCTAATTGAGAATAATTGCTTTGGTCTGTATTAATATAATGATTGAATACCAGGCCATCCCTTTCATTTACTCCTATCCTACTATCCGGAGCTCCAATTAGTTCGAAGAGTGCTTCCAATCTCTTGTCTTTGAGAAGATCTGACAACAGAGGACTGTACTGATTTAAAAAGGCAAAACGCTGAACAATTTTATGCCCATCTACATCTTTGCCATATTTTATTGGCACCCCATTTATAAACTTAAGATCAGCAGCAATCCATTCAGCCTGCACACGTTCAGACTCCTTTAAAATTTCAGCGACCATATCGGGAGACAAGAATGGCCTGAAATGAAGAAACCCATAGGTGTCGAAGAACTTCTTTTGTTCATCGGTAATTTTTTCACCGAGGGTGAACAAAGGATAATTAAATTCCCGTGGGGTGTAATTCATACCTGTCAATTTACTATTAATCATGATCTATTTAGTCATTACGTAAAAATGTGTCCAAAGTTAATTTAAGATTACCTATAAAGTCGAATTTTTAATTATCCGGAAGACTGTTTAGCCCTTACCCTTTAAATCATGGCCTGAATGGCCTTTTCTGGAATTGATTTACCCCTTTTACGATCAAGTAGGTAATTATGGGTGCAGCCAGCACATCAACCGTATAATGTACCCGCTGCAGAATTAATAATCCCCCAACAAGTATCGTACTGGCCCACACCATTTTTTTTACCAAAGGTCGCTGCTCCACCAAGGCCAATAAAGTAAGTGTAGCCACATGTCCGGAAAAGAACAAATCTTTTGTAAACTGACTGCCCCCATAAGCAAGGCGGTCAACAAAAGGATCCTGAAGCACGATAATACCAACCGGAGGCTCTAAGGTAAACAGATACATTGTAATGATCCGCGTAATTGTGATTACGAGATAACTGCCAAGTGCGAGGGCAATCTGATATGGTTTTTTTATAAGGCCCCATAAAACGATAAGCAACGATACGTAGATAAGAGAAAAGATGAGCACAGAGAAATCTCTCGGGGCGAACAGATTCTGAACTGGATCCTGAAGTTGCCAACCGGGCCTGGGATCGATTACGGTATGAAAATAAGTGGGTAAGTAAAATAGAATAATGAGTAACGCCACACTGGTTACTACAATCTGAACTACAAAGTTTTTATTATGAATTGCGCTATTCCATGTATGCTGACCGGACACAATTAGGGTTTTAGGATAAATCAATTTTCAAGCCTACCGGACAATGATCCGAGCCATAATACTCATTATAGATCATAGCATCTTTAACATTGGGTAAGATTTTATCTGGCACCAAAAAGTGATCGATGCGCCAACCCACATTTTTTGCGCGGCCATTCGTTACAAAATTCCAATAGGAGTACTTAACTTCTTCGGGATAAAAATGACGGAACGTATCGGTGAACCCTTCGTTTACTAGTTTGTCAAATCCATCGATCTCTTGCTGGGTATATCCGGCCGACTTATTGTAGTTCGCTTTGGGATGCGTCAGGTCTATCGGTTTATGCGCTACATTAAAATCGCCACACATAATCACGGGCTTTCTTCTGTTTAGCCACAACATATATTCCCGAAAGGCATCGTTCCAGGTAGTCCGGTACTCCAAACGGGCAAGGCCTTCGCCTGAGTTTGGTGTGTAAACCGTAACGAAAAAAAATGTTGAAAACTCCGCAGTAATTACTCTACCCTCCTGATCATGCACATCGATGCCCATGTCGTAGGTAACATCCAACGGTTCGGTTTTGCTAAGGACTGCCGTACCTGAGTACCCCTTGCGCGCCTTTGATGAATTAGCATAAATTTTATATTCCGGTAGCAATTCTAAAGCCGAGAGCGTCTCTTCCTTTGAAGCCTTAGTCTCTTGTAAGCCCATAATGTCGGGAGCCATGGCTCGCACATTGGCAACAAACTCCTTTTTAATGATGGCCCGAATACCGTTTACGTTCCAGGAAACTAAGTGCATGGGTTTCATAGTAAATAGTATTGAGTCATTAGTAGATAGTAAGAGGTATTCAGTAATCGGTAATCGGTAATCGGTAACAAGGATTGAGTAAATAGAACTCTTTAGATATACTAACTAAAGACTACTGACTCAAGACTAAATACTATCTTCAAAAGTGATATCTCACAAAAGCTTCAATGGCTTCGTACTCCGCAAGACCCAATAAGTTATACGCTTCTGCGGTAGCATGATTACGATCTTCCGCCCGTACCCAGAATTCACGTTTGTCGCTGCCCGGAAATACTGCACTGTCTTTTTGTGATTGATGTTTGAATATGGCTCTGCGTTTGCGCATCAATTCATCCGGACTCAACGGAACAGCCATCTCAATCTGGTCGATGTCCCACTCCTGCCATGCACCGCGATATAACCATACAAAACAGTCTTTCATGTAATCTTTATGCTTTAGTTTATCAATGGCCTGATAAATAGCTGCGAGACAAACCCGATGCGTACCATGCGGATCGGAAAGATCACCCGCTGCATAAATCTGGTGTGGTTTTATTTCTTCAATCAGATCAACTATAATTTGAATATCCGTTTCACTTAGTGGTTTTTTCTTTACTGTACCGGTCTCATAAAACGGCATATTTAAAAAATGCGCTTGTTTATCCGGTATGCCTGTGTAGCGACAACCTGCCTTGGCTTCTCCTCTGCGTATCAACCCTTTAATCTTCATAACCTCGGCACTGTCTACTTCACCGGGCTTCTTGTTTTTTATGTCGCTTACTATTTTCTGATAAAACTTGTCCCCATCGCTTTTGTTTAACCCAAACGAATGGTTGAAGTCTCTCACAAAATCCGCAAAGCGAATGGCGTCATCATCAAACACGGCAATGTTACCTGAGGTCTGATACGCTACGTGCACTTCGTGCCCCTGATCCACTAATCGCATAAAGGTTCCGCCCATGGAGATCACATCATCATCGGGGTGCGGACTGAATATGATTACTCTTTTTGGAAATGGCGTGGCACGTTCTGGCCGATTGGAATCATCGGCATTAGGTTTACCTCCCGGCCAACCGGTGATAGTATGTTGTAGGGTATTGAATATTTTTATGTTAACCTGATAAGCTGAGCCATACTCCGTAATAATATCGCCCATGCCATGTTCCATGTAGTCGTTATTCGTGAGTTTAAGTACCGGCTTTTGCAAGCGAAGACCCAGCCAAACCACTGCCTTTTGAATAAGCTTATCCGTCCAATCACAGCTATCCACCAACCAGGGAGTTTGAACTGCGGTAAGTTTGGAAGAGGCCGCTTCATCTAAAATAACTTGCGTATTAGGATGGTTCTGCAAAAATGTGGCCGGTATCTGATCGGTAACCGGACCTTCCACTGCTTTTTGTATGATGGGTCCTTTTCCCTCACCCCACGCCATCATGACGATGCGTTTGGATTTAAGAATGGAACCAACACCCATGGTAATCGCTTTGCGCGGAACATTCTCATCGCCAAAGAAATCACTGGCTGCATCAATGCGAGTAACCTGATCTAAGGTGATCATTCTTGTGGGTGACTTTTCTGAAGAGCCGGGTTCGTTAAAGCCAATATGGCCGGTGCGACCTACACCTAAAATCTGCAAATCAATTCCGCCTAATGAGCTAATCTTAGCATCATAGCTCCGGCAGTATTCTACTACTTTATCTTTAGGCAGTGTTCCGTCCGGAATATTTATGTTTGCTTTAGGGATATCGATGCTATCAAACAAATGTTCATTCATAAAACGAACATAACTTTGCAATGCCGTAGGTGGCATCGGAAAATATTCGTCCAGATTGAACGTGATCACGTTTTTGAAACTTAAGCCTTTCTTATGAAGATTTACTAACTCGGCATAAACCCGGGTAGGCGTTGAACCCGTGGCGAGCCCCAACACGCAAGGCTTCCCTTCTGCCTGTTTTTGTCGAATCAAGTCTGCGATTTCGTTGGCAACGAAAATGGAAGCTTGCTCGGATGTTTCAAAAATTTTGGTAGGGATTTTTTCTGATACAGATAAATGACTCATAAAATTCAATTAGGTCGATTATCCAAAAATAGGCACTGTTTAAAGATGATACCAATGATCAGCCCTTTTAATTTCTCAAATATTCTGTCACTGCTTTCTTTACTGATCCATGTTTGAGCAGGAGGCCGCGAGCTATTTCATAATCCGTAATACCACTATTTTCCATCACCATTTTTACACCTCGGTCCACCAACTTATCGTTGGTTAGCTGCATGTTAACCATTTTATTATCCTCTACTCTACCCAAACGAATCATTAAAGAAGTAGAGACCATATTCAGTACTAATTTTTGTGCGGTGCCGCTCTTCATGCGTGTGCTGCCAGTTACAAACTCAGGGCCCACGACCACTTCTATCGGGAAATCTGCCAACTGACTAACCGGAGAATTTGGGTTGCATGAAATACTTCCCGTAAGGATACCCTGTTCCTTACATCCCTTTAATGCTCCCAGCACATAAGGGGTTCTTCCGCTTGCCGCGATACCGACTACCACATCTTTTTGGGTGATCGTGTGCGCTTCCAAATCCTGCCAACCTCTTTCTGGGCTATCCTCTGCAAATTCTACTGCTTGCGTAATAGCTTTATTACCCCCGGCAATAATACCAATCACCAATCCGTAAGGAACACCATAGGTCGGAGGGCATTCACTGGCATCCACCACGCCTAACCGACCACTGGTTCCTGCGCCAATATAAAAGAGTCGGCCTCCGCTCACCATTTTGTCCAATGCGGCCAGAATAAAAGCTTCTATTTGTGGAATGGATTTTTCAACAGCGAG
This sequence comes from Cyclobacteriaceae bacterium, assembly GCA_018063305.1. Lineage (GTDB taxonomy): Bacteria > Bacteroidota > Bacteroidia > Cytophagales > Cyclobacteriaceae > ELB16-189. Next base: position 8,613 of record JAGPBO010000001.1, read on the forward strand.
GGGTACTGATTTATCTTCTGCATTGATATTATTTAGCAATTCAGCCACTGACATCTTTTCCAGATGACGATATTTTGAAGGCTGTTCTGTAATCATTTGAAATTTATAATCCATGGGATAAAACTAATAAGAAATTAACCATTAAGGTGGTAAAGCCTCATTAAACCATTAAGATAGTTAAGAAATGAAGAGCATGAAGTGCTCATACTCTTAATGGTAAAAAAAGCCCACCTATCTAAAAAAGGTTAGGACATTCGGAGTGTTGCAGGTACCTCAAGGTCTCCTGATTAATTTCTTTACTAAGAATATTAAGACAAGTATGAAACCCTTTGTGAATGAGTTTTTCAAAGCCTTACCAGAGTAACAAGAAATTTTAACAATTAAGGTAGTGAAGAGATGAAGATCATGAAGAAACTCGTACTCTTAATTTCTTAATGCTCTTCATGGTGAAAAATCCTATCTCGGAAATGAAATTTTTCCCATAGAAACACAAGGTACTTTAGAGTCCGATCCAAATTTAACCTTGCCCCCCGCTACCGTTTCATTGGCCAATATGGCAAACAACACCGCTTCCTTCGCATCGCCCGAAACACCCAACTCAATCATTTTATGAAAAGCAACTTGCGGTAATAACTCTTTTAACCATTTTACCAACAATGGATTGTGCGCTCCGCCACCACTCATAAATAATTTCAATGATTTCTTATCCTTAATCACTTTGAGAATTGCTTCTGCTATTGTTTCGGCACTTAACCGGGTAAGCGAGGCGAGCAAATCTTCTACCGAAATTGATTTTGTATTACTTCGCGCTTGCGCCTTTTCAACATAATCCAGATTGAATAACTCCGGGCCAATAGTTTTTGGAAACGATTTCTTAAAAAACGGATTTGATTTTAATACTTTGAGCAATGAGGGATTGTACTTGCCCGCTCCGGCCAATGCGGCATCCTTATCAAAAGAAGCATTTGGAAAACATTTTCTAACCACCTGGTCAATGAGTGTGTTCGCTGGCCCTGTGTCGGTCACAAAAACTTCTGAAGCTTTCGCTGATGCAGGCAGGAATGTGAAGTTACCAATGCCTCCCGCATTTAGCATGATGCGATCTTCGCCTTTCTTAGAGAATAAAAGGTAATCGCCATAAACGGCAAGAGGCGCACCTTCACCACCTTTGGCGACATGCTTCTGCCGGAAATCACTAATGGTAATAATTCCGGTTTCAACCGCGAGATGATCTCCATCACCAATCTGCAACGTGGCGTTTACTTTTGCCTGTGGATACAAAAACTGAGGGGCATGAAAAACCGTTTGCCCATGTGAGGCTACCAAATCAATCTGCGAAGCTTTTAATCCCCAGGCTGCCAATGATTTTAACACCAGCTTTCCATGCAGTCTGCCAAGTTCGGCATTCAATTCGCACAAGAGTTGAAAATCGATTTCCGTTTTTGCGAATATCCGTAGAATCTTCACCTTTAATCGATGCGGGTATACCCACGTTTTGAATTTCACCACATCTACTTTAGTGGACTTGCCGCTTTCAGAAACCCGGCATAGCGCAACATCCAGACCGTCCAAAGAAGTGCCAGACATTAACCCAATGATTAATCTCGACTTTTTTGCAGCAATCCTATTTAGTTGAGAAATATTAGTATTCATAAAAGAAAAGTGGATAGCGGGCAGATCATGGTGTATCTTTCCTAAAATTTAAAGCACTCAAAAGTATTCAAATTATTGCGATGAAAGGTAATTCCTTCCGAACAGAAATCCGCGTTGTACCCGGCAAACCAATCTCCCTCAAAGATCGGATTCTAACCACCGGCTCATGCTTCGCTCAACAATTTGGCGATTGGCTGTTAAGCAATAAATTTAATGTGCTCTCAAATCCATTCGGTACCACCTACAACCCGATCTCGATACATGAAAATCTTACCGATACTTTAACTAATACGTTAAATGAAACCTTATTTATTGAACAGGATACGATCTGGAAACATTACAACTACCACTCAAACTGGTGGGCTTCTGAAAAACAAAGTCTGATCGATGCCATTCACGAACAGCAAATTTTAGTTAATCAATATTTGAAAGGCAGTAGTGTTATTATTCTTACTTATGGTACCGCCTGGGTTTATAAACATATAGCTGACCATACATTGGTATCCAATTGCCATAAAAGGCCTGCCCATTTATTTGAAAAGCGGCTGCTTACGGTTGATGAGATCATCGCATCTTTTAATGAACTCTACCATCAGATACAGGCAATAAACAAAGACGTTCGCTTTATTCTAACAGTTAGCCCGGTGCGGCATATAAAAGACACCCTCGCTTTGAACAGTGTGAGCAAAGCCACCTTGCGGTTAGCGTGTCATAATATTGTTAATCAGTTTACGCCTATTGACTATTTTCCTTCCTATGAAATGATGATGGACGATCTGCGAGACTATCGCTTCTATGACCGCGACATGATTCATCCCACCGCAGAAGCGTTTGATTATATCAGTCAAAAATTTAGCGATCAATACTTTTCCGCTGAGGTTACTTCCTTTATTGAACACTGGAAAAGCCTTAAGCAATCCATGCAACACAAGCCGTATCATCCGCATTCATTGCAACACCAACAATTTTTAAAAGATCTGCTTACTCAATTGAAATCATTTTCTGAGGTTTCCGTTGATCAGGAAATTAAATTAGTTCAATCTCAAATTACAACCAATGCCTAACCGTCTTATCCGATCCACCTCGCCTTATTTACTTCAGCACGCCAATAATCCTGTGGATTGGTTTGAATGGGGAAACGAAGCGCTGCAAAAAGCACTCGATGAAGACAAACCCATATTGGTAAGCATCGGCTATTCTTCCTGCCATTGGTGTCATGTTATGGAGCGTGAGTCTTTTGAGAATGAAGACGTTGCAAAAATCATGAACGAACATTTTGTCTGCATAAAAGTAGATCGGGAAGAACGGCCGGATATTGATCAAGTTTATATGGAAGCCGTGCAAGCCATGAAACAAAATGGTGGTTGGCCCTTGAATGTATTTCTTACTCCAAAGCAACACCCTTTTTTTGGTGGCACTTACTTTCCACCTCAAAACTGGACTCAACTATTACTACAAATCAATAAAGCATTTCTTGAAAAGCGAAAAGACATTGATGATTCGGCCTCCTCGTTAAGTGAACATTTACGCACCAGCGATTTGCAGCGATTCGCCAAGGATGAAGCGAGTGATCTAAGTCGCGAAAGCCTGACAAAAATGTTTCAGGTTCTGGAATCAAGATTTGATGCCACATGGGGCGGCCTTGAAAAGGCACCAAAATTTGTAATGCCTTCCATCTGGTTATTTCTGTTGCGCTATTATGCCGATTCTAAAAATGAACAAGCGTTGTACATGGTAACACACACCCTCAGGCAACTGGCCTTTGGTGGAATTTATGATCAGCTGGCCGGAGGCTTTTCCCGGTACTCAGTCGATAGCGAATGGTTTGCCCCCCACTTTGAAAAGATGCTCTATGACAACGCACAACTCTTATCTCTTTATGCAGAAGCTTACTCCATAACCAACGATGAACTTTTTCGTGATGTGGCTTATCAAACAACCGAATGGTTGAAGAATGAGATGATGCATCCGGATGGCGGGTTTTATTCTGCCCTCGATGCCGACAGTGAAGGAGTAGAAGGAAAATTTTATACCTGGACAACGGAAGAAGTAAATCAGATTTTAGGTGAGTCTGCAAATAGTTTATTGGAATACTATCAAACATCTCCGGAAGGAAATTGGGAGCACGGCCGGAATATTTTTCGAAGAGATCCACATACAAAAAATACAACGGAAACTGCTGATCTACTCAAAGCTAAAAAACAGTTATTGGCTGTAAGAAAAAAAAGAATCCGTCCGGGGCTTGATGACAAAATTCTTACTGGCTGGAATGCTATGATGATTCAGGGATTGGTAGATGCGTATAAGGCGTTTGGAGATTCTCATTTTCTGGAATTAGCGCTAAACAATATTTCATTTTTGGAAAGCCAGTTGGTTGTGAATGGAAAACTATCGCGGGCGTTTAAGAAGAAACCATCTGACACAGAAGGCTTTCTGGAGGATTATGCTTATCTGATTCAAGCCTACACATCGCTCTATCAGGTTACGTTTAACGAGGGGTGGCTTTACAAAGCATGTGCCTGGCGAAATTATGTGCAAGAACATTTTTATGATGCCACCGAGGGATACTTCTTCTTTTCATCCAATCAGGCGGAAGCGTTGATTGCCCGAAAGAAAGAAATCTTTGATAACGTAATCCCCAGCTCCAATGCCATAATGGCTCGCAATCTTTTTACACTGGGCACACTATTAGATCGTGACGATTGGAAGACACAAAGTGTTGCCATGGTTTCAAAATTAAAATCGCTTGTCGAGTCAGAGCCTGGGTATATGTGCCATTGGGCTGTCTTGCTCGCAGAGATTACTCACGCACCGGCCGAAATCGTTATATCGGGTGCGGATGCTTTGGCGGTACGGCAGGAATTGCATCGTCACTATTTGCCTTTTGCGGTTACTGTTGGCAGTCATACTAAAAGCGAGCTACCCTTACTGCAAGGAAGAGAACCAAAGACAGAAACTCTGATTTATGTTTGCAGAAATAAAACGTGTCAACTACCAGTTACTGAAGTGGCCGAAGCGATTAATCAAATCGAAGCAATTACTCGCTGAGGTATGAAAAATTTTCTTTTGATTTTGCTCGCATTATCTTTTAGCTGTACAGTCAAAGAAATTCCGCCACCGGCACCGCTCTATCCCCTACCTGCAGACAATCAATTAGCATGGCATGCGATGGAAATGAATGCCTTCGTACATTTTACTACCAATACCTTTACAGGAAAAGAGTGGGGCTATGGTGATGAAAGTCCTGCCATTTTTAATCCTACGCAATACGATGCCGATCAATGGGTGCGTACGTTTAAGGAAACCGGATTCAAAGGTGTGATTCTTACCTGCAAACATCACGATGGTTTTTGTTTGTGGCCAAGCCAATACACCGAACACTCCGTTAAGAACAGTCCCTGGCTGGATGGAAAAGGTGATGTGGTACGCGATGTGATGCGTGCCTGCAAAAGATACGAATTGAAGTTTGGCGTATATCTATCGCCCTGGGATCGCAATCAGGCAAACTATGGTTCACCAGAATATCTTGAGTACTATCGCAATCAATTAAAAGAACTCTTCACCAAGTACGGACCCATTTTTGAAATGTGGTTTGATGGTGCCAACGGAGGCGATGGTTATTATGGCGGCAAACGCGAAAGAAGAAATATCCAAGGGGCTACGTATTACGATTGGCCAACAACACTTGCTTTGGCAAAAGACATAGAGCCTGAAATTCTTTTCTTCAGCGATGCCGGCCCCGGAGTGCGTTGGGTTGGTAATGAAAGAGGTATTGCCGGTGAAACCAATTGGAACACTATAACACCCGATACACTTTACGCTGGAAAAGCCGGGATAGAAAAATTATTAAACACAGGCTCAGAAAACGGAATGCACTGGATACCGGCCGAGGTAGACGTATCTATCCGCAAAGGTTGGTTTTATCATGCCGAAGAAGATAGTCTGGTTAAAACGCCAGAACAATTATTTGAGATCTATCTCACTTCCGTGGGAAGAGGTTCTACCCTCTTATTAAATGTGCCGCCCGACAAACGCGGGCTGATTCATGAAAAAGATGTAGCTTCCCTGCAAGGATTTCGCAACTTGCTGGATACTGAATTTAAAACCAACCTGGCATTGAATAAAAAAGCAGAAGCGAGTTCGTATCGCGGGAAAAACAAAACCTATGCCCCCGCTAACCTCACCGATGCTAATCCAGATACCTATTGGAGTACGGATGATATCATTCTCTCTGCCAGTTTTGAAATTAATCTGGAACAAGTAAAGCCCATTCGGTACGTTATCCTTCAGGAAGATATCCGTTTAGGACAACGGGTAAAATCGTTTACCGTTGAAGTAAATAAGAACGATATTTGGCAACAAGTTTCTACAGCCACTACGATTGGTTATAAGCGAATTTTAAAATTGGATGGTATTGAAAGTGACAAAATCAGGATCACTATCACCGCTTCAAAAGCTTGTCCGGTTATTTCGAATGTAGAAGTGTACTAGTTCACTAAAATAATTTGTGCAATAAATAACAGTATGAAAGTTAGCCATCTATCAAAACGAGAAATCAGACATGGTGAAGCCGTTAAAGGAGTGGACATCCGGGAAGGTATTTTTAATCTTATTGTCAGTTACTTTCCCACATTTACCAAGGACAATTATATTTCTTTGGAGGAGCTAAATAAATACAGGCGTCTTTATCTCACTACACTTGTCGAACAGGAAAAAGGAGAATTAGCCGTTATTGATCTGGATGTGATGAGAGCCATTCAGGACAACTCCATTCTTTCTGAAAATATTGAAGAGCAAATAGATACCAAGCTAACTGTAGGGCAAAAAGTTGCTGATCATATTGCTTCCTTCGGAGGCAGCTGGACATTTATTATTTCGTTTTTCTCCTTTCTGGTCTTATGGATCTTGATAAATGTCTGGTTCTTGTCAACCAAACCTTTCGATCCTTATCCCTTTATTCTTTTAAACTTAATTCTTTCCTGTCTGGCAGCTATTCAAGCGCCTGTGATTATGATGAGCCAAAACCGACAAGAACAAAAAGACAGGCAACGCGCTGAACACGACTATAAAATAAATCTAAAAGCCGAACTCGAAATAAAGTTGTTGAGTGAAAAAATTGATCATTTGCTAGTACATCAAAACAGAAAACTTTTAGAGATTCAGGAAGTTCAGATTGACTATCTGGAGGATTTAATGAAGCAACTTAAAAGCAAATAAAGCGAAGCCTATCCAATCATTCGAAGAATTAAAGACAAAAAATAAAATAACATCCACTTAGGAACGGAAGAAAAAAATAACGTGGCACCGGGCTGCACTAAAACAGTTCAATAAGATATTGAAACATATCACACGCACCGTATGGATTCTATCGTGGGTAAGTCTATTTACAGACACTGCCAGCGAAATGTTATATCCGATTATGCCGATTTATTTAAAGACCATTGGTTTTTCCGTTGTGCTTATCGGCATACTGGAAGGCTTGGCAGAAGCTACGGCCGGTTTAAGCAAAGGATATTTTGGCAAACTTTCTGACACCTCAGGCAGGCGTGTTCCTTTTGTGCAAATTGGTTATGCCTTTAGTGCTATTTCCAAACCGATGATGGCCATTTTTATTTATCCACTTTGGATATTTTCAGCACGAACGATTGACCGATTTGGCAAGGGAATCCGGACAGGTGCACGCGATGCCATTCTTTCAGACGAAGCAACCCCGGAGACCAAAGGTAAAGTTTTTGGCTTTCATCGTTCCATGGATACATTAGGGGCAGTACTGGGGCCTTCTTTGGCGCTGGTCTATTTATATTATTTTCCTCAAGACTATAAGACGCTTTTTTATGTTGCCTTTATCCCAGGCCTACTTGCCGTATTGGCTTCGTTCTATTTAAAAGATAAACCGCAAAGCAACTTAAGACCTAAAGTATCCATATCTTTTTTTTCATTTCTACACTATTGGAAAGTAAGTCCAAAAGAATACAGAAAATTAGTTATCGGCCTTCTTATTTTCACCTTATTCAATAGTTCGGATGTTTTCTTATTGCTTAAAGCAAAACAATCCGGGCTGGACGACACGATGGTCATTGGTATCTATATTTTCTATAATCTTATCTATGCATTATTTGCATTTCCTATTGGCAGCTTTGCCGATAAAGTTGGATTAAAAACAACTTTTTTACTAGGGCTAGTGTTATTTTCAATCGTGTATTTTGGCATGTCGATGAATACGAATATCTATTTGTTTTTTGGCCTTTTCTTTCTTTATGGAATCTATGCTTCCGCGACAGAAGGAATTTCAAAAGCGTGGATCTCGAACATCACAGATAAAAAGGACACCGCAACAGCCATCGGAACATTTTCAGGTCTTCAAAGTATTTGTACCCTGCTGGCCAGTTCCTTAACCGGGATAATCTGGTTTCAATTCGGTGCGCCTGCAGCTTTTATATTAACTGCTCTGGTAACTCTACTTGTTGTTCTCTATATGCTAACTCTTTCCAGATTGCCACACGCTAAAGATACAACCTCAAATTAAACGACCTATTCATGGAAATATTCGATCGCAAAAAACATTGGGAAAATATATACCAAACCAAAGAACTGAAAGAGGTAAGCTGGTTTCAACCTACTCCGGAAACTTCGCTTAACTTCTTAAAACAATTTAATACACCTGTTACTGCAAAAATCATTGACATAGGCGGTGGCGACAGTTTTTTAGTTGATCATTTACTTGACTTAGGATATACCGACATTACGGTGCTTGACATCTCCGCGGCAGCTATTGAACGGGCTAAGCAAAGACTTGGCGAAAAAGCGAAAAAGGTAAAATGGATTGTTGCCGATGCGGCAACTTTTAAACCTACAGAGAAATACGACTTCTGGCACGATCGAGCCGCTTTTCATTTTCTGACAGACGATCAAGAAATTTTAAATTATTTAAAAACAGCCCAACAAAATTTAAATCCGCGAGGAATTTTTGTTATCGGTACATTTTCGGAACAAGGACCTAAAAAATGCAGCGGTATTGAAATCAAACAATATTCAGAAACAACCATGACCGAACGATTGAAAATGTTCTTCGAGAAAATAAACTGTATTACAGTCGACCATAAAACACCGTTTGGCACACTTCAGAATTTTGTTTTTTGTGGTTTCAGGAAACTTGAAATACCTTAGTGCAGAATGATTCATTGAACATCAACCCTTACTGGTGAAACTTTTACAAACAAACCGTTACTGCTAACCCATCATGATTTTATTTATGCGCTATTATTTTTTAATGCTCCTAACCTGTTTGTGCTCTGCCGTTGTCGCACAACCAAAAACAGATTCATTATTAAGCACCCTCCTATCGGCCAACAAAGCCCGTGCTTTGCAAACGGTACTTCAGCATAAAGATACTTTTCGGGTTCAAATCATTTACACGCAAATCAACCGCGATAAAAATAATGTCCCCACTTTTACCAATTACTATTTCAATGCAGATAGTAACCTATACTTCAATCCGGCTTCTACCGTAAAACTTCCTCTTGCTTTATTGAGCCTTGAAAAATTAAACAAGATGAAGATAAAGGGCGTGAACAAATACACGGCCATGCAGTTCGATAGCCTCTACGCCTGGCAGATACCCATGCTTACTGACAGTACTTCAAAAAACGGATGGCCTTCGCTGGCACATTTCATGAAGAAAGCATTTTTAATTAGTGACAATGATGCATACAACCGGATGTATCAATTTATCGGACAACAATCGATCAACCGGAATCTGCATGCGAAAGGTTATACCAGCACACGAATTGTTCGGCAATTTATGGGATTATCAGAGAATGAAAATCGCTATACAAACCCCATTCGTTTTATCACCCATGACGGGAAATTGATCTATCATCAGCCTCCTGCCTACAGCACCGACTCCCTCTATTTTGGAAAACCCATCAAAGTAGGCCATGCACACTATAGTAATGGCAAGCTTGTCAATGAACCAATCGATTTCACAAAGACCAATAACCTTCCCCTCGTAGATCTCCAACAAATGCTTCAGTCCGTTTTGTTTCCTATGTCGGTACCGGTAAAGCAACGCTTCGCTTTAACGAAGGATGATTATCAATTCCTGTATCAGTATCTTTCGCAATACCCATCAGAAACGGATTATCCCAAATATGATACTACCCAATATTATGATAGCTATGTAAAATTCTATTTTAGAAATGACACGCATAAAATGCCCGACTACGTGCGGGTGTTCAATAAGGTAGGTTGGGCGTACGGCTTTTTAATTGACGTATCTTATGTGGTCGATTTTAAAAATAATGTGGAGTTTATGTTGGCCTCAACGGTTTATGTAAACAGTAATGGAATACTCAATGATAATGTGTATGAATATGAAAGTGTCGGATGGCCATTCTTGTATGAACTCGGGCAGGCCATCTATCGATACGAGATAAAACGAAATAGAAAATATACTCCCGACCTAAAGCAATTCCGGCTTCACTATGATCAACGCAATCCAAACGATACCCGGCCATCGATCAAGGATGCGGATAATTGATTGAATCGTACACGGGCAAAGCTGAAAGTACCTATTAAAATTATACCTGGTACCACGAGTGTGAGACGAGGTCCCAGAGTCAAGACTGTCGAAACTACTGCATCACACAAAAGTGAATGAGCTTGTCTATTTCAATATGCCAGGAGTTTTTTCTTTTTAAATATTACAAATTTAGACTATAGAGTTAAGGTATTTCTATTTCTGTGGTAGAAGCGTGTACCCCGTATTAATTCCTTTCTCTGTTGCGGGCAAACTTTCCATCCACTCCGGCATTGGTGCCCCTTTCAAATAATAATCAAAGTATTGCATCATACGAATGGCAAAATCAGTTCTGTTTTGTCTCAGTTGCAACCCATGATCTTCTCCATTATAGTTCAGCATCCACACCGGCTTATTTAACCTGCGTAACGCCATATAGAATTCAATTCCTTGATACCACGGCACTGAACCATCCGCGTCATTGTGCATCATCAGCAAAGGGGTTTCAATTTTATCGGCAAAGAAAAGTGGGGAATTCTCTATAAAGCGAAGCGGTGTTTCCCACAAAGTCCCACCCAATCTCGTTTGAGTTCGTTCGTATTGAAACATTCTGCTCATACCCGTGCCCCAGCGAATTCCGCCATAAGCACTAGTCATGTTTGATACGGGTGCACCGGCCTCGGCTGCCTTAAAAATATTGGTTCGTGTAACGAGGTATGCGATTTGGTAGCCGCCCCAACTGTGACCTTGCACACCAATATTTTTTTCATCTACAAATCCTTTTGTCATTAAGGAAGTGATACCAGGCAAAATACAATTCAGTGCACTTTCGCCTGGATAGCCGATTTTATAAATAACATCGGGAATAAATACCAGATACCCATTGCTGGCAAACATTGAGAAATTTATGGATGAACGAATAGGCGCAGGTTCCTGGTGGCGATGCAATCCATCGCTCATTCGTTCATAGAAATAAACCATCATAGGATATTTCTTTTTCGGATCAAAATTTTCAGGCTTGATGAGCAGTCCTTTCAATGGAATATTATCAAGCGATGTCCAACTTACCAACTCAATGTTTCCCCACAAATAATTTTTCATTTGCGGATTGGCATCACTGATTTTCTTTGGAGAAGAAAAGCTAGTGTTCGCAGTCCAGAGATCAGAGAACTCGCGGAAGCTTTCGCGTGTGTACAAAACCTGATCGGCTAACTCAGCTTTTTGAAGTCCACCGTAAGCATGATCGGTCATCAACAATTTGGTAAGTTTCCCATTTTTTAAGGAGAGTGAATAGAAACCAGAAGCCTTTGTGGTTTCATCAAAAGCAGTTAAGATTATTTCCCGATCTGCTTTTATGAAGCGTTCTTCTCGATCCAATTTTTGATAACGGAATACAATTTTTTGATCTCTACCAATTTTAGTTAGGTTCACCGGATTGGCTTTCCCTTCCGGATCAAACGCCCACAAATCGTAACGATCATACGCAATCAATAATTTATCATCTTCTGTCCAGCCTGCCATGCCATATGGACTCGGATAATCAGGATGGTCATCTTGCTCATCGGCAAAGGAAACTTTCAACGTCTTCGTAAGCTTAGCAATTGCCTCATTTTTTATTGAATAGGCATGCCATGCTGTATCGAGTTGATCATACCAAAATGCATAGTTAGCTTTTGGACTCAAGGATGCATCTCCTTTAATGGAGGTTGCAATTAATTTTTTAGCACTTGATCCAGAATTTATGTCTACCAAATACACATCGCTATTGGTGCCGCCTTCCCACGTAATACTTTTCAGATAAGGAACATTTGTATCGGCCAGCGCTATATTTGCATTCCCCTCATCGCCAAGTTCAATTTTGGGAGTTTCAAGATTTGCCAATTGTGTAATCTTTCTATTCCCAATTTGATAAGCAGCTAAATAGGATCGCTTTAGTTCTTGTTTCAATCTTACATTTTGCATCGGGTAGATGAGCGGATCATTACCATTCCACACTTCCACTTTCACGATTTCTTCAGAGAGTAAAGTGGTATCCTGCACCATTGGAACCGGAGCTGTTCCGAAAAATAACTTCGAACCATCTTTTGAAAAAGTTGGTGTATAATCAGCGCTTACCGCATAATCTTTTGGTACGCTACTATTTTTTTCATCAGCGATAAGCGAGGCCGAGGCTTCTCCCTTTTTCCAAAGAAATAATTTTGGATACCGAACCAATGCTTTTGTTGTATCGAGGTCGGCTACAAAGGAAACTTGTGTTCCATCTTCGCTGGTTGCAAGCCCTGTAAATTTTTGCTTTTTCTTTCCTTCCAGTAAGGTTGTTAAACTTTGGTTCGATAAGTCATACCAATAAACTCCGGGTGAAAGTGTGCTGTCATTTCCGGTAGAGGTAAACAATAGGCCTTGTCCGAATTTGGCGAAAGTGTAATCTGTAACGTACCCAAAATGCGTTTCTTGTTTTGAGGAAAGATTTCGGAGCATTAAAGTATATCCGTTATCGCTTGAGTTTTTCTTAATCTTTTTTGGTTTTGATTTTTTTGTTGTATCGGGCTTGGCTTTCACATCTTCTAATTGATACGCTAACCAGCCGGCTGCTTTTTCCGGAATCGCATACGACTTTACATTTGGTATTTTCTCAACTGATTTCCCTGTAAGGGTATAAATGCCAAGCGAATCTTTGGGCAACTCCTCTTTCTTTTTCTTTTGTCTGCGAAGTGCTTTAACCGTATCTTTTTTAGGATCAATTTTGAAGAACACGAACTTGCTGTCGTAGCTGAGTTTAATGTTGCTTGCACGATGAACCGAATCCTGACTGTTCTTTTTGATGTCGTGCAAAACAATTTTTCCATCACCGTCTTGTGGATTTACGGTAAACACCGCAAAATTTCCATCGCGCGTTAATGTCGAATAGGTGATCTCCTTCCAGCTATCATACACATCGTGGGTGAGCGGTTTTTTAACTGGAGCTGTAGTGCCTTTCTTCTGGGCATATCCAATAAAACTTATCAGGAATAAGAAAAGAATTAAGCGTGTTCTCATGAGGATTGTTGTTTGTTTCCAAAACGAAAGTAACGATTGTCAATTCGGCATGCAGTTAAGTTTTGATGAACGGCTGAATTAATTACCGTATTACTGATTTGTTAGGGTGCAAATGATGGAAAAGATTAGTTTCTAAGTTCAACTAATAAGTGCTTTTTGCTGACTGATGCCTTCTACAAAACAGGTTAATTTAGGATTTAATTATGGTACAGAGCTTCTAGACCTAACAAATTTACTTGATGGAACAGGTCTGCGTTTAATCCTTAAAGAATGAAGAAATGAAAAGAGTGGGCCTAAAGAAGAGAACTATTTACAATTCGGACACTCCCAATCCTTATCCAGATCGATCACGGTAACGATAGAGAGATGCCTTTGCTTGGGCGCAACGATAATACGCACGTGCTGCCTGTCTTTTGAAGTATATCCTTCCAGTGCATACGTTGCCCCCTTGGGGTCGTTCAAATCACTTTTCGTGTAGTTTACTTCCGCTTTGCGCACAATTTCTTTTACTTCCTTCTGCGTTATTTTGCGGCAGTCCATGCGGCAGCGGGCATGCTTGGTGAAAAAATATTCGGCATCCGGATCTCTGAAAATATCCAGGTTATTTCTTGTCGCTTCTTCAGGGCCCTTTTTCTGTGCAGCCGGTGGGTTATCGAAGTTTACCTCTCCCTCGCGGCATCGCTTAACCCCTAAGGCAATAAAAAAAAGGAAAAGGAGAATTAAATATGGAATTGCCTTCTTCATAAAATTGACTATCAGCCGCTACCCGTTAAATTAGCAGCAAGCAAATATCCATGAAAAGAATTGTGATGCAAAAAGTGGGTAATTCAAAAATGAATTAAATTCACATTTGTAAATAATCAAACTATGAACAAACAAATCTTTATCAATTTAGCAGTAAGCGACCTTGCAAAGTCAATGGAGTTTTATACAGCCTTAGGTTTTTCTAACAATCCACAATTCTCTGACGAAAAAGGAAAATGTATGGTTTGGAGTGAAAGCATTTTTGTAATGCTTTTGACACACGAAAAATTTTCTTCCTTTGCAACTAAACCCATTGCAAACACGAAAACTGCTGTTGCGGGTCTTTTTTCACTATCGATGGAAAATTTAGAAGCAGTAAATAAAATGATGACTGCTGGTTTAAAAGCCGGTGGAACAGAGCCCACTGAAATGAAAGATTATGGATTTATGCAACAGCGAACTATAGAAGATTTTGATGGGCACACCTGGGAAATTTTCTTTATGGACCTTTCAAAATTTCCACAAGAACAACCCAACGAATAAATAAAACTTAAAAATAAAAATTATGGCACAAATCAATCCTCATATTAACTTCAACGGAAATGCCGAAGAAGCATTCAATTTTTACAAATCAGTATTTGGCGGAGAGTTCGCAAAAATTATGCGTTTCAAAGACCTATCAAGTCCTGAATTTCCAGTAGCAGAAAATGAGGCAAACAAAATAATGCACATTGCTTTGCCCATTGGTAAAAGCATATTAATGGCAAATGATGTTCCCGAAATAATGGGGCGAACAAACGAAAATGAGAACAGAAGTAAAATTGTAATTAGTGCAGAAAGCAAAGAAGAAGCTGATAAATTATTTAACGGACTTTCGGCAGGTGGACAAATTGAAATGCCAATTGCCGACAGTCCTTGGGGTACCTATTTTGGGATGTTTAGAGACAAATATGGAATTGAATGGATGCTGGATTTTGACCCAAAATATAACGGTAAAGTATAAGCGAAAAACAACGAGCCGCTAACAAATGCCTTACGTCCCTAAACTTGCTGACAGAATAAGAGAATATTTAAAACAGTTTCCAGAATTGGAAATTGAAGAGAAGAAAATGTTCGGTGGACTTGCCTTTATGGTTAACGGAAAAATGTGTGTAAATGCCAGTGGGCAAAACTTAATGTGTCGCTTTGAGCCCACCCAGAAAGAAGAATTAGCAAAAAGAACGGGTTTCGTACCCATGGTGATGAAAGGAAAAGAATACGAAGGATACTGTTACGTTGAACCAACTGGTTTTAAGAACAGAAAGGACTTTGAGTTCTGGATAGCTGTTTGTTTAGATTTTAATAGCAGAGCGAAATCATCAAAAAAATGATGAAAAAACAAAAGCATCTACTGAACCATCTGTATTAAATTCAACGGTCGGAATTCAAATGAACTTTATTGCTAAAAATTCCACCTCATCGCCAAGTGCCAAACCGTTAGCGATTATACAGATAAACAGCATGACTTTGATTGTTTCTAAAAGACATACGTTTAACAACTAAAAAGATCATGGAACAACAATTTGAGGAAATCAGAGCCACCCAAAAAGCATCCTGGAATAAATTCTCTCCCGGTTGGAAAAAGTGGGAGTTGGAACTTCATGACCACATGCAACCCGCTGCTGATGCAATTATTAGTTTACTAAAACCCAAAGGTTCACAACTGATTTTAGATATCGCAGCAGGAACAGGCGAACCCGCTTTTAGCATTGCGAGTAGGCTTACAGCTGGAAAAGTTATTCTTACCGACCTCGCAGATGAGATGCTTGATATAGCTCGTGAAAAGGCTTCTAAAAAAGGAATCACCAATGTTGAATTTCGTGCATGCGATGTTTGCGAACTCCCTTTTGCCGACAACACTTTTGATGGGGTTAGTTGCCGAATGGGATTTATGTTCTTCCCGAACATGCTTTTGGCCGCTAAAGAAATACTGCGGGTACTAAAGCCAGGTGGCCGAATTGCAACTTCAGTTTGGAGTACACCGGAAAAGAATTTCTGGGTAACCGCCCTAAGCGAAACCATCAATAGAAATATGCAATTACCTGTTCCGTCACCTGAAACACCTGGAATCTTTCGTTGTAGCCAAAGTGGCTTAATGACAAGCACTTTTAATCAGGCTGGTTTTAAAAATATTTCTGAAAGCGAAGTGATATGTAAGCTGAAATGCGGAACGACCGAAACCTACTGGCAAATGATGACAGAAATTGCAGCTCCTGTTGTGGCTGCACTCAGCAAAGGCGATGATGCGATGAAAGATAAAATAAAAAGAGAAGTGTACGAATTGGTAAATAAAAAGTATCCGGATGGAAATGTAATAATGGATGGAAGTGCTCTTATCATTTATGGGGAGAAATAATCTGTATATAGATGTCGGTAGTTCGAACCGCTAACGGGGTATAAGGCGTACCTCTCACACTGAAATATCCAAACCACTTTGTCACCAACCCTGCGCAAAACCAAAAGAGTCATTTTTTACAAACGCACCACTTAATAATACTAAATTTACATTCTGATTATTGACTGACCCTATTTTGAGAAAAATTTTAATTATCGATGACGAAGAAAAGCTAAGAAGTCTTCTGGCAAGAATTATTAGCCTTGAGGGTTTTGAAGTACTCCAAGCAGCAGACTGTAAAACCGCATGGAAAAAATTAGAGCAAACCACTATTGACGTGGTGCTTTGCGATGTAAAGTTGCCTGACGGAAATGGTGTAGACCTTTCAAAAAAAATCAAAGAAAAATATCCTCTGCTTGAACTTGTATTGATGACTGCCTATGGCAACATTCCTGATGGCGTGCAAGCGATTAAAAACGGGGCGTTCGACTATATTATAAAAGGTGACGACAATAACAAAATCGTTCCCTTGCTTTACCGAGCTATTGAAAAAGTGGATTTGGGAAAACGGGTGCAGCAACTCGAAAAACAATTAGGTGATAAACATTCATTTGATGAAATTTTAGGAAAATCAAAGTCTATTCAAAAGGCGATTGACTTAGCTAAAAAAGTAGCCGCTACCGATACTACAGTTTTGCTAACGGGTGAAACGGGAACAGGCAAAGAAGTGTTTGCGCAAGCGATACATCAGGCCAGCACCAGGAGCAAACAAAATTTCGTTGCTATTAACTGTTCCGCTTTCAGCAAAGAATTATTGGAGAGTGAAATGTTTGGCCACAAAGCCGGAGCATATACAGGAGCCATCAAAGACAAAAAAGGACTTTTTGAAGAAGCTAATAATGGAACCATCTTTTTAGATGAACTGGGCGAAATGGCGCTGGACTTACAAGCCAAATTATTGCGAGTTTTAGAACTAGGCGAATTCATCATAGTAGGTGAAAACAAGCCTACTAAAGTGAATGTCCGCATTATTGCAGCCACGAACAGAGACTTACAAAAAGAAATTGAACAAGGACATTTTAGAGAAGATTTATTTTATCGGCTATCCGTATTTCAAATTCATTTGCCACCACTTAGAGAGCGCATACTCGATATTGAAGTATTAGCCTTTTATTTTCTAAAATCTTTTGGATTAAAAACCAATAAGAAAATTAGCGCTGCATCAAATGAGTTTATTGAAGCTTTGAAACAACACTCCTGGAACGGAAATATTCGGGAATTAAGAAACGTTATCGAACGCAGTGTAATTTTAGCAGAAGCCGATGAATTGACAATAGAAACATTGCCGATTGAATTACAACCCAAAACTAAATCTTTAAAAGACAACAAGACCCTTTCTGCATTCGACTTAGCCAGTGCCGAAAAAATACATATCCAAAAAGTATTGAACTATACCAACGGCAACAAAACCAAAACGGCCGAATTACTCAATATCGCTTTAACGACACTTTACCGTAAGATTACAGATTACGGCTTGGAATAATCAACCCTTTCATAACGCTATACTTAACCCTTTCAAAACGATAGGGTTTTATGTTTTGGCATACTTCAAAATTGAGCTATCTAATTGATTGACTGGATTCTGTATCCGTATTGATTTTTTAGGAACAGCCTTTGTCATAAGGGTATTGATTAAATAAAATTTCTTTATGGTCCAGCAACAAAATATCGAAGTCAAGGACATTAAGAACTTAGAGCTAGAAACCCTCCATGCCATCTCCCTACGGCAGAAGGAGTATAGCCAGCCAATTAACTCATCAGGAATCTAAATCATTTTAATATGACTATAATAATGTATTTGACAGGCCTGGTACTTTTTGCTTTACTCTTTAAGGCCATAGATACTTTTGAAAAAATCTAAAAAAATGGAATCGAAAATTATTCATGCGGTACGAGAGTGGTTGCCCTGGGCAATAAGTGATGAATGTAAAAATTCGGAATATTTGCTTTTACGAAAGTTGGCTAATTATTGTAGAGATAAAATGCAAGGAAGCAATCAAGATGACGCTTTCCAGGTTATTAAAATCATAAATTTTCTCTACGCGGATGGTTCATTACACATTAAAAATGCTATTGAAAATGAGTTTTTAGAAGTACTAGCCACAGACGAAACTCCTGCTAGTTTAAAAGAGCATATCCATCTTTTACCTGAAAAACTCAGAACTGCTTATTTAAAAACCATTTTAGAAAACTGAAAATTATGCTCGCATTATTCATCATCGCAATCGGAGTGTTTGGCTACATCTGCTATGTACTCCTTAAGCCAGAAAAATTCTAAAAGTGAAATGGCAAAAAGTAAAAGGGATACTCGTAATAGTATGGATTTGGCTGATCGCTTTAGCCATGCTTTTTATGGTATACGTCAAAGTCAAAATTTTATTACACGTCTGAAAAAATAATTAAAAAAAATGAATACTGAAATTTTAGGTATCATAGCGATGTTCGGGATTACGCTCTTGTTGGCAATACCCTTTGGGAAATATATAGCAAAGGTATATGCAGGAGAGAAAACTTTGCTCGACCCAGTTTTTAATCCGTTAGAGCGTTTGTTCTATAAAGTTTCCGGCATAGACGTCCGAAAGGAAATGAACTGGAAGCAACATCTGGTAGCCTTGCTAACCATCAATTTAATATGGTTCCTTATCAGTATGGGAGTTTTGATGAATATGGATATTCTTCCGCTAAACCCTGATAATAATCCCGGACAACCTGCAGACCTGGCATTTAACACATCTATTTCTTTTTTGGTAAACTGCAACCTACAGCATTATTCAGGTGAAACTGGGTTAAGCTATCTGGGTCAGATATGGCTCATGTTTCTTCAGTTTGTATCTGCAGCAACGGGTATGGCAGCGGCAGTTGTGGTCTTTAAAGCATTCAAAGAAAAGTCTACTAATCAATTGGGTAACTTCTATGATTTTTTCTTGAAATCATGCACCCGTATTCTTTTACCGATATCATTTGTAGTTGCACTTGTATTGGCTTTTGAAGGAAGCCCAATGACATTTGAAGGTAAAGACACTATCGTCAACCTTCAAGGAGATACCGTGCAGGTAAGCCGTGGACCAGTTGCTGCTTTTGTAGCGATTAAACACGTAGGAACAAATGGCGGTGGCTTTTTTGGTGCTAACAGTGCTCACCCGCTTGAAAACCCAACCTACCTGTCTAACATGACAGAAATGTTTGCTCAACTTATTATCCCAATGGCCATGGTATTTGCTTTTGGTTTTTTTATCAGAAGGAAAAAGTTTGCCTGGATGGTGTTTGGTGTGATGACCATTGGTTTCCTCATGCTTGCTATTCCAAATATTATGATGGAGATGAAAGGCAATCCTACTATTACTGCTATGGGGATAGATAATTCACTCGGAGCAATGGAAGGGAAAGAAATAAGAATAGGCGCTGCAGCCTCTGGGTTTTGGAGCATTGTAACCACCGTTATTTCAACAGGCTCAGTCAATTCTATGCACGATAGCTCAATGCCACTATCAGGTATGAACGAATTACTGGCCATGATGATCAACTCGTTTTATGGTGGTGTGGGTGTTGGTATTCTAAACTTCTTCATCTTCATCATTCTTGCTGTTTTTATTGCTGGATTGATGGTGGGAAGAACTCCTGAATTTATGGGTAAAAAAATTGAGGCCCGGGAAATGAAAATCGCCATGATCATCGCCTTGCTACATCCGTTTTTAATTTTGGTTGGAACAGCTCTGGCAGCCGCATTACCTCACTATACAGCAGCAACATTAGCTAACCCTGGTTTTCACGGACTTAGCGAAATGCTATATGAATACACTTCAGCATCTGCCAATAATGGAAGTGGCTTTGAAGGACTTGGCGACAATACATTGTGGTGGAATATTTCAACTGGCATTGTGTTGATGTTAGCACGCTTTCTTCCGATTATAGGACCTGTTGCTATAGCGGGTTTGTTAGCAGAAAAGAAATTTATTCCTGAAAGCAACGGTACGCTAAAAACCGATACGGCAACCTTTGGTTTAATGGTATTTACCGTCATCGTCATCATTGCAGCATTGGCCTTTTTCCCTGCCTTGGTATTAGGTCCTATTGCAGAATATTTTTCAATGTTGAAATAATCTAAAAAATAAAGAAAATGAGTTCATCTAAAAATACATCGCTGTTTCAAAAGGATTTAATGCAAGAAGCATTCAAGCAATCTTTCGTGAAACTCAATCCTAAAATTATGTTCCGCAATCCCGTAATGTTTACAGTAGAAATAGGAACAGCTGTTATGTTTTTCGTTTGCCTTTGGATATTGACAGGTGAAGCATCACAAGGTAGTTTTATATATAATTTTATAGTCTTTCTTGTTTTATTTCTTACTTTATTGTTTGCCAATTTTGCCGAAGCTATTGCCGAGGCAAGAGGCAAAGCACAAGCTGATAGCTTACGTAAAACGAGAGAAGAAACACCAGCCAAATTAGAAAATGGTCAAACCATATCATCAGCACATCTAAAGAAAGGCGATGTGTTTATGTGCGAAGCAGGTGATATTATTGCTACCGATGGTGAAATTATAGAAGGCTTAGCAACTATTGACGAAAGTGCCATTACGGGCGAATCTGCACCGGTAATTAGAGAAGCTGGTGGTGACAAAAGCTCCGTTACAGGTGGCACAAAAGTACTGAGTGATAAAATAAAAGTACAAGTAACCACCGAGCCAGGAGAAAGCTTTTTAGATAAAATGATTGCCTTGGTAGAAGGTGCAAGTCGTCAAAAAACGCCCAATGAAATTGCACTGACAATTCTATTAGCCGGCTTCACCTTGGTGTTCATCATTGTTACAGTAACACTAAAGCCTTTTGCTGATTATGCCAATACACCCATTACCATTGCCGCTTTCATTTCATTGTTTGTTTGTTTAATTCCTACAACTATTGGCGGTTTACTTTCTGCTATTGGCATTGCTGGAATGGATAGAGCACTACGAGCCAATGTAATTACCAAAAGTGGTAAAGCCGTGGAAACAGCCGGTGATATTGACGTGCTTTTATTGGACAAAACGGGAACCATTACCATCGGAAATAGAAAGGCAACCCACTTTTATCCTGCCAACGGAATTGATGAAAATCATTTTGTGAAATCGGTTGTACTAAGTTCTTTGGCTGATGAAACTCCCGAAGGAAAATCTATCATTGAATTGGCTGGTATCAACCCATTGAACTATCAAATGAAAGAAGCCCGTTTTATAAAGTTTACTGCTGAAACAAGAAGCTCTGGAATTGACTTTGAAAACACCCGTATTCGTAAAGGGGCATCCGATGCTATAAAATCGTTATGCGAAAATGCAGGCAATTCATTTCCAATTGAAACAGCAGAAAAAGTAAAAGCAATTTCTTCTAATGGAGGAACACCTTTGGTGGTTTCAGAAAATGAAAAAGTGATTGGTGTTATTGAATTGCAAGACATCATCAAACCCGGTATTAGCGAACGGTTTGATCGCCTACGCAAAATGGGTATTAAAACGGTAATGGTTACAGGTGATAACCCACTCACCGCAAAATTTATTGCCGAAAAAGCAGGTGTTGACGACTTCATTGCCGAAGCCAAGCCTGAAGACAAAATGAACTACATTAAAAAAGAACAAGCAGAAGGTAGGCTTGTGGCCATGATGGGCGATGGAACAAACGATGCACCCGCCTTGGCTCAAGCTGATGTAGGCGTGGCGATGAATAGCGGAACACAAGCCGCCAAAGAGGCTGGCAACATGGTAGACTTAGATAACGACCCAACTAAACTGATTGAGATTGTTGAAATAGGGAAGCAATTGTTGATGACCAGAGGAACGCTAACAACATTTAGTATCGCCAATGACGTTGCCAAATATTTTGCCATTATTCCAGCATTATTCATTGTGGCTATTCCTGCTTTAAAGAGTTTGAATATTATGGATTTACATTCACCTGAAAGCGCCATACTTTCTGCAGTAATTTTCAACGCCATTATCATTCCGTTTTTAATTCCTCTTGCATTAAAAGGTGTGGCTTACAAGCCTATTGGAGCAAGCGCGTTGCTTAGAAGAAACCTGTTTATTTATGGTTTGGGTGGTGTAGTAGTACCCTTCATCGGCATAAAACTAATTGATGTTTTAGTATCCGTATTCATTTAAAAAAATAACAAAAATGAAATCAAATATATTACCAGCTATAAAGCTAACCATGCTAAGTATCCTATTGCTTACAGTGATTTATCCGTTGGCCGTTTGGGGTATTGCACAATTTTCGCCAAACCATGGCAAAGGAGAAATCATCATCCAAAATGATAAAACGTATTATGCCAACATCGGACAATCGTTTACCGAAGACAAATATTTCAACTCACGTCCATCTGCCGTGGGCTACAATGCCGCAGGCTCAGGAGGTAGTAATAAAGGAGCATCCAACCCCGACTATTTAGCAGAAGTACAAACACGAATTGATACTTTTTCAGTACACAACCCAGGCGTAAATAAATCTGAAATACCTGTTGACTTGGTTACCGCTAGTGGCAGCGGTTTAGACCCAAACATCTCCGTGCAAGCCGTCAAAGTACAGGTAAAACGTATTGCAAAAGTTCGCAACATAAGCGAAACCACTTTACAAGAACTTATCAATCAACAAACAGAAAAACCATTGCTTGGACTATTTGGCACAGAAAAAATAAATGTACTGAAACTGAATCTTGCTTTGGACAATTTAAAATAGAAGAAGGAATGAAAAAAACATTACTTGCCATGCTGTCTTTGGTTTCTGGAGGCAGCTTTGCGCAATCAGACAGTACAAAAAACTCGTTAAAAATTAGTGGATACATCGAAATCTATTACGCATACGATTTTAGTAATCCATCCGACCATAACCGGCCGGGCTTTGTTTATTCACACAATCGACATAATGAAGTTAATTTAAACTTAGGCTTTGTAAAATTAGCGTACAACACCGATAAGGTAAGAGCCAACATTGCTTTAATGACAGGTACTTATACCAACGCCAATTTAGCAGCCGAGCCAGGAGTTCTAAAAAATATTTTTGAAGCCAATGCTGGGGTCAAAATTTCAAAAATGAAAAACTTATGGATTGATGCAGGGATTTTTGCTTCGCATATTGGTTTTGAAAGTGCTGTTGGCAAAGATTGTTGGAACTTAACGAGAAGTATTTTGGCGGATAATTCACCTTACTTTGAAAGCGGTGCAAAAATCTCCTACACCAGTGATAATCAAAAATGGTTTATCAGTGGCTTGCTGCTAAATGGTTGGCAACGGATACAACGTGCGGATGGCAATAATACGCCCGCCTTTGGTCATCAATTAACTTTTAAACCCAATTCAAAAACAACCTTGAACAGTAGTACATTCGTAGGTAACGATAAACCTGACAGCGCAAGGCAAATGCGGTATTTTCATAATTTTTACGGACAGTTTCAATTGCACCAAAAATTCGGATTAATTGTCGGTTTTGATATTGGTACTCAACAAAAAAATAAAGAAAGTACGGGCTACAACACTTGGTACTCAATGGCTTTGATTGCCCGATACTCGCTAACAAATAACTTAAACATGGCTATACGAGGCGAATATTACAGTGATTCAAATGGAGTAATCATTGGTACAGAAACTACAAATGGATTTCAAACGTATGGCTATTCCTTAAATCTTGATTACCGAATACGAGAAAATGTAATGTGGAGAATTGAAGGCAGGGCTTTTAGCAGTAAGGATGAAATATTTACTTTGGATAATCAACCTAGTACGCAAAACTATATTGTAGCCACAGTGTTAGCTATTTCATTTTAAAATGACAGAAAAAGATAAAACCGTCCAACATTTTCTCGACTTGATAAAAAAATCAAGGCGAGGAAAGTTTAAAATTTACATTGGCATGAGTGCTGGTGTTGGCAAGTCTTACCGGATGCTGCAAGAAGCACGCACCTTGCTTAAAAACGGAATTGATGTAAAAATTGGTTTTATCGAAACACACAATAGAAAAGAAACACACGAACTGCTGGATGGTTTACCCATAATACCAAGAAGGAAATTATTTTATAAAGGGAAAGAGCTAGAAGAAATGGATGTTCAGGCAGTTATCAATCTTCGTCCTGAAGTGGTGATTGTTGATGAATTGGCCCATACGAATATCGAGGGAAGTAAAAACGAAAAGCGTTGGCAGGATGTCATGGATATTCTTTCGGCAGGGATTAATGTGATTTCTGCTGTTAATATTCAACATATTGAAAGCCTGAACGAAGAAATTAAAAACATAACAGGAATTGAAGTAACAGAACGAATACCGGATAGCGTATTAGCCCAAGCCGATGAAGTTGTAAATATTGATTTAACAGCCGATGAATTGATTTCTCGATTGAAAGAAGGGAAAATATATCAGGCTGAAAAAATTGAGACGGCTTTAAAGAATTTTTTTCAAAGCGACCATATTTTACAACTTCGTGAACTAGCATTAAAAGAAGTAGCATCGCAGGTTGAACGGAAAGTGGAAACGGAAGTGAGTAAGCCTAATACCTTAAAACACGAACGTTTTTTGGCCTGTATCAGTAGTAATGAAAAAGTTGCAAAAACAGTGATTAGAAAAACGGCCCGTTTAGCCAATTATTACCATAGCAAATGGTATGTATTGTATGTGCAAACACCAAAGGAAAGTGCGGACAAAATTGCATTAGACAAACAGCGCTATTTGATAAACAATTTCAAATTAGCGACAGAATTGGGTGGCGAAATTATTAAAGTGAAAGGAGAATCCGTATCAAAAGCAATTATTGAACAGGCCAGCGAACGGAAAATCACGACTATCTGCATAGGAAAACCACATTTGAGTTTATTCCGCGTAATTTTGTCAACCAATATCTTCAATCAGTTATTAAAAAAATTATCATCAAACGACATTGACCTTATCATTCTATCATAATGAAAATAAAAACAAAATTAACGCTAGGCGTTGGCCTTCTATTTATTCTGATCATACTATTAAGTTTGGTTGGAGCATTTAATATTAATGCCCTAAAATCTGACACGGAAAATATCCTGCGAGCCAATTACAATTCGCTCCTTTATTCAAGGAACATACTTGCGGTCTTAAATAATCCTTCTGATAAATCATTTGAACAAATTGAACTCAATCTTAGACAGCAAGAAAAAAACGCGACCGAAATAGGTGAAAATGAAGCTAACCTGGAGCTAAGGAAAAATATCGAAGCCTATCAAAACAAAACTTCGGATAGCCACGCACAACTTGCTATTCAACAAAGCTTATATCAAATAATGAATTTGAATATGCAAGCTATTCAACGAAAAAGTGAAATCGCAAACGCCACTGCCGACAAAGCTGTTTTGTGGATTGCTATTACTGGAAGCCTATGTTTTATAATCGCCTTTACGCTGTTAATTAATTTGCCTGCCAACATCGCTAACCCAATTAAAGAATTAACAGAAAGCATCAAACAAATAGCGACTGGAAACTATGCCGAAAGAGTGCATTTTGAAAGTCATGGCGAGTTTGGCCAGTTGGCTCAATCCTTTAATACCATGGCTGAGAAATTGGAAGAATACAATAGCAGTAATCTCGCTAAATTAATGATGGAGAAAAAAAGAATCGAAACACTCATCAACAATATGCACGACCCTGTAATTGGTTTGGATGAAAATTTGAAAATAATTTTTGCTAATGAAGAGGCCATAAAGATAACAGGCATGAATAAAGAAAGCCTACTTGGCCATTACACAAAAGACTTGGCTATTAAAAATGATTTAATCCGAACACTCATACAAGATTTGATGTTTGCACCCAGCGAAGAAAAAGCTAAACCTATCAAAATATTTTCTGATAATAAGGAAGGCTATTTTGAAAAGGAAACCCTTCATATTTCTGTTACGCCTACAGGAGAACAGAAACAAAAATTGATTGGACATGTTCTTATATTAAGAAACATAACGGAGTATAAGGAATTAGATTTTGCTAAAACCAATTTCATTGCTACCGTTTCACATGAGTTTAAAACTCCAATCTCATCTATAAAAATGAGTTTACAACTATTGGAAAATGAACAAATAGGAAAATTGAATATTGAACAGAAAAATCTGGTTGATAGCATTAAGGACGATGCATCCCGACTTTTAAATATTACCAGTGAATTATTGAATATGA
Source organism: Cyclobacteriaceae bacterium (assembly GCA_018063305.1). Taxonomy (GTDB): domain Bacteria; phylum Bacteroidota; class Bacteroidia; order Cytophagales; family Cyclobacteriaceae; genus ELB16-189. Next base: position 35,152 of record JAGPBO010000001.1, read on the forward strand.
CACAAGTCGAAAGTGGTAACATTCAACTCTCTATACTACCTGCTGACAGCAAAGAAATTTTGTTGTGTGCCATACATGCGACTCAAACGCAAGCAGATCAAAGACAAATTACGTTTGATATTGATTGTCCTGAGCATATTTCCAAAGTTCAGGCTGATAATGAGAAAACAGCTTGGGTATTGACAAATCTAATTTCTAATGCAATACGCTATTCTTACGAAAACTCTACCATCTACCTTACCATAAAAGAGCTAAATAATAAAATTCAAATTTCTGTTCGTGATACCGGACAAGGCATTGCACCACAATACAAAGATAAAATCTTCGATAGATACTTTCGTGTTCCCGGAACAAAAAAAGAAGGTACTGGGCTCGGACTTGCCATCAGCAAAGAGTTTATTGAAGCACAAGGCGGACACATTTCAGTTGAAAGTGAATTTGGATCTGGAAGTACCTTCTCGGTTACCTTAAACAAACTGACTTAACCAACACATTCCCTCACCCTTGTTGGTGTTGCGAGGTGGCCTGGCGAAGAGGTTCACCAACAAGCGAGATGGATTAAGTTAATAATCATAGTTTGCCGGTGAAGAACACCCGCCAAGGCGAGAGTGAATAAATACCCTTAGTTAGTGTTGGTCAAAAAACGAGTTGTGGCAGTCGCCTGACCCACAACCTTAATAGCTAAAATATTTTTAAAGCCTGAGTTTAATAAAATGAACCCTACACTTGCGGCAGGGATGGCAGCATTGTTTGAGCCCGAAAGGGAAGGTGCGTGAGATGGCGAGTGCGGACAGCCCGGCCTGCGTGAGTTGACTTTGAGCAAGGGAAGCAGGGCCGCCCTAAGATTGATGTTGGTTAAATTATTTGTTTTTGCGGGTCGCCTGGATGGCTGTTACAACAAGAGTATCTTTGGATTAACGGAAACTAATAGCAATAGCTTTTTGGTGAACTTAGAATTAAATTTAACTCCATTTTACACCTTAGCTGTAAAAAAGTAGTGTTATGAAGACAGAAGATATAATCATTAAACTAAATGAGTTAAACAAGTCTAGTCGGGAACTTGACATGCAGGAGCCTGAGCGGTTAGGAATGATTAAAAGCGTAACGGACTATGCGAATCAATTTATCGCTGGGCTTAATACGGTTAAAGCGTTTAAAGAGAAAGAGGCTGCTTCATTAGAAATTACTAATCAGAGAAGATCGCTACCCGATCTTCTAGATTTATACCAAAAAGAAGTAGCTGAAAACGGAATTAATGCCGCTTCGGGAAAGCACTTGGGTTATATTCCTGGAGGTGGTGTTTTTACTGCTGCGCTTGCAGATTTTATTGCAGCCGTTACCAATCCGTATGCCGGTGTGCACTATGCATCACCGGGGGCAGCAACTATTGAAAACGAAGTGGTTAATTGGCTTAAATCAATATTTTCATTTCCGGCCAATTCGGTTGGCTGTTTGTCTTCTGGTGGTTCCATATCTACCCTTATTGCATTTACGGCTGCAAGAGATAAGCATCAGGTGAAGAATGAATTCATTCGTAAAAATGTAGTTTATTTAAGTGAACAGGTACATCACTCAACCCAAAAAGCATTGCGGATTATTGGTTTGGAAGATGTCATCATTCGATATATTTCGTTAGATACAAATCATAGAATTAAAACAGATTCTTTAGAAGAACTTATAGAAAGGGATATTGCCGCAGGTCTTCAGCCTTTTTTAGTAGTGGCCACAGCAGGAACAACGGATACAGGAGCTGTAGATCCTTTAAATGAAATTGCAGCAATAGCCAAAAAATATAAAACGTGGTTTCATATAGACGCTGCCTACGGTGGCTTTTTTATTATGACATCAAAAAAAGAATTATTTAATGGAATAGAAAAAGCAGATTCTATTATTGTTGATCCTCATAAAGGGCTGTTTCTTCCCTATGGGGTTGGGGCTGTACTAATAAAAGATAGTGCCGCTGTTTTACATTCGAACTATTACACAGCTAATTATATGCAAGATGGGGCAAATGAAGAAATGGTGAAAAGCCCTGCCAATATTTCGCCAGAGCTAACCAAACATTTCAGAGGACTTCGGGTATGGCTGCCCTTGCAACTACATGGAATAGAACCGTTCGTGGCTTGTCTCGAGGAGAAACTATTACTTGTAAATTACTTTAGAAACAAACTCGCTGAATTAGGTTTTTGTCTGGGACCAGAGCCCGACTTGTCCGTCAGTTATTTTTGGTATCCTTTCGGAGTTGATTCGGATAAAAAAAACAGGCAGCTTATGGATGAGATCCACGCGGACGGATCCGTATTTTTAAGTTCTTCCATTGTTAATAAACGTTTCGTAATCCGGATTGCTATTTTAGCTTTCAGAACAAAAAAAGAAATCGTTGATGAAGCCATTGAAATGATTAAGTCCTGTTTGAAAAAAGTGAACCAGACAGATCTGGCAAAAAATAAATTAATTGGGCACTGAATCAGCACGAACCACTATGGGTTACGACAATGCGAGGTATTCATGAAAAAAAGGATTCATGCCCGTGATTCAACTAAACAGAAAAATGACATGAATGATGATGAGACAAGTTTTAGAATACAGCTAGCAAATTAATCCAGCGCCTCCCAATCCAACGAAATTGTTACCATCACTATTTCGGCCACGTTGATCATTTATGTTCGTGCATTTTCTGAGGCATATCCAGCACTTAAACTATTTTTTCTCAAAATACTTAAAGACGGGATATTTCACCGGACCTTTATCGACTCCGTTCTTTTTAAAATATTCGTCAAAGAAATTCCAGGTCACTAACCCATCATCAGATTGGGGTTCGAGCATATAAAAAATTAGGTTTGCTAAAGGTTGAGCAAGGTCCACCAGGTAATCACCTTTTTTTGCGCGGTACGTTTCCGAAACAAATTTACCTTCAGCCGTGGCCATGTTATGATTTTCAAACTCGCGACTAGCCAGTGTGTACGTTTCAACGATAAACAACTCTCCCATAGCACTAACTGGCTTGCTTAATTTCGTTACCCTAGCACCCTGCTTTTCTAAATGCTTCGCAATAAATTCCAATTCAGCAGGAATAATATAACCCTTTGGTAAGGTGCTTTCCATCGTTGCTTCAAAAGCACTATTGTTCTCAATATTGTCAAGCTCAACAATGTTGGGTGCTCTCATATAAGAAGTTTTTCCATCGTTATCTTTTACTGTGTAGTAATCATAGGTTCTGTATTTCGCCATTGGCTTTTCTAATGGCACCATTTTAAAGCGAACCCCTTTCTTCACTTTTCCACCTTGTTCTCTCACCAATGCAATCGCATCCTTTTCTGCCTTTGCATTAATAGCCATCATATCCTTTCCGTTTTTATTGGTGAACTCTAAAATCTCTGTAACAAACGCATGGGTAGAATTGATGCGTTGATACAATCGCTCATGCGCAAAGGCTTCACTCAAAATTGCCATCCGGTTTCGCAACCCAAGCTGATTGACCATATACCGAGGTTGATGATTGTAGGTATAGAATCTTTTGATCGGCCATTCCTTTACCCCATAGAAATCTCCAAAGGGGCCAAGGTAAATATCATTCTTTTCCAACACCTTGTTTGTTACCTCTGGCAAGAGTTTATCCCATGTAAAGTCATAGGGTGCCTTCTCACCGGCATAATGATAACTTGGCGCCCATGTTAACGAGTAACCATGCCACGTTCCGTTGGTGGTGTGCAAGTCGACAAATAACGTTGGATCCCAGGGGACAATTATATTTTGAATGAGGCCATTCGTTTCCAATGCTTCCATTTTAATTCCATCCCGGTTTAAATCCAAGCCCTGACTGTTTGCACGAATACCGGCCACAACCGGGCTTCCTTCTTGTGATGGTCTGTTGTCGGGTCCTAATTTGTCGTTTGAATCGCTGTTGTAAATTGGGGCAAACAAAATGATTTGATTTTGTAATAGGTGCGCTTTATCTCCATGAAGAATTTCGCGCAACAAAATCTGCAATGTTTCTTTTCCCTCTACTTCACCGGAGTGGATATTTCCCTGAATATAAATAATGGGCTTGCCGCTTGCTTTTGCTTCTGCAGGCGTGGAAATTTTTGGATTGGCCAAAATTAATACGGGTATCTCTTTTCCCTCCAGGCTTTTGCCCATGGAAATTTGTGTAATATAATCAGAACCTTTTTTGACTTCGGATATGAAATCCATCACTTCCGCATAGGTAGATGTTTCCTGATAGGAAGTGCGCTCGGGCTTGGTCATTAATTCGATTGGCCATTGTGCGAAAGAAGGTACACACAGAGAAATCAAGAATAATAAAGTAAAATATTTCATTGCGTAATGATTAATGGATAGAAGTAAATACTTGTTCTTAAGATTGAAACTCACAAAACACCCCAAGACCAATAACAATCATACATAATATTGAGATTTTTTTGCTCTGTGTTCCATCAACAATAATGAAGAAAAAAAACAAGAATTCCAGCAAGAGTAAAACTAATTGACCTATGGAAGAATTTCAGTAACAAATCCTCTTTTAATCGTTTGTACGGTAACCCTAGATCTCTGAATTAAACTGTGCCGGTTGAAAATAATCGTAATTACTTTTTAATAGAAGGTCCAAATCCGGATTGAACGCTGGGCAACAGCCCTGTTACCCATTCGCATACTTTATCCATGAGGATTAGACAAATAAAAGAATAACTGCCACCAACATTAGTTAGGAAATAGAGTAGTTGATTTACTTCTGTGAAACATTTGTGCTAAATTCAACATTTGAAATTCTATTGAACCTTAATGCTGGAAATCAGCCACAAAACCAATCCGAAAACTGTCACCCCTTTGGAAAAAACTATACGCTAATTCCGAACCTCGATTGATAACCCATGAGACGCAGAAATTTTATACTAACAACACTTGCTTCCCTACCCATAGTGACATTTGCTAAAGTTAAATCCATTTTAACTATGCGAGCAGAAAAAGGATTTAAAGTAAATTCTGGTGAAGCCAGGTTTGGCATTCATTACAAAATGAAAGGCGTGACCCTAAACACTCTTGACATTAAAATATCGGGTAAGGATACCGAAAATGATTTAGCCGTTTTTGAGCAGACCGGTTTGACACCCAACGGTGGACCTCCTTTACACATTCACCCCTATCAAGACGAATGGTTTTATGTTGTTGATGGAGAGTATTTGTTTCAGGTTGGAGCGGACAAATATGAAATGAAAACAGGTGACACAATTTTTCTTCCCCGAAAGGTACCACACGCCTTTATTCAGCTCACCGAAAAAGGAAAAATGATAGTTTCCTATTTACCTGCAGGTAAAATGGAAGATTTCTTTGCTGTCACTAACACGTGGACGCATCCGCCAACAAAAGAAGAAATTACAAAAGTGTTTGCCGATCACGACATGCAAGTTGTAGGAGCCCCTTTAAAAATACACTAATCGTTTAATGACAAAAATTCAATTCCGAAAGGGTTTAGCGAACGCATAATAAACGTATTGGAAAAAATCGGCAGGCGGACAAACTCGAAGCTTAATGCAACGAATAAACTTCAGGACCAAATTGAAACTTCCTATTCAGAAACCATCTCAGCGCCAAGCGTAAACCAAAGCGCGTAACATAATGAGAAATCTCCCCAAAACTCTAATTTATTCAAGATTAGTTATCGGAACGCTAATATTGATTTTTAGTTTGTTACCTATTAACAATTATAAATTTATTGCCGTTGCCCTTTTTGCCATTGGGCTTTTGACCGATATTTTTGACAGAACTATTGCAAGACATTTAAAAATTTCGTCACAAGACATACGTAGGTTAGACTCTATAGTTGATGAAATATTTTTTGTTATGGTTGCTGTTACAACCATCATTGAATGCCCACAATTCTTTTTTGACAATAAAATAAAATTTGTAATTTTATTAGGTGCTGAAGGCTTGGCATACCTAATTTGTTTTATAAAATTCAAAAAAGAAGTTGCGACACATTCAATTTCTTCAAAAATTTGGACACTCATTTTATTTGCGACACTCATTCAAATAATGACAACGTGCAACTCAACAGTATTATTTCAAATTTGCTTTTATGTTGGGCTTGTTACAAGGCCCGAAATAATGGCAATAATAATTGTGCTCCGCCTGTGGACAAATGACGTCCCGAGTTTATATCATACGTATTTAATACGACAAGGAAAAGTAATTAAAAGACATAAACTTTTTAACGGTTGACAAAAAAGCAGATAATGTGGATTCCTACCCCCAAACCTCGCCCAGTACCGTGATTAATAGTCTCCCAACATTAATGACCTGAACTCCGTATTTAAGAATCTATGAACAAACCCTTGCATCAATTTTTTACAGAAGATCATCACCGGATTGATGACTTGTTAAATAAGGCGATTGAACAACCGAATGAAATTGATATGGATTATTATCATCAGTTTCGAACCCAATTATTACGACACATTAAAATGGAAGAGAATACCCTCTTTCCCGCAGCAAAGAAAGTAGATCCAGCTGTGATGCAAGCACTCATTCCAAGGTATCGACTCGAACATGGCGCACTGACTGCGTTAATGGTACCCCCTCCCACTTCGTCTCTGATCAAAGTGATACGGTATGTTTTGGAAAAACACGATAGGGCTGAAGAAAAGCCAGGAGGATTGTATGATGTCTGTGAAGCATTGACACACGGGCAAACGCAAGAACTTTTAAACAAACTTGCAGGTACGGAAGAAGTGCCTGTTCATCCTCCCAATCCGGCACCCATAGCAATTGAATCGGCTAGGCGCGCATTGAAACGAGCGGATTATGATTTTGATGAAATTGTTCGACTCGCTAATTAATTTTCTTTACTCAATAGGCTAACTTTTTACCCAATCAATTGAACCGAAGTTGATAGCCATCTTTCTTCAAGGAAGCCAATACTTTTTCCTGATGTGCCAATCCCATAGTTTCTATTTGTATGCTGATCTCCACTTCATCGATGAGTAATTCGGACGAGGTGCGTACGTGTTCTACTTCCAATACGTTTGCCGATAACATGGCAAGATCATTTAAAATACCAGCTAATGAACCCGGTCTATCCGGCACACGAACACGAAAGTGCATATATCGCCCTTCAGCAGCCATTCCATGTCGAATGATACGCATCAATAAAACCGGATCAATATTACCTCCGGATAAAACTGCTACCAACGGTCCCTGATAATGGCCCACAGGCATGTCAAGTAAATGCGCTACCGCTGCGGCACCGGCAGGTTCTACTACAAGTTTAGTTCGTTCCAATAAAAATAATAGTGCGGCTGAGAGACTATTTTCACTTACCGTTTCTATGGCATCCGTTAACTTCTGTATAATTTCAAAAGGTATTTCGCCCGGGTAGCCTACCGCGATGCCATCCGCCATGGTGTTCATGTTTTTAATTGCAACGGGTTTACTTTTTTTTAGGGAGAGTGGATAGGCAGCAGCTTGTTCAGCCTGTACGCCAATTACTTTTACATCGAGTCGCAATGATTTTACAGCTGTAGTAATTCCGGCCAGTAACCCTCCTCCCCCGGTACTCACCAAAATTGTTTTTACATCGGGGCATTGTTCAAGAATTTCGAGACCACAAGTGCCTTGCCCAGCAATGATGTCTTTGTGATTGAATGGGTGAATTAAGACCGCACCGGTTTTATCTTCAATTTCCTTAGCACGTATTAAACAATCGTCAATGGTTTGTCCGATTTGTTCAACCGTTGCACCATAGCCGCGTGTAGCCAGTAACTTAGGTGAAGAGGCTCCATGGGGCATAATAATAGTTGCTTTGATCCCCAGCAGTCTGGCAGCCAAAGCAACGCCTTGTGCATGATTGCCTGCAGAAGCAGCAACAACTCCCTGAGACTTTTCTTCGTCCGTCAAATGAGCCATCCGATTATAAGCTCCCCGGATTTTAAACGACCCTGTTCGGTTCAGGTTCTCACATTTCAGATAAACATCAACTCCGGCACGATCTGATAAATTACGACTAAAGTCTAAAAGTGTAGGATGTATAATATTACTCAAAAGAGCTTGTGCCTTTTGAATATCTTGCAAGCTTACCGGAAGAGATACTTCTGACATGGTCGTACAGTTTTCAACGTGGTGTAATTTACCTATTGTAAGCAGCTAACAATCCAAATTTTGTAATTTAATCTTAAAGTAAATTTACGGGCATATTTCTTTTCCTGAAAAGAACTTATAATGCAAAAGGATGGTTCACTAAAAACTTAAATTTTTAGGATCGCAGGTAACGATTATATTTTTTTCCGATACCTATTGGGACAAGTTATGTAGTAAACGCCACACTCTTCGGATAATCGGAAAACATTGGCGATCATTGCAAAATAGAAATTTTTAATAAAAATCCAGAAAAATGTGGTGGCAGTATATCTTAGTTTTCTTAGGTGCCCTGGCATTTGATATCGTTCCTTTTCCTTTCCCACCCGCATTTACGATAATGATGTTTTTTCAGATACTTTTTCGCTTGGATGTATGGTTAGTAATTGTAATTGGAGTAGCCGGTTCTGTTTTAGGGAGATACATTGTTCTTTTATATGCTCCCTTACTAGCAAAAAAGTATTTAAAAGTATCGAAGAATAAGGATATTCAGTTTCTTGGAGAGAAAATGAGGGAGAATAAATGGAAAGGCCAGATGGTTATACTTGGCTATTCATTATTACCACTCCCCACTACACCCATTTTTTTAGGAGCCGGCATTTCAAAATTAAATCCATTATACATTATACCTGCATTTCTCATTGGTAAATTTACAAGTGACACAATCGCCTTGCATGCCGGAAAATATGCCTCAGAAAATGTTCAAAGTATTATCGACAATGCATTATCCTGGCAGTCCATCGCAAGTCTTCTATTGGGTTTGGTACTGATCTTTTGTCTTTTGTTCATAGACTGGCGTACTTTGATTCAAACAAAGAAATTAGTATTAAATTTTAGAATATTGAGGTAGATGCGTCATCCTCTGAATTTGATAGGAGTCACAAAAGTATTATTTTGGTAGTGACCGATGTGAGGAGTCGCTACATGGTCGTTTCCCTTCATTTTCAAAACAGGTTATGAATATTCTTGAATACGAAAACGTAATAGTTGGAGGTGGATTGGCAGGAATATCAGCAGCCATTGAATTACTGGATAATAATAAAAGAGTTCTTATCCTTGAAAGAGATATAGAAGAGAAATTTGGAGGGTTGGCAAAAAAATCTTTTGGAGGTATTTTATTTTCAGGTACACCTCAGCAAAAAAGAGCAGGAATTAAAGATTCAGCCACATTACTTTATGAGGACTGGATGCGTTATGGCGAATTCACTGACCGAAATTGTTTAGGTGCGAAATGGGCTAAGTTTTATTCAGATCATTCCATTTCTATTATTTATAACTGGCTTATCGATAAAAATGTTAAGTTTCTTCCGGTTGTTAATTGGCCGGAACGAGGTATGTATGTAAAGGGAAATTCGGTTCCCCGATGGCATATCACCTGGGGCACTGGATATGATTTATCTAATCAGGTTGTAAAATATTTACTGAATCATAAAAATAAAGAGAACCTGGAAATAAAGTTTCAGCACAAGGTGGAGTCTGTTGTAATTGAAAATAAAAAAGCCGTTGGCGTTGAAGTTTTAGATGAATCAACGAAACAAAGAGTAAGCATCACAGCAAAAAATATAGTCATTGCCTCGGGAGGAATTACAGGCGGTGATTTAGAATTGGTTAAGAAAAATTGGCATCCTAACCTCGGTACTCCACCCGATACATTATTAAATGGATCACATCCATATGCGGATGGAACAATCCATTTAGATCTGGAACAAAAGGGAATCCATTCCACCCACTTAAATAGACAATGGCACTATGCTGCCGGAATTCCTACTCCAAATCCGGAAAAAGGAAAGTTCAGAGACGGCTTAAGCCTGGTTCCACCAAGGTCTGCTATCTGGGTCGACTCCACAGGTAAGCGATTTCAACCTCCGTTAGTTGGGTATACGGATACTTTGTTTTTTGTGGAAAATATACTAAAAACAAAACATCAATACTCATGGAGTGTGATGAACTGGAAAATAGCCATTAAAGAATTAGCGGTTTCAGGTTCGGAATATATGACGGCTTTCAGGAATAAAAATAAATTAACGATGATAAAAGATGTTTTATTCGGCAATAAAACATTGATCAATAGATTGATTAAAGAATCGGATCACTTTGTGGTGGCGAACACGGTTGATGAATTGGTAAAAAAGATGAATCAACAAGGCAATACTGACGCAGTAGATTTAGAGACACTTAAAAGAGATTTGCAAAATTATGACGATGAAATTGATAGAGGAAAATCGTATTTTAATGATGAACAGTTAAGACGATTAATTAATTTTAGATTGTATAGCGGAGATAAAATCAGAACCTCAAAATTTCAAAAGATTTTAGACCCCAAAGCAGGGCCATTAGTAGCAGTCAAACAATATATTTTGAGTAGAAAAAGTTTGGGTGGCATTCCTATTAACCTAAATTCACAAGTCATTAATAAAGATGGTGAGGTTATCTCAGGATTATATGCTGTAGGCGAATCTGCCGGATTTGGAGGCGGAGGTATACATGGAGCAAGATCATTAGAAGGTACTTTTTTAGGATCTTGTATTTTAACTGGGAGAGTAGCGGGAGCAAACATATCAGGAATAAAATTTTAAAATAAATTTTCTATGAATAAAACAGGTGCATGGTTAGTTGTTAACGCATTAGAGCAATTGCCGATATCACATACGTTTGGTGTTCCTGGTGTACATAATACGGAGATTTATGACGAGTTGAATAAATCTGAAAAGATCACACCTATATTAGTGACGCACGAAGGTGGCGGTGCATTTATGGCCGATGCGGTAAGTCGTACTTCTGATACTATTGGAACGTTGGTTATTGTACCAGCAGCCGGAGTTACCCATGCTTTAAGTGGTATTGGTGAAGCGTTCTTAGATGGCATTCCCATGCTTATCATCTCCGGTGGAATTCGTACAGATGTGAATAAAAGTTATCAGCTTCATGAATGGGACATGCATTCGGTATTAAGCGGAATCACTAAAAAGACGTATAAGATAAAAAGCCATCAAGAAATAATGTCCAGTATTTTTGAAGCTTATAACATCGCGATTTCCGGAAACCCTGGTCCGGTCTTTATTGAGATCCCCGCAAACATTCAATTGTTTAAAGGGGAAGTTTCGGAAATATTAACCTATAAAAAACCTGAAAGTAAACCAGCCATATTCGGGTCTAAAATCGATGATGCGATTCAAATCATTTCAGAATCTAAAAAAGTAGGATTGTTTTTAGGATGGGGAGCCAAAGAGGCAACTACCATCAGTATTCAAATTGCCGAGCGACTAAATGCCCCTGTATCTACAACACTGCAAGGATTTAGCGTGTTCCCTGGTGATCATCCATTATTTACTGGGATGGGTTTTGGGCCAGCATCCGTACCGGCTTCTGAAAATGCTTTTAAAGATGTCGATTGTTTAATTGCGGTAGGAACAAGATTTGCGGAACTACCTACAGGAAGTTTTAGCGCAGAAGTTCCTGAAAATCTTATCCATATTGATATCGATGAAAATGTTTTCGATAAAAATTACAAAAGTAAACTGGCCATACAAGGTGATGCGAAACAGGTCTTAGAATCTTTATTAACCGAGCTAACAAAAAAGAATATCCAAAAAAGCAATCCGCATTTAATTAGTTCTATTGCAAAAGATAAACAGGTATATTATAAAGAATGGTCTGATTATAAATTCGACCGAGTCAATCCCTATCATTTCTTTAAGAGTTTAAGAAGTAATCTGGAAGATGATGCCATTACGGTTGTGGATGATGGCAATCACACGTTCCTAACCGTAGAATTATTTCAGAATCTGAAAAGCAAACATTTAATTAGTCCAACCGATTTCAATTGTATGGGGTACTGTGTTCCCGCAACCATAGGCACTAAGTTTGCTAATCCAGACAAACAGGTTATTGGAATTGTGGGTGATGGCGCCTTCCTTATGACTGGGCTGGAGTTGTTAACGGCAAAAAGAAATAATTTAGGAATCACAATTTTCGTTTTTCATGATGGCGAGCTTTCCCAGATATCTCAAGGTCAAGAGATCCCTTATAACAGAAAAACATCCACACAATTAGGAGATTTTAAATTAGAAGGCATTGCAACCGCAGTGGGGGCCACCTACCTGGCTATTGAAGATGACGCTCAGATAGATCAAAATATTAGTGCTGCACTCCAGGAGGCTAAGGCCAATAAAATTGTTTTGGTTGACGTGTTTATAGATTATAAAAAACGAACCCGGTTTACCAAAGGTGTCGTGAAATCGGTTTTAGAAAATTTTCCCTTTAGTGATAAAGTTCGGTTTATTGGCAGAGCTATTACAAGAAAGATATTTGGATAAGCACAATATCCCCTTCTGGTTAAAAATAATTATCTGGATAAGATAAACGATCGCATGCTTACCGATCCCATTTCTGTTTTTTCATTGAAGAAAGTAAGCGGTTCGTCTTTGTCTTGCTGAGCGATGGCATAGAGCAAGGGCAGGTAATGATCGTGGGTGGGCACAGCCAGCTTAGCCAAAGTACCTAATTGATCATACTGTATAATTCCTTCATGATTTTGGTTTTGCAAATAAGATTTAATCTTCTCATCAAACTCGGTTGCCCAATCGTACGGCTTGCCTAAAAAATTCATCATACGCAAATTGTGCACAATGTTTCCGCTGCCAACGATCATCACTCCTTTTTTCCGAAGTTCGCGAAGTTCCAGAGCCAACTCATAGTGATAACGCATCGGTTTATAATAATCCAGACTTAACTGATACACCGGAATATCTGCCTGCGGATACATGGGCAACAGAAAACTCCACGTACCATGGTCGAGGCCCCACTCTAAATCTGATTGAATGTTTGTGGTGGTAACCAGCTTTTGCGTTAAGGCCGCGAAATCAGGTGCGCCCGGAGCCGGATATTGCTGATCAAACAAGGCTTGCGGAAATCCGCCAAAGTCGTGAATAGTTTTTGGCCGCTCCATAGCAGTAACGCATGTGTCGCGTGTGAGCCAATGTGCCGAGATCGTTAGGATTGCTTTTGGTTTGGGAAGTTTGGTTCCTAATTCCGCCCACGAGCGATTGTATTCATTCTGCTCAATCGCATTCATGGGGCTGCCATGACCGATAAACAAAACCGGTGCTATGTCCGCGGATGGTAAGTCATCCATTACTTTCTTAAACGACTTTAAAGTATTCATTATAAAAAATCTGCGGTTGATCAACCCGGAGAACAAAGATTAACTTTTTAATCAACAAATCAGGATCAAATTAAATTCAATAAAGAAACCTCGAATTCCGTTAACTTAGCGGCTACATAAGCGATGGACAAACCCGGTGATTTATTTGACAGCCCGAGCATAGATACCTACTTTGCTGAGGTTGTTTTGCCTGTACCCATTCCAAAACTATTTACTTACCGCGTTCCGGTCGCTTACAACCCATCCATAAAAAAAGGGCACCGCGTGATTGTACCCTTTGGCCAGAAGAAAATCCTTACGGGTATAGTGGCGGAAATACACCATCAACCCCCTAAAGACTACGAAGCCAAGTACATTTTAGATGTACTGGACAACAGTGAAGTAATCTATGAGCCGCAATTCAAATTGTATCAATGGATGGCCGATTACTACCTCTGCACCTTCGGTGAAGTAATTCAAGCCGCTCTGCCCTCGGGTCTTAAACTTTCCAGTGAGTCGATGATTCAACTCCGGCCCGGATTTGATCTCGAAGATTCTACCTTCGATTTTTCTGAAAAAGAACGCCTTCTACTCGATCGGCTGAAAGGCAACACACTTACGTATACCGAAGCAGCCAAACTGCTGAACACCAAATCCATCTACCATCTTCTAAAATCCTTGTCGGCCAAGGAAGCCATTATTCTCTATGAAGAAGTAAAAGAAAAGTTTAAGCCTAAAACAGAAAAGCATCTCCGCATTCATGCCGACTATATAGATAAGAAAAATCTCGAGGCGTTATTTGAAACCTTATCGGCCAAGCCAAAGCAAGAAGCCGTTCTGTTAAAGTACTTACAAGAGATACCCGTGTTTTCACATCCGGAACTTAATCAAACCGGATTAGCTAAATCTCAATTGCTGGATGCAGAAATTTCAGAATCTTCCGTAAACACATTAATCAAACACAAGGTGTTGGAGGAGTTTGACGTAATTGTGCCTCGGTTCGGCTTTCCCGATAATGCCCATGAGCATCCCCTGTTGCTGAGTGAATTACAAGAGCAAGCGCGCAACGAAATCATGCACAGTTTTGAAACGCAGAGTACTGCGCTTTTACATGGGGTAACTGGTAGTGGTAAAACAGAAATTTATATAGATCTCATTCGCAAGGCACTGGAAGGTGGCTCGCAGGTATTGTATTTGCTACCCGAAATAGCGCTTACCACACAAATTGTTCATCGCCTCAAGAAAATGTTTGGCAGCGAGATGGGCGTGTATCACTCTAAGTTTTCTGATAATGAACGCGTAGAAGTATGGAATGGAATTCTTACAGGCAAGTTTCGATTTATTATCGGAGTACGATCGGCCGTGTTTCTTCCTTTCGATAACCTGAGTCTGATCATTGTGGATGAAGAGCACGATGCTTCTTATAAACAACACGACCCTGCCCCCCGCTACCATGCCCGCGATGTGGCCATGGTGATGGCGCAAATTCATCATGCCAAAGTTTTGTTAGGTAGTGCTACCCCTTCGGCTGAATCATTCTACCAGGCTAAAGGCGGACGTTATGGTTTGGTTTCATTAACTCAGCGATTTGGTGAAGCCCAACTACCTGAAATTGTTTTTGCAGATTTATCACAGGAAAAAAAGCGAAAGACGAATAAGGGTGAATTTTCTTCCCGCCTGCTAAAGGAAATTCAGGAAACCCTGAACCGCAAAGAACAAGTGATCTTGTTTCAAAACCGAAGAGGATACTCTCCGTTGGTACAATGCGAAGATTGCCAGTGGGTGCCCAAGTGCATTAATTGTGCGGTCAGTCTGACGTATCATCAATACCGGCATGCATTAATTTGTCATTATTGTGGCTATCGCGAAGATTTGCCAAACCAATGTCCTACCTGTGGTTCAAAGAGAATACTTACCCTTGGCTACGGCACCGAAAAATTAGAAGAAGAGTTAAAGCTTCATTTTCCGGATGCTAAAATTCAGCGTATGGATTTAGATACTACGCGGTCGCGATCGGGATATGAAAACATTATGGAAGGATTTGAAAGTGGCGAGACGAATATTCTGGTAGGAACGCAAATGGTAACGAAAGGATTGGATTTTGATCGGGTAAGTCTGGTGGGCGTTTTTGATACGGATCGCATGATGCACTTTCCGGATTTCCGATCGTATGAAAGAGCTTTTCAATTGATCACACAAGTTAGTGGCCGGGCAGGGCGGAGAGAAAAGCGAGGTAAAGTAATTTTACAAACCTCCAATCCAACCCATTCCCTATTCAAGTACGTGGTTGAAAATAATGTAATTGGTTTTATTGAAGATCAACTGCGCGACCGCGAGGAACATCTCTACCCTCCCTACAGCCGCTTAATTGACGTTACGCTGAAGCATACAGATAAAAAAATGGTGCAGGCTGCAGCCGATACTTATGTCAATCAATTAAATACATCACTAAAAGGAATTAAAATAATGGGACCCGGTGAGCCCATGGTTTCAAAAATCAGAAATGAATATTTGATGTTGGTCTTACTGAAGATCAGGCGTGATCAGGGAAAATTAAATGAGATTAAATCCGTCCTGCAACATGTTGCTTCCGGGATACAACAACTCAAAGAATACCGGAATGTTAAGATTGTGTTTGACGTTGATCCCGCTTAAGCTTTACTTACTCAACCGTTATGTAAGATACCGTTCTTATCGGAACACCTCGCTAACGGATTTTTTTATCCTAAAATTTCCCAATCCTCATTTAAAATAGGAATAGCCTGGTGCGCAGTAAGATCAAACTGACAAGGAACAACGGACACATAATTATTGGCAATCGCCCATTCATCATTATCTTCTCCCTTATCAAAATTCACAAAGTTACCCGTCATCCAGAAATAACTTCTTCCATTAGGATCATAGCGTTCCATAAATTCTTCTGCCCATTTTGCGTTGGCTTGTCTGCAAATGCGAATACCTTTTACAGCTTCGTTTCGCTTGGGCGGAATATTTACGTTGAGAGCGACCCCTTTCGGCAAGTGCTTACTCAATACTTGTTGTGTTATCTTCCTTACGATTTCGGGTGTATGCGAAAAATCAGCCTTATGACTATAATCACACAAGGAAAATCCAATAGCCGGTGTACCCTCAATAGCCCCCTCAATAGCAGCAGACATGGTACCCGAATACAATACGCTGATTGATGTGTTACTGCCATGATTGATCCCGCTCACTACAATATCTGGCTGGCGTCCGTCCTTGCAAACAAAGTGACGTGCTATCTTTACGCAATCGGCCGGAGTGCCCGAACACTCATACGCTTTCACCCCTTCAAAAATAAAAGACTCTGTTAAGCGAAGGCTATCCCCCACGGTAATGGCATGCCCCATTCCCGATTGCGGGCTATCGGGGGCAACAACCAATACATCGCCTAATTCTTTCATTACCGTTACTAAGTTGAGAATACCACGGGCCGTAATGCCGTCATCATTAGTAACTAAAATCAATGGCTTATCCATAAAACAAAAAAACAGTTTATTTATATAGTGAGTTATAATATTCAATTACGGATACCAAATCATATTTTTCATCCATGTTCAGACGATTTGTTTTTGCATACTTCTCTACCTCACTCTTTTTATTTTGCATAAAATCAAACCAATCATTTTTCTTACCCCGATATTCATCAATATTACCATTCTCTCTTAACAGGTAGTATTTATTTATTAATACCAGGCGACTATACGTGCCATAATAATAAAGTGGTGAAGAAGTAGTGCGGGATTCGATAGACTCTCGACACAGCACCGTGAGTTTTCCTTCAGTCAACAGTTCAAAAAATACAGGTGCTTTATATTGACCGGCTGTAGTATAGGGCAGCGAATAAAATATCCGATATCGCTTTACCGTCTCATCAAAAATCTCAAAGAATAATACTTTGCGGGCTGTGTAACTTTCCATTTTGGTTTCCAATTGAACCTGCAGAATATCGTTTTTGAGATCATACTTTATGTTACCTTTCAATGTATCGCCCGAATCGAGCACCACTTTACCCGTGTGCCAGAACTCGGACGCAAACTGTTGTGCCGACAGAGTCGTGAAACCACTTAAAAGAAGTAAGAGTAGAAAGGCTCTCATTTATTTTTTAAGATCGAATGGCCAAGTTTATCGCGTTTGGTTAGAAGATATTTTTCATTGTGTGGATTAGGTGTTATTTCAATAGAAATGTTATCAACAATTTCCAGGCCGTATCCCATAAGCCCCACTCGTTTTTTCGGATTATTTGTTATCAGCCTAATTTTAGAAACACCCAGATCACTTAAGATTTGCGCTCCGATTCCATAATCGCGATTATCCATATCAAAGCCGAGTTGCAGATTTGCTTCTACGGTATCCAATCCCTCCTCCTGAAGTTTATAGGCTTTCAGTTTATTCAACAAGCCAATTCCCCTACCCTCTTGTTTCATATAAAGCACAATCCCTTTACCTTCTTTCTCTACCATCATCATGGCATTATGTAATTGGGTGCCACAATCGCATCGGCAAGAGCCAAAGATATCACCCGTTACACAGCTCGAGTGAACACGAACCATGACCGGTTCATTTTCTTCCCATGTTCCTTTTACTAACGCCATATGAACTTCGGTAGTATTGATTTGTTCGTAAGCCACTAATTTAAAGTCGCCATAGGCAGTGGGCATATTTACAGTCACTTGTTTGCGAATCTGTGACTCTACTTTCATGCGGTAGGCAATCAGATCTTTAATGGTTACCAGTTTTAGTCCAAACCGATCGGCCACTTTCCTTAGATCCAATAGCCGGGCCATCGATCCATCTTCATTCATGATCTCCACCAACACGCCCGCGGGTCGAAATCCTGCGAGACGGGCAAAGTCGATAGCGGCTTCAGTATGACCCGATCGCCTGAGCACGCCTTCTTTTTTTGCTTTGAGTGGAAATATGTGACCCGGTTTACCCAACTCTTCCGGTTTTGTTTCTGGATCTACCAAGGCTTTGATTGTTTTAAAACGATCGTGAGCCGAAATACCCGTGGAGCAACCATGCCCGATTAAATCCACCGACACCGTAAACGGAGTTTCAAAAGCTGCTGTATTTTTTCCCACCATCAACTCGAGACCCAGTTCTTCACAGCGATCTTCCATAAGAGGCGCACAAATAAGTCCGCGCCCGTGGGTGGCCATAAAGTTTACAATCTCGGGGGTTATCGATTCGGCTGCGCAAATGAAATCACCTTCATTCTCGCGGTCTTCGTCATCCACCACAATAATTACGCGCCCATGCTTTATCTCATGGATGGCATCTTCAATCGAATCAATCTTAATTTTATCACTCATTATTTTCTCAGTTCAAATCATTTAACAAATACTTGGCCGGTCTTGTTCCTACCTGGCAATTACAATGCCCAATAGATTAGCTAGTTCTTTTTCAGCATTCTTTAGACCTACACGCACGTCCAATAATTCATCTAAAATAAATCCCTCATTTTCAGCTTCAGCAGATTTTATATCTTTCAGATTATCCTCTAACATTTTTTGAACTACCCTAAACTTAAATCTTAATACATTGGTATTTACCAATGCTTCCAATACTTCTCCCTCATCAGGGACAAAAATTTTAAATTTATCTGACCAAAGTGGACTCAAAGAATATTTTTCAATGGAAATCTCAGATACACATTTACTAATCTCCTCATCATTCAAAGACAATAAATAAGTTAAATCAATTGACTGGCCTGAATCAATCCTATCTTTGATTATTGAAATGATCCTCCTGTACAACGGATGTGAAAATTCAACATCAGATAGTTCATTCAACAAAAATTCGTGGACACTCTCATCATTTAAGGTATTCTCAGCGAATTTGATCAACAATCTTATTGTCTCCCTCTCTTGAGCATAAACTTTGGTCTCAGGAAGAATAGGTAAAGAAATACCAAGTTGTTCATTAATAGCTTCTGATTCAACCAATGGCTCATCCTCCTTAAGTTCTCTTGAACTCTTTATCTTATCATCCCTTTCTCTTTTTAGTCTAATTTTATTGATTTCATTAATAACTGTTTGTTCATCAATTTCCAAAAGATCCTTTACTTGGCGGTAATAAGGTGCTCGCCTAACTTCATCAGGTAGCAAGGCCAATGTATCAGCTATCTCCCGCAACGATTCTGATCTTTTTATTGGATCATTCTTAACTTCACTAGTATGTAGACTAATCTTATAAGAAACAAAATCCTGCGTATGATCACTTAAAAATTTCTGAAACTCTGTAGTACCAACCTTCCGCGAATAACTGTCCGGATCTTCGCCATCCGGAAACAAAACAACCCGCACATTCAAACCACCTTTCAGAATCATATCGATTCCGCGTAGCGCTGCTTTTATTCCGGCCGTATCGCCATCAAACAATACGGTTATGTTTTCCGTAAACCTGCGGATGAGTTTAATCTGACTTTCAGTTAACGCAGTGCCCGATGAGGAAACAACATTTTCTACATCCGCCTGATGCAAGGAGATTACATCGGTGTACCCTTCCACCAAATAACAAACGTCCTGCTGGCGGATGGCATTCTTCGCCTGATACAATCCGTACAGTACATCACTCTTATGATATATTTCCGTCTCCGGTGAGTTAATGTATTTAGGCTGATTTTTCTCTTTGCCCAACATGCGGGCACCAAAAGCAATTACTTTTCCTGAAATATTATGCACCGGAAAAATTACGCGTCCGCGAAAGCGATCATAGGAGCGTTCCTTTTCAGTTCCCTCCTCTTTCTTTACGATTAATCCGGTTTTTTCAAGCAGCTTTTTATTGTAGCCTTTGGCAATGGCTTCTTCACTAAAATTTTCCCAGCCATTCAGCGCATAGCCCAACTCGAACTTACCGATGGTGCGATCATTAAACCCGCGTTCGCGGAAATAGCTCAGGCCAATGCTCATGCCTTCCTCGCTGGTCAACAATTGTGTATGGTAATAATCTTTGGCAAAGTTCATCAAAATGTAAAGCCCTTCGCGTTCACTTAAGGCCGCTTTACTTTCATCCGACTGCTTGTCTTCCTTTATTTCAACCCCATATTTTTTTGCCAGGTAGCGAAGAGATTCCGAATAACTCATCTTCTCATGCTCCATCACAAAGGTTATGGCATCGCCCCCTTTGCCACTACTAAAGTCTTTGAAAATGCCCTTGGCGGGAACGACAAAAAACGAAGGGGTTTTCTCGTTGGCGAAGGGACTGAGGGCCTTATAATTCTGACCGGCTTTTTTAAGCGACACAAAATCGCTTATCACATCAACAATATCGAGGCGGTTTCTGATTTCTTCTATGGTATCGCGTGAAATCAATCGGTTGGAATCTTATTTTGAAATTGGACCCC
>JAGPBO010000276.1 GCA_018063305.1 Cyclobacteriaceae bacterium
GCTTTGGCTGGCTGGCCGGTTGCAAGCCAACACCGGAAGAAGTAATGGTGCTGCCAAAAGAATGGTTTGAGCTCAATAACTATATTAAGATTGGTGAAAACGGAGTAGTGACGTTGATGTCGGCTAATCCGGAGTTTGGATCGAATGTAATGACCTCCATGCCTATGATCCTGGCGGATGAGTTAGATGTAGACTGGAAGAATGTAATTGTTGAACAAGCCGACTTTTTCCCGAAGCGCTTTGATCGCCAGTTTACTGGTGGCAGCCAGGGTATTCGTTTGGGTTGGAAACCTTTACGCACTGCAGGTGCCACGGCAAGAAAAATGTTGATAGATGCGGCCGCAAAAACCTGGAATGTTGCTGTGGAAGAAATAACGACCGAAGCCGGAACACTACATCATAAAGCAAGTGGAAAAAAAGCGGGCTATGGAGAAATGGCATCACAGGCAGCAGGACTTACCGTGCCTACTGATGTTGCAGTAAAAAGTATAAACGATTTTAAAATCATTGGCACATCGAGAAAGAATGTTGCCGGTAAAGATATTGTTACGGGCAAACCTTTGTTTGCCATGGACTATAAGCAAGATGGAATGTTGATTGCCATGATTGCTCACCCGCCCATCGGTATGAAAGTGAAATCTGTTGATGACACGGTTGCAAAATCAATGCCGGGCATCAAAGATGTATTTGTTTTTAAAACATTACCCGATGATTACGAACGCGCAGCCTTTGATACGACTACCTATACGGAAATGGTAGCCATAGTGGGAAACTCAACGTGGGAGGTAATGAATGCAAAGAAAGCGCTGAAGATAGAATGGGGAAAAACTTCAGACACGAGTGTGGTTGTTAATGGATGGACAGGTAAACAAACTGTTAAAATTCCGGGTGGTGTAGAAAGTACCGAAGGACATAAAGAAAGAATGGCTGAGATGGCCAAGAAGCCTGCGAATGTTTTACGAAAGGATGGTGATCCGTTAAGTGCATTTAAAAAAGCAGCAAAAGTTCTTGAAAGAACATACAACGCTCCATACCTCGCACACAATACGATGGAGCCTGTGAATTGCTTTGCTAACGTTACTGCCGATAAAGCTGAAATCTACGGACCAACCCAGGCGCCTGATTTTATTGCTGGTACCATTGCCACACGATTGGGACTTCCAAAAGAAAGTATCAATATCAAGTTAGCCCGAATGGGTGGTGGGTTTGGCCTCCGGGCTTATTGCCATCACATGGTAGAAGCGGCCGTCATTTCTCAAAAGATGAATGCCCCGATCAAAATGATCTATACCCGCGAGGACGATATGACCTATGGTATTTATCGGCCAACATATACCGCTACCTACAGAGCGGCATTAGATGAAAACAATAATTTGATTGCCTTTCATGTGCGTGGTGGTGGCATTCCTGAACATGCGGTGCATGCTAATCGTTTTCCGGCTGGTGCAGTTGACAATTATTTGGCTGAGGGTTGGCAATTGGATTCCAACATTACCATTGGTGCATTCCGTGCACCACGTTCAAATTTTATTGCTGGCGCTGAGCAATCCTTTCTTGATGAGTTGGCAGAACTGGCAGGAAAAGATCCAATTGAGTTTCGCTTACAGCTTTTAGAACGTGCTAAAAATAATCCGGTTGGTAAAGACAATGATTATGATCCCGAGCGATATGCCGGTGTTTTGAAATTGGTACGCGAGAAATCTAATTGGAGTGAAGCACAACCTAATGTGCATCGCGGAGTATCCGCTTACTTCTGTCACAATACCTACGTAGCGGAAGTGCTTGATTTAACAATGAAAGACAACAAGCCGGTTTTTGAAAATGTGTATGCGGCTGTGGATTGTGGTATTGTAATTAATCCCGATGCTGCAAAAAACATGGGTGAAGGTGGTATCGTTGATGGCATTGGCAATGCTATGTTTGGTGAACTGACTTTTGTTGATGGTGTGCCTCAAAAAAATAATTTCGATACCTATCGCCTCATCCGTCAAAAAGAAGCCCCCGCTTCTATTGAAGTGCACTTCGTTAAAAACGAATATGATCCTACCGGACTTGGCGAGCCCTTGTTTCCACCCGTGTTTGCAGCGGTTGCCAATGCGCTATACAAAGCAACTGGCAAACGCTTTTACAATCAACCCTTCGGGAAGGAATTGGAGAAAGATATTCAGGCGATGTAGTTTCAACTATACATCGTCTCCGTAACGGGAAACAATGCTTGAACTCCAGCTCAATAAATTTCAATATTTGATTTTCGTAAGTAGTTGTTTGTTTGGTGTTACCTCTTTACTCTTCTGAATTCTACTTTTGTTGTGTAATCAACAAGTAAAAAATTAGGCAAAAGAGAAAATTAGGCACAAGCAATCTGGAGGTTTCAGCTCTTGGCCTGGGTTGCATGAGTATGAGTTTCGGATATACTCCACTTCCTGACAAAAGTGAAATGATCAAATTGATTCACGCTGCTGTAGAACAGGGCATAACTTTTTTTGATACAGCCGAAGTATACGGCCATTCACGAAATGAAGAATTAGTTGGTGAAAGCTCGAATACCGTCCGCGATAAAATGGTTATTGCAACCAAAATTCGGATTCAATATTCAAGACGGTAAACAAGCCAGACTTAACAGCCAGCCGGAAAATATAAAGAAAGTTGCAGAAGCGATTAAACACAGATGTTATTGATCGTTTAGTAAAGGAGGACGACATCAACCCTGACTTTATTTCCGCACAACAAAAGCAGACTGAGAAATAAAATGGTTGCGAAGTGTCGAACCATTAAAGATGATGACTTCATTTACAGTGCTTTGGTTTTCGTAGCTTTGTTTAATGCCACTAAATAGATTAAAATGAAAACTGAAGGATCAAGAGCAACCCGTTCCAAAGCTATGTATATACTAACCATGGCTGGAATACTATCTTTATTTTTATATGATCAGGCTGTTGCGCAAGACAAGGTTTTAGTAATTCGAATTGCCAAACTCAAAATTGATTCCACGCAATTGCGGGAATATAATGCGGCTCTTACTGAAGAAATTGAAGCATCCGTGCGTGTAGAGCCAGGAGTACTATCGTTATATGCGGTAGCGGAAAAAGATAATCCAACCTCCATCACCATTTTTGAAATCTATGCCAATGCAGATGCGTTTAATTTACATCTGGAAACTCCACACTTTAAAAAGTACAAGAGCACTACGCAGCACATGGTACAGTCACTAGAACTCTTAGAGACCGAGCCGATAATACTGGCGACCAAACCTAATGTAGGAAAGAAGTTAAAGTGACTCGGCTACCTACACCGGAAGGAATTGAAGAAAGATTTGCAGAAGATGTAATCGAAAACTTGGCTGTTCTGTGGGGACATGGACCAAGGGTAGGGTTCGTAAAAGTTCTCTTACTTTTCCCTTTTTGCTTCCTCCAATGCTTTTAACGCTACTTCCGATCGATCCATTGCCGTTATAGCAATCATCCTCTGCATTTCCGCTGCCTTTTGATTTTGCGCAGCCTTGATTTCTGCTTCTCTTGCAACTTTAGCATTCTCCATAGCAAGAGCTTCTTGTTTATCTGCTCTTGCCTTTTGGAAATATCCATAAGTCATTGACGATAAAGATATAATTACCAGAAGTCCTATAATCAAATTCTTTTTCATATCAATAGTCTTTTATTCGATTATGTATAATACAGTCTTGTCATTTTAAAGTAACTCCGACAACTTCCGCATCGCGCGCACGCGCTCCGGATCAACTGTGCGGTATTTAAATTCAGAACCTTCTTCTGAACCCATGCCAGCAATAGCCGGATTTTTATAGGTCATCACACTATCGCGAAAAGCCGTTGCTGAGAAATGAATCTCCTTCGCATTCGTCTTTCGAATAATTTCCTCGACTGTATTTTCATTTACACCTGAGCCCGGCATAATAGCAATTCGGCCAGCTGCTTTTTTTATAAGATCAGCAATTAGATCAGCCCCTAAGGCAGCTGTGGTTTTATGGCCTGCAGTAAGTATCCTATCAAAGCCCAACTCAATACAATCTTCCAAAGCCTCAAACGGATCGCGTGTCATATCAAAAGCCCGGTGACAAGTAACTTTTAACGGACGTGCAATGTTGATCAGTTCCTTACAACGCTTCTTATCAAGTGTACCATTTTCGTTTAAGATGCCGAACACAACCCCATCAACACTGATGCGCTGACATTGATAGAGATCGCGCTTCATGCTATGAAATTCGTAGTTGGTATAACAAAAGTCTCCACCCCGTGGACGAATCATAACAAAAACATCCAGGTTTACATTCTGTCGCACTGATTCAATGATTCCATACGAGGGTGTGGTTCCTCCTTCAGCCGGGTTGTCGCACAATTCAATACGATCGGCTCCACCTTCCTGCGCTCGAAGGGCCGACTCAATATTATATACTACTATTTCAATTTTCATGGGAAGAATCTATCCAAATCGCTTCTTTAGTCTTTAAACTTTATCAATTATTTTCTCTGAAACTTTTTTGGATCGATCAGGCTCCTGCATTAAAATGGCGTGACTAAGGCCTTCTTTACCTGCGTTGGTAAGTTTTGTATTTGCTACACTCAACGTAATAAATAAATCGGTTACAAATTGAAATTCAT
>JAGPBO010000277.1 GCA_018063305.1 Cyclobacteriaceae bacterium
ACGTCACCATTTAGTTTTCAATAACCTTCAAAAAACAGCTATTTTCCGCGAATGGGTCACAAAAGTATGCAAATTTCATCTTGGTGCAAACCCTCCCTCAATTTTTTGGGTTTTGTTGTAAAATATTGGTTCAACCGATAGGGTAAACTATCTTCCCCCTAAATTTTCTGCTATGGCTGTATTTCAGCAAATCATATTTTTTATCGTTCTGGCAATCGCTGGTTATATTATTCGAAAACGGGTAATCAGTATTCGTAATAATATTCAACTAGGCAAAAAACAAACACTAACCGGAGATGCTGGCAAGCGAGTTCAGAATGTGTTGCTGATTGCGTTTGGTCAGAAGAAAATGTTCAAAAAAATCATCCCGGCTACATTACATTTTTTTATCTATGTAGGCTTTTTAGTAATCAATCTCGAAGTACTTGAGTTTATCATTGATGGTCTGGCAGGCACGCACAGAATCTTTGCCCCGTACCTGGGTGGGTTCTATAATGTGTTGATGAATATTTTCGAGTTTTTAGCAATAGCCGTGCTCTTTGCTTGTGTAGTCTTTTTGATTCGCAGAAACATTGTTAAAGTTAAACGCTTTTGGTCTGCTGAAATGAAAGGCTGGCCACAATTAGATGGTAACCTGATTCTCATTATAGAAAGTGTTTTGATGATTGCTATTCTAACCATGAATGCCAGCGATCAGATTCTGCAAACCCGCAGCGACCATTATGTTGCGACTGGCAGTTTGTTTTTTAGCTCCACCCTTATCCCACTGTTTGAATCTCTCAACACCTCAACACTCATATTCGTTGAGCGATTTGCGTGGTGGTTTCACATTGTGGGTATTCTGGGCTTCACCGTTTACGTTACCTACTCCAAGCACCTGCATATTTTTATGGCATTTCCAAATACCTATAATGCCAATCTGGAAGTGAAAGGTCATATCAATACTATGCCGGTTGTTACCAACGAAGTAAAATCGATGTTAGGTCTTGCTACCGAACCTCCTGCCACCGCTGTAGAGCCCGGGCGTTTTGGCGCCAAGGATATTAATGATTTGAGTCGTATTAATTTAATGGCTGCCTATGCCTGCACCGAGTGTGGCCGTTGTACTTCCCAATGTCCGGCTAACCTAACGGGTAAAAAACTTTCGCCCCGTAAAATAATGATGGATACCCGCGACCGCATGGAAGAGGTTGGAAAAAGTTTACAGGCCGGTGGGCCGGGATTAAATGACGGCAAGACATTATTAAACGATTACATCACCAAAGAGGAGATCAATGCCTGCACCACTTGCAATGCCTGCGTGGAAGCTTGTCCGATACTGATTAATCCTTTAGAAATAATTTTAGAGTTGAGAAGATATGTAGCGATGGAAGAATCCGGATCTCCGGCCCAGTGGAATAGCATGTTTCAGAATATCGAAACAAATTTCGCTCCCTGGAAATTTTCTGCTGCCGATCGGTTTAACTGGTCGAAAGAATAATGTGTATGAACTACATCGTAAGCCAACTGCCCGCACATTTATTTTGGGATAGCGATCTCACCAAATTGGATGATGTCGATCATTATGAAAAAATAATTATCCGAACTTTTGAAAGAGGGGACCTAGAGGATATGGCCACTGTATTAGCCTACTATGGAAACGAGATTTGCAAGGAAGTTTTAACAAAGGCCAATAGCTTACCAGAACGTGCAATCATTTTTGCGTCTAATTTTCTATCTCTAGATGAAGAAGTTTTTATGGCCAGTCATTCTAAGCAACATTATCCACTATGAAACTGCACGTTGAAACGGTTTCTGCAGAGATGATGAGCTTATTAGTTGAGCTAATGAAATTAGAAGAATTGAAAGCGTTTCGATTAGTTGGCGGAACTGCCTTGTCGCTTCAGTTTGGTCATCGAAAGTCTGTTGATATCGATCTGTTTGCCGGTGGTGGAACGGAGCCACAGGGCTTGCCTAAAATAATGGATCAATACTTTGGTAAATTTTTTGAATTGTCCTCGCAAAACAGAAATGGCATTGTTGCAAGAATTAATGGAATCAAGGTAGATATTGTGGATTGGAAAGTACCCTTTAGTCAGGAGCCCATGCTAACCCATGGTATCAGAATAGCAACAGCACCTGATATTTTTGCAAGCAAGTGTGAAGCTATACTCGACAGAAAAGCAGAGAAGGATTTCGTTGATATTTCTATGATCTCCTCCCAATTTGATCTCGAACAATTGTTTATAACCTTAAAGACCCGCTATCATTATATAACAACTGGCGCCATCTCGGCATTTTTATTAAAGCGAGAATTGATTGAAAGAGATCTTACTATTCAATATTTGGAAAATTATAGTTTTGATTTTTTTGCGGATCAAGTTCAGCGCAAGGTGATTGCGTTTGAAAAATCGATTGAACAAAGAAAGCAAACTGAGACAAACGATCGCGAGAAGAAAATTCAATCATTAATTGATCAAAAACGTAAAAAGGAAAACCCATGAACGCACCTACAGTTGCCGAACTTACCGCCCAAGGCAAATCTCCTGAAATACTTTTTTGGGTTGGTTGTGCCGGCTCATTTGACGATCGCGCCAAGCGGGTAACAAAAGCTTTTGTGAAAATTCTAAATGCCGTAGGTACAAACTTTGCTGTATTAGGTATCGAAGAAAGTTGCACGGGCGATCCGGCCCGCAGAGCCGGCAACGAATTTCTGTTTCAAATGCAGGCTCTCAGTAATATTCAAGTGCTCAACGGCTATAATATAAAAAAGATTGTGACTGCTTGTCCGCATTGTTTCAATACAATAAAAAATGAATACCCCGAATTGGGTGGTAGCTATGAAGTGATTCATCACTCAACATTTCTTCAACAGCTAATCAACGATGGGAAAATTAAACTGACTGAGGGCGGATCCTTTAAGGGAAAGAAAATTACGTATCACGACTCGTGTTATCTGGGGCGTGCCAATGGTATTTATGAGGCGCCACGCGATGTGTTGCAAGCGTTGGATGCCGACCTGGTTGAGATGAAGCGTTGCCGCACTACAGGCTTCTGTTGTGGGGCGGGTGGCGCACAAATGTGGAAAGAACCTGAAAAAGGGGATAAGGATATAAACGTTGACCGCACGGAAGAAGCATTAGCTACAGGGGCAAAAACCATTGCCGTAGCTTGTCCGTTTTGTCTAACGATGATGACCGATGGTGTTAAGAATAAAGAAAAAGAAACCGAAGTAACCGTAAAAGATCTGGCTGAGTTAATTGCTGAATCGCTTTAGATTTGAGTTAAGGTGTCCTACATCTTGAACTAACAATATGAGACATTTGATTTTGATCTATGCCCTTCTGACAAGTTTGACCTTCCGGGCAATCGGCCAAGATAAACTTGAGTGGAGCGAGACAAGAAGGCTAACAGTTAATGATTTTAAAGCTACACCTCCTGATCCATTGGCAGGACAATCTCTAATAGCTAACTTCGGACTTGAAACAAACTTGAAGAAAGAAGAAATTAAAGATTTAAAAACCTTTAACCAACAAGTAATAAATTTGTTTTCTCCAAATAACTCATGGATCGACTGGACTGATAATTCCCGTCTGCGATATGCTATAACTCTTTTTGACTTGAATGAATGGATGGCCAGAGAATTACGGAAGAGGCTAAATGAGAATAGGAAATTAGTTCTTTCGGGGCAATACCAATCCCTTCAAGAAGAAGTGAGAAAAGAATTTGAAAAGTTGCATCACGATTATGACAACGATAGCAATTTCGGAAACAATCCTATAGGGCAAATTAATTGGGAGAAAAGAATTAACGAAAGACTTATTGCACTCGGAGAATTTTGTAAGACATGTGAATTTTAGGCTTGAGGTGTCCTACACCTATATTTTTCGGTAGCAAGGTGTAGGACACCTATCATCAAACAAAAAAGAAATTATGTATTTACCTGTTGAAAAATTGCGAAAAGAAAGTCGGGTGTGGATTTACGTGGGAAGTCGCGAACTGGTCGATAAAGAGATAAAACTGGCTGAACAGATGCTACTTGCCTTTTGTGAGCAATGGAATGCGCATGGTCAGACTCTGCAAACCTCTTTCTCTATTAAATGGAATCAGATTATTGTGATGGTGCTGGATGAAGACTTTGAAGACCCCAGCGGCTGCTCCATCGACAGTTCCATTGCCGTGCTTAGAAAGATTGAAGCAGAGACTGGTGTTGACTTTTTAGACCGTAGTAAAGTACCCTTCCTAATTAATAACGTTGTAGAGTTGGTACCTCTTACCGAATTAAAGGCTCGGTTCTCTTCAGGCCAGTTGAACTCTGCCTCCACCGTTGTCCATACACTGGCTACCACCCGAGGCGAATGGGAGGAACACGGAGTTATTCCGGCAGAAAAATCATGGATGGCAAAATATTTACCTAAATCTGCGTTAAGCACATAGCAATAACCCTGATGTTTCAACGGGGATTTTCGTAATTTTAAGGTCTTGTAAGATCATGAGCGTAAGAGTTGTTTTGATTTTGGTGGGGATACTACTGCTGGCTTGTAGTCCAGAGCGGAAGGCTATGAAATCCTTTCGTTACGGAAAGTACGAGCGCGTCATCGATTATTATAAAGGAGCGATCCGGAA
>JAGPBO010000065.1 GCA_018063305.1 Cyclobacteriaceae bacterium
TCATTCAGGTAAATTTTTCTTAATCGAATTGACTTAGGTGTCACCTCCACGTACTCATCGGCCTGAATATATTCCAACGCTTCTTCCAGTGTATGTTTTAAAGGAGGTGCAATTTTCATTTTTTCATCTGACCCGGAAGCTCGCATGTTGGTCAGCTTCTTTGTCTTGGTAACGTTGATTACTAAATCGCCACCGCGGCTATGTTCGCCAATTACCTGACCTTCGTAAACCGGTTCGCCCGGATTGATGAAGAACTTACCGCGATCTTGAAGGTTGTGCAAGCTGTAAGGAATAGCATCGCCTTGTTCCATTACAATCAATGAACCATTGATACGTCCTGGAATTTCTCCTTTGTAAGGTTGGTATTCTTTAAAGCGGTGCGTTACCACTGCTTCACCTGCTGTAACGTTCAATAAATAATTTCGCAAGCCCATAATCCCGCGTGACGGAATCATGAATTTCAAGATCATCCGATCTGCTTTAGGTTCCATGTTTACCATTTCGCCTTTGCGCATCGAAACGGTTTCAATTGCTTTACCGGCATCTGTTTCAGGTAAGTCAATAGTTAATTCTTCCATAGGCTCACTCTTCACACCATCAATCTCACGGAAGATTACCTGTGGCTGACCAATCTGAAGCTCGTACCCTTCTCTACGCATGGTTTCGATAAGTACAGATAAGTGAAGTACGCCACGACCAAACACCATAAAACTATCCGCTGAACCAGTTTGACCTAAGCGCAACGCCAAGTTCTTCTCAAGCTCTTTTTCAAGGCGATCTTTAATATGACGCGAGGTAACAAACTTTCCTTCCTTTGCATAGAACGGTGAGTTGTTAATCGTGAAAAGCATACTCATAGTAGGCTCATCAATAGCAATTGATTTAAGCGCTTCCGGTTTTTCAACGTCCGCTACAGTATCTCCAATTTCAAAACCTTCCAATCCTACCAAGGCACAAATTTCACCCGCTTTTACTTCGTCTGCTTTCTTTTTCTCAAAGCCTTCAAACACATACACTTCTTTGATACGGGTTTTTGTAATTTTTCCATCGCGTTTAACCAGCGCAATTTGTTGCCCGGCTTTCACGCTGCCGCGTTGAATGCGACCAATCGCAATACGACCGATAAATGATGAATACTCTAATGATGTAATCAATAATTGCGTGGTTCCTTCATCAACTTTTGGTGCTGGAATGAATTCAATGATCCCTTCAATCAGTGTAGTAATATCTGTGGTTGGTTTTTTCCAATCGTCACTCATCCAACCTTGCTTGGCAGAACCATAGAACGTTGGAAAGTTTAATTGATCTTCGGTTGCATCTAAGGCAAACATTAAATCAAAAACGGATTCATGTACTTCATCAGGCGTACAGTTTTTCTTATCTACCTTATTAATAACTACAATAGGTTTAAGACCTAAATGCAAGGCTTTCTGCAATACGAAACGGGTTTGCGGCATAGGGCCTTCAAAGGCATCCACCAGTAATAAACAACCATCCGCCATGTTCAACACCCGCTCTACCTCGCCTCCAAAATCGCTGTGGCCGGGGGTGTCAATTACATTGATCTTATAATCTTTATAGCGTACAGAAACATTTTTAGCCAAAATGGTAATACCCCGCTCGCGCTCCAAGTCATTACTATCCATAATCAATTCGCCAGGATTCTCATGATCCTTAAAAACGTGACCTGCATGTAATAATTTATCAACCAGGGTAGTTTTGCCGTGGTCAACGTGCGCGATAATTGCTATGTTTCTGATCTTACTAACTTCCATAAATGTTGGTTTCTGAGTCTTTTTTTGACTTTGAGGGCGCAAAGATAGTTTTAATTTGTGGATTTAGCGTGGCGCGTTTTGATTTCTGTTTTATCAAAAAGTGGCCTATAGACAATAAAGCCTGCGTTTACTGATCATACTTGCTGAAAAAATCATGCAGCGACTCCATAATGGCATCGGGGTCAGTGAAATAATGTACGGCTGCGTGCTGGATGTTAAATTTTTCAATGACTTTATAGTACACCTCCTCACTAAGTTCATAATCCGACATAAATATTGATTTCACATCCGGATCGGTAATTACCTGGCGAAATGTTTGCGTTCTGTTATTCTCTTCTACAACCCGCGAAAGTTTTCGCTTTTCACGCTCTGATTTCAAAAAGTAATCCATTGGCGAAATAAATCCGTCTAACCCAGACATTTTGCGGGGGGCCGTCTTCGTTCTATCCACTATCTGGTTGGGGTATAACCGCGTTGATTTAATGGTGATTTCGTTAAGCAGAATCCGATCCTCCCTCATCAAAACAAAAAGCGCTTCTTCTTCGAAAAGCAGCGGCACTTCGGTAGTAATATATCCAACAGACGAAAAAATGAGGGTATCGATGGGCTGTGCGTAAATTAGAAAGCCACCCGTTGAATTTGAGCTTGTTACTTTTCCTTTACCCTTAACGGCCACATGAACATCGCGTAGGTCAGTCATTTGTGCCGAGTCAACTACAATGCCGCTATATAACTTCTGCGCATGGATTGACCCCACCGAAAGAAGAAAGCAAACAAAAAAAAGACGGGTCAGCACAAGATACTTTCCTGAAAAGATGAATGTAGTTCAAAAATAGTTTATCAAATCCAATCAGCTTATCGGCTAAATCTCAAAAAAGTGCCCATAGGCAAATCACGTCCGGTTTTTGATTTAAGAAAAAATTCTCCACACGCAGGCTCTGCATTTGGAAAATGTGTACGGACAACATTTAATCCTACCAAAGGTGAGAGGCCTACCGCATACATGGAAAGAATGAAAAATGAAGGTGTTGGCTCCAACAGTTGACTGCTTAAATGAATCAGTTCATTCAGTTTTTCCTGCAAGGTCCACTTCTCCCCTTCGGGGCCCCGCCCATACGGTGGCGGATCCATGATAATACCGTTATATTTATTTCCTCGCTTTACTTCGCGTTTCACAAACTTTAATGCGTCTTCGTAAACCCAACGGATGTCGCTCAATTGATTCAACTGCATATTTTGATTCGCCCAATTTAAGCCGGGCCTTGATGCATCGACATGGGTAACCTCTGCCCCTGCAGCTCTGGCAACTACTGAGGCTGCACCGGTATACGCAAATAAATTTAATACCCGCGGCTTGGCTACTTTCCACGAGGTGATTGTATCAAAAATAAAATTCCAGTTCGAACCCTGTTCAGGAAAAACACCCACATGGCCAAACCCCGTTAACGCCAGTCGTAGGGTTAAATTCAAAGATTGATAGGCATACTCTATCTGCCAACTTTCCTGAATGGGTTTTAGTTTTTTCCAACCCCCTTTTACTTCTTCACCATAACGAAAGTTATCTTTCTGTTCGCGTGTAAAGTGCGCATGGGCTTGCTTCTTCCATTCGGCATCGGAAAGCACGGGCTCCCAAATTGCCTGAGGTTCCGGGCGGATCAGCATTACTTTTCCAAAGCGCTCTAACTTCTCAAAATTACCGCTGTCAAGCAACTCGTAATCTTTCCATGATGAGGGGTGCAGTAGATTCAAGGTTCAAAATTTTAACTTCCAAAAATAGCAAATAACCCATTGGCAATGCTTTGATCTTGAATTTTGAATCTTGAATTTTGAATTGTCTATGCACATTAAGATCACCAGCACGCAAAATCCGAAGATCAAAAGTTTACTTGCTTTAGAGAAACCGCGCGAGCGCAGGAAACAATGTTTGTTTGTTGTTGAAGGAGCTAAGGAAGTACGCCTGGCGCTGGAGGCCGGTTATAAAATCGGCAATATCTTTTTTTGCGAAGAAATTCTTGATCCGATCGATTCCAGAGACCTGTTGAAAGAAGACAAACTTCTTGTGCCTGTATCCAAAGAGGTATTTGATAAAATTGCCATCCGCGAAAGCACCGGAGGTATTCTGGCTGTTGCCGAACAGAAAACACATCGGCTGGCCGATATTAAACTTAGCCAAGATCCACTTATTCTCATTTTAGAAGCTGTTGAAAAACCCGGAAACCTCGGTGCCATATTACGAACAGCCGATGCCGCAGGGGTGGATGCGGTAATTATTTGCGATCCACAAACTGATTTTTACAATCCTAATGTAATCCGATCCAGCGTAGGCTGTGTGTTTACAAAACAAATTGCCTCGGCCACATCTGAGGAAACCCTTGCCTGGTTACAAAAGCATAACATCAAAATTTATTGCACGTACCTCAGAGCCTCCAGGCCTTATCATCAGGTAGATTTTACCAAGTCGTCAGCCATTGTAATGGGAACAGAAGCAACAGGCCTTTCCGATCTTTGGGTAAAGAATTCATCTGCAAACATCATCATTCCCATGCAGGGTAAAATTGATTCGATGAACGTATCGAATGCGGCTGCGGTAGTTGTCTTTGAAGCTATGCGCCAACGGGGATTTCGTAAACTGGTTCAGTAAAGTCCCGCATTCACAACTCAATACATCAATCTGGCAGTTCATTTCATTCGAGTTGCCCACCGAGCATCCTTAACACAACTTTGGGCGTTATCTGATTAAAATTTAATGATATGAAGCTCCTGCATCTGATTCTGGGATTAGTTATTACGACCGGCCTATTTGGTCAAAATGAAACTACCCGCGTTTATGCTTTCGGCAAAGACGAGAAAACTACCTATAAGAATTCCAATGGCTTCAACTCATTTAATATTGAAACCCGTGGAAAATTTGAGGTAACTGAAGATGATCGGGATATAAAAAGTATGTCGCCCGATGGCTACCTCGAAATAACCAAAACAACTTTTGGTAGCAAGCGCATAATTAAAATCTCCGCGCAAGGCAACACCATTAAACGCGAATACTTTGAAGGAAGAACTGCCGTTGGCTATGAGCCGGAAGGGCGTAAATGGCTTTCGGAAATATTACCAGAAGTAGTAAGAACCACCACGCTGGCAGCCGAAAGCCGTGTAAACCGGTTTTATAGAAATGGGGGTACCAGCGCGGTTCTTAAAGAAATTGATTTATTGGATGGTGACTACGTAAAAGCCCACTATGCCAACCTGCTTATGAAACAGCCGGTTGCGGCAAAAGAGTATGCCACGATTGTTAACAGCGTGGCGTCCGAACTCAATTCCGATCACTATCTCTCCGAATTTTTAGCAAACAATCTTAACAAGTTCATGCAAACACGGGAATCTACGGAAGCCCTGTTTGCTGCAACAAACAACATGGGTTCTGATCACTACAAAACTCAGGTAATCAAAGAAGCCTTACGAAGTCAAAAGGCATCCGCTGAAAGCGTTAAAATAATAATGGTTTCCGTTTCTAAAATGGAATCTGATCATTACAAAACAGAAGTACTCACTACCTTACTCAATCAGGATAATCTTTCCGATGCTGTTATGGCTGAAATGATAAACGCGACAAAATCAATCCAATCCGATTACTACCGTTCCGAGGTTCTTAGCAAAGCCTTGGAGAGAACTTTATCGCCTTCTTCTTATCAACTGGTTGTTGAGTCCGTAAAAGGAATTGATTCAGATCATTACATTACTGAGGTTCTTAAGAGTATGCTTGACAAACCAATCGATAGCCAGGTATTAACTAATCTTCTTAGCATTACCTCATCCATTGAATCGGATCATTATAGAACCGAAGTGCTTACTACACTATTGCAAAAACAAGATTTAAAAGAAGAGCACTACAAAAAATTGGTGGAGTATGTAAATACCATGGATAGCGACCACTACCGATCAGAGACTTTGCAAACGGCTCTATCGGCCCCAAATATGACAGAAGGAAAATTAATTGCAGTAATTAATTCAGCCGCGCAAATAGACTCCGATCATTATATAACCGAAGTTCTTGTGAGTGCTGCCCCGGCAGTAAAAAAAGCGGGAACAACGGCAAAGGATGCTTATCGCAGTGCAGCCAAAAAAATTAGCTCAGAAACTTACTATGGCCGCGCACTTCGGGCTATTGAAAATTAACCCAGGCACAAGAATCTCTGTAAAATTTAATTTTTTTGAGTAGGTTGAAACAACTATGGCAACTCGCTCACTCCTGTTTCAAAATAAACACATGAAGAAATACGGGCTGTTGGTCTTGATTTGTACTACCCTCGGGTTACTGTTTTTTATCTACATATTCTACAGTAATCATGGCCGATTTCCTTCAATCCAATTGGAAGCCGAGGAATATTTCGCCTGCACGCTGATCACCAACCTGGCTGGTTTCATTGCTTGGAAGCTTGACAAACAACTGGATCGGTGGATCCATTGGCGAAGTCACTTTTTGCTTCGTTTTCTGTCGGGGTTTCTTCTTAACGGGATTGTTGTGATTGCCTTCGTCATCACATCCACCATACTCATTCTTGAGCGATCCGAGCAAGACATGATTAAATTGAGCATACTCCTGGCTATCGCCCTTTTTATTTATGAAATCTTTTACGGGCTGTTCTTCTCCTATCTCTATTACGCTAAAACACAGGTAGAACAAATGCAACTGAACAGATTACAGCTCGAGCTACAGTTTGAGTCTCTGAAAAATCAAATAAGTCCACACTATTTATTCAACTGCCTCAATACGGTTTCTTCGCTCTTATTTAAAGATACTTTTATGGCCGAGCAGTTTATCCGAAGGATGGCCGATACCTTTCGATATGTAATAGACAACCAAAAACAGAAATTAGTTACCGTACACGAGGAGATTGAGTTTGTAAAAGCCTATTACTTTTTGTTACAGGTACGGTACGAGCAGCACCTTAATCTAAACATCAATTTGCCCAAAAACTTATTCAACACCTGTATTCCACCTATGACGCTACAGTTACTTGTAGAGAACGCAGTAAAACATAACAAGATCTCCAAAGAGTATCCGCTCACCATTTATATTTCAGCCCAGGACAATACCCGCATTCTGGTAAGTAATTCTAAAACTGTTTCAGAGAAGGCAGTGAGCTTTCAAATAGGACTTAACAATATAATAAATCGCTACCGCTACTTCTCGTCCGAGAAGGTGATTATAAAAGATGAGGCCAGGTATACCGTAATCCTTCCGGTGATTAAATCTATGGAACAAGCTGAAAAGCTTCAACCCCATGCAACTCCTCAATTCGCATGAATAGACTTTTTATCCATCAGCCCCTGTTTAGAATTCTTTCGGCACCAGTGGTGGGGTTGATGGTGTATCTACTGATTCTTCTCCTCAACAATGATTTTACGGATCTTAAAAATATTTTCAGCAGTGCCGAAATTTATGTTTGCATTGGCCTCGCCTACCTATCTCTTGAGTCGATGCGCCTAACACTTTTTATATCTGAGAAATGGTTAGCGCGACAAGTTTTCAGACGAAGAATTCTGCTTCAATTTGTTAGTACATTAACTATTTCACTGTTGTTAATTGCGTTATCAATCCACTTTTATTATACGTGGGTTATTGGCTTTTCTATCAGCCCCGGTGAATTGAGTTTATTTCTCTCTATCTATGGCGCAATTGGTTTGTTGTACAACGTGCTGTTCTTTAGTAATTACTACTTAAATCGTGAGAATACAATCCTTATTCAGCAAGAGAAAAAACTACAGGAAAAGCTGGATGCTGATTTCATTGCCTTCCGAAATGAGATCAATCCTGATTTACTCTATGAGAGTTTAGAAAACCTGATTCTTACTTTGCAACACAATGT
The DNA here is from genome assembly GCA_018063305.1 of Cyclobacteriaceae bacterium. Classification (GTDB taxonomy): domain Bacteria; phylum Bacteroidota; class Bacteroidia; order Cytophagales; family Cyclobacteriaceae; genus ELB16-189. Next base: position 7,640 of record JAGPBO010000065.1, read on the forward strand.
TGACCATGCGGAAGAACAAATCGACTACCTGGCGGGCATTTACCGATATAGCCTTATCAATCGACATAAAGAATTGATTAGTCTGGATGAAGAATTGCAAGCCGCACAACAGTTGATAAATCTTTTAAACTACAAATATCAAAATCAACTTAATCTATTGAATTCCATTAAAAACGCACATGAAATTCAACTCATACCGGGCTCTATTCTTGTAACCTTAGACTCCATTGTTCGCAATACGTTGATCTCAAAACAATCACCCCTCGTGGTTCGCTTATATCTGGAAGAAGGTGAAGAGTATTTGGTATTGCAACATATGATTAACGATCGGTTACAAATCCATAAAGAAAGTTTACACGCCTTTGGGCGATTGCAACGGGCCTACACATTCTTTAGTGAGAACCCGTTTGTGCAGGTAAAAGCTGGTAAAGAAAATTATATTAAATTTCCGCTGGTACAAATACCCATCGATGAACCCTTAAATACGCATGAGTAATCCAGGCTTTAAAGTATTGATTGTTGAAGACGAAACCCCGGCCGCTGAAAAATTGGAACGCTATCTTCATCGTTACAATGAAGCTATTGAAGTAAAAGGAAAGGTTGAGTCTGTAGAAGAAGCCGTGCGTTGGCTGGAAGTTCATCAATCAACGATCGATCTGATCTTTATGGACATTCAACTTAAAGACGGAGTTAGCTTCGAAATCTTTAAAGAAGTAAAAGTTGAGAAACCGGTAATCTTTATTACCGCGTACAATGAGTATGCTTTGGATGCTTTCAAAATGAATGGCATCGACTACCTCCTCAAACCTATTACGTTTACCGATTTATCAACCAGCCTTCAAAAGGTAGAAACGCTTGGATCCCAATTACGCTGGAGTGATGATCGTTCTGAAACAATTTCGAAAACCTTTGATGCCGCCATTGGCAAGTCGTATAAAAATCGTTTTATGGTAAAATTGGGCGATCATATAAAATCTATTACGTCTGATCAGATCAGTATTTTTTTTGCCGATGGACGCGATGTCTATTTGATTACTGACCAGATGCGAAAGTTCATTATCGATTATACACTCGAAAGCCTGGACGAAATTCTCGATCCAAAAATTTTTTATCGGGTAAACCGAAGCTACATCGTAAACATCAGTGCTATTCAGGATGTAGTTGTGTTTTCAAACAGCCGGCTAAAAATTTCGCCCCATGTAAAATGGGAGCCTCAGATTATTGTGAGTCGCGAAAAAGTAGGCGCCTTTAAAGAATGGTTTGATGGCACTCATTAGTTGGTAACATTGATCACCTTTACTTCAACATATTATTCCGATCTTTGAAGTATGAAAATGTTGCTTTACCTCCTCCTTATTTCCAGCCTCCTTTCCTGTGGAAATAAAAAGTCTGATCAAAAACATGAATCGATCGATAGCACGTATATAACCCAAGGAAATGCAGTGGCCAGGATTTCTTTTGAAACCATTAGTGGCGAACTTAAACACGCCATGCAAAATGGAGGAATTGAACATGCTTTAAAATATTGTAATGAAAATGCGTACCCACTAACGGATTCGCTTTCAAAAGCAAATCAGGTCTCGATTAAGCGGGTAAGTAACCTTTATCGAAACCCAAATAATAAAGCCGATAAAATAGAGGAATTTATGATTAAAGGATTTGGTAACGACTTGAATGAAAAAAAGGAAATTACTCCCCGGCTAGTATTAAAGGACGACTCGGTCATTTTTTATAAAGCAATCATTATGCAGCCGCTGTGCCTAACCTGCCACGGGCAGCCTAATAAAGATTTAGCCTTTAGCACCGATACGTTAATCCAAAGACTTTATCCACGCGACAAGGCCATTGGCTATCAGGTTAATCAGGTACGCGGACTGTGGCGAATTGGTTTTAAAAAGAATTGAAGGTCTCTCGACACCTAATGTTTTGTGCATATTGTTGCATGCCGTGGCATTCATATCCGAATATTGATATGCCTTCAATTGCTATCAAACTTCGATCTATTCCTTTATTACCGGCAACTCAAGATAAGTAGCATACTTACTATTGCAGTACACGGTATGCGTAGCTTTCGTAAAGTCGCCTTCATTAGCTTCAAAAATATTAGGAACGTACTTCTGTGGATTCCTATCTATGACCGGAAACCAAGTACTTTGTATCTGGACCATAATGCGATGCCCTTTTAAGAAAACGTGGTTGACTTGATGCAGATCAATTATAATTTCTTCTGGCTTATTGGGAGTAAATGGTTCCGGTTTCTCAAAACTTTTTCTAAATCTGCCTCTAAAAACTTCCATCGTTACCGGAAATTCATAACCACTCATGGTCAAACTCTTTTTGTCAAAATTCGGATATACATCAATCAACTTAACGACAAAGTCTGCATCGGTTGCGGTAGTGCTAACAAAAAGATGCGCCTTTACAGCCCCCGTTATGGTCATATCAGAGGCTAAGCTATCGAGCGTGAATGAAATAACATCGGGTCGGGTACTCACAAACCTTTGGTCTTCTACCTGCCACTGTCTCCATCTACTCTCTTCTCCATACGTTGCTTCAATGGGACGCGTTCGATACGGAACCGGTTTATTCGGATCGCTGATATAACTAACCTCCCCTTTATCACTTGCAGGCTTTACAGTCGAAAGAGTATGCTTAGGCGTTGTGTACATTTTCTTAACTTCCATATTCTTAGGAGGCCACGCTTTATAAGCTTTCCACTCATTGCTTCCAGTTTGAAAACAATTCGCTTCATTAAACTGTCCATCACCAATTCCCTTCAGCCAATAGTCAAACCATTGCTTTTCCAAAGATTGAAACTGCAGCGAAGTCTTCAAATCAAAACTAATTTTTCCAAGGCTATCTCCCTTGGCGCGTGCCCATTGGCCATGATTCCAAGGACCAAGAATTAAGAAATTTTTGTTATGATTATCGCTTGCCTCTAATTGGTTGTACATGATTTGAGGTCCATTCAAGTCCTCCTGATCATAATACCCACCAACATGCAAAGTTGGTATTTGAGCCGTATGAACGCTGTTTAGTCTTGATTGTCTTTTCCAGAAGGAATCATAATTTGGATGTGCGACAAAATCATTCCAGGCAGGAAGCCGGTTATTGAAAAACAGCGCGTTTACATTTTTAAGAGAGCCTAATTTCATGTACCACTCATAAAGATCGTATTGAGGAAAAGGAAAGCTGCTATTTGCCTCTTTCGCATTTTCTACCATATAGGAATATTCAAATCCATAACTTAAACGAAAAGCACCATTATGGTGAAAGTCATCGCCCAGAAACATATCTGTAGGCGATGCCTGAGGAGAACTTGCCTTCAGTGCCGGATGAGGATCAACGGAAGCGTCTAACGCCAGATAGCCCGCGTAAGAAATCCCATGTATACCAGCAGAGCCATTATTGTGTTTAATGTTTTTTATAAGCCAGTCAATGGTATCCCAGGCGTCTGTGCTTTCGTCCGTTTTAGTTTTGTCTTCAAGATGATAGATTGGTCTATTCATTTCAAAGGTTCCTTCGCTGGCAAACTTTCCACGAATATCCTGGAATATCAAATGATACCCCTCTTGTGCATATTGCATAATATAGGGCCCGAGTTTATCTACAGCTATTTCCGCGCCATCCGGAAGTTCAGAACCTGATGCTCCATAGGGCGTACGCTGAATGAGAAAAGGGAGGTCCTTGGTATTGCCAGTCGGAGAAAACACAACGGTATACAATTTTGCGCCATCACGCATAGGAATCATGTATGATGTCTTAGTATATAATGTGCTTGGCGGCTGAGCGTAGCCAGCGATGTATATACATAAAACACCTAATGTTAGAGCTGCGATTTTTCTCATTTGAGTGAGCTTTAGGATGAAACTTTTGAGAGCAATCTAAATGTAATCATTGCTGCACAACCTGTGGCGTATTGGCTCTAAAAAGAATTTGAAATAAAAATTCCAGGCCCTGAAATAAAATCAAGACCTGGAATCTGATCAATTTAATTACGATAATAGTTCTCTTCATCGCTACCAATAGGTGCTCCTGGGGGTGCCTCTAATACCTTATCTTGTTTATACTCGGCCGGATCATCCTGAAACTGATCTATTTGAAGAACAATGTAAGCGTAGTAGGCTTTCCACTCTTCATCGGTAGTCGCGCGTGCCTTCAACCAACTTTTTAATTGATCAAGTTTTAAGGTAGCAATTGCCTTCGTTGGTGCAGAAGCATCCTTGTTTATGGCCAACTTGGCCAGATTAGTGAAAAGCGCATAACTCGTACTCATTTGTATGGCGCCTTCATAGCCATTTCGGGCAGGCGATTTAAATGTAGCATTGAATAGTTTGTCGATTACACTCTCCAAGCTCGGTAACCGCGCATCACGCGAATGATGTTCAAATAACCGATTAGCACGGGCCGGATAAAGGATCAAACTAAAAGTAAGATCTGAAGCCGTCTCTGCTGCCGCTAAGGGATCAAATGTTAAATCTGTTTTACCCTTCATCAATTCGCGATGGCGCGAATAACCCAATGGCCGTGGGGGAATTATTTTTAATAAACTTTCAGGCAATGCCAGAGCCGATGGCTGTACCGTTTTTAATAAGGATTCAATCGCCTTCAATTCCTGTTGAGGTGTCAGTAATTCAGCAACGGGTTGGCCATCTCCGCGCAAAGCGTACCGATAGTTAAGTCCACCTATCACTTTAGCGGTGGCTTCGACTTGATAGCGATGAAAAAAATACATAGGTACTAACGCCTCCTCGAGCAATGCCATCGGTGCACCTGGTTTAATATTTCGTTCACCAAAATTTTTCAAGGCTATAGCCCTTACTTCCATGACATGATCCAATTCATCGGATGGCTCCTTGCCATTATCCCATAGGTGGGCATAGGGATGAGCACTGCCGAGAGGTCGTGCATCCTGATCTGACAGGAATGTAAAACCAGCTTTGAGTGAGTTTTGAATGATCTCATAGAGTGCTTTATCCTCATCGGTTCCAGCTGGAAAATCCTGATAGCCATAATTGATCATCACTTTATCGAAAGCCCCAATCTTGTCATCATAGGCTGCGCTTAAATCAAGGCGACCGTCTTTAATGTTGACAATGGGATGTGGATAATCCATTACTGATGCCAGATTTTCAGTACTCGAAGTATAGGAATGTGCAATACCCAGTGTGTGGCCCACCTCATGGGCAGCCAATTGCCGAAGTCGCGCGAGTGCCATAGCTTCCATCTCTTTCGATACGGGTTTCCCATCTTCATAAGGGGCTAACAAACCTTCTGCAATTAAATAATCCTGCCGAACCCGTAGTGAACCTAAATTCACATGGCCTTTAATAATTTCTCCGGTGCGAGGATCGGTAACAGAAGCACCATACGACCAGCCACGGGTTGAGCGGTGCACCCAGTTGATCATATTATACCGCACGTCCATGGGGTCGGCATCTTCTGGCAGCACCTCCACTCTAAATGCATTTTTATAACCGGCAGCCTCAAACGCCTGGTTCCACCATTTGGCTCCATCCATTAAAGCCGAACGAATAGGTTCAGGAGCTCCTGGGTCCATATAATAAACAATAGGCTCTACCGCTTCACTGACTGCTGCGCGCGGATCTTTTTTCTCTAAGCGATGCCGGGTGATAAAACGTTTTTCGATAGGCTCGCTAATGGGGGTTGCATAATCATAATACGATATATCAGAATATCCTGCCCGGGGGTCAAACTTTCGTGGCTTGTAGTTAGCATCAGGTAATTGAACAAATGAGAAGTGCTCGCGCACCGTTACGCTGGAAGGTGTGGGTGTTACACTGCGGATGTATCCACCCGTTGGCTGCCCCGTGAAGGTTAGCGTTGACTCAAATTCAGAATTCTGTGGAAAATTTTTTATACGAGGTTGATAAAAAGCAGAGCGGGATTTATCGAGGCTGTAATTACCTTGTTGCGAGGCGCGCAGGGTACCAATTACGTCATGCACATCTTGTATAAAAAAATCAGAAGCATCTACCAGCACACGTCCGTTCTCTTCTGCTACTACAGGAAATCCCCAAAGCACCGATTGTGCAAAAGCTTCTTCCACTGCTTTTCGCTCGGCCGCATTAGTAGAATTAGCCCGATAGGAATAATTCAGTTCTATTAACAAAACTTTGGGACCTCTGCGATCAAATTTAACCACGTGTTCGCGACCCAGTTGGTTGCGGTCAAGGCCGATATCATTTGAGCCAATCGCGGCTGTCAGGGATTCAACATATAAAAATTCTGTATTGAATTTGTCAATAACCAGATATACTTTGTCTTGCTTCTCATCAAAGTAAAATTCAAAGAATCCTGGAAATTTTTTCATTCCAGAAACTTTAGCATCGATGGTGGCCCCTGCCGGAGCAGGTGGAGGAGGTGTCTGTTGCTGAGGCTGATCCTTTTTCTTTTGACCAAAAGCAGAGAAAGTAAAAACCAGTAAGAAAATAAGAATTGTATTTTTCATAATTATGATGAGATTAGCATAAGCTGAAAGCTACACATTAGCCAATGCGAATGCAAAATAAGATCAATGAACGGCAACCCGCCTGCACGGCTGGTTGTGACTTTATCTTGCTGTAAGGATTATTAGGGTATATTCGGTTGTCGTAAATTAATCCCGCATGACGGAAGAGGAAATCCGTAAAGAGTTTGCAACCTTGGAGCGATCCAAAAAAGACCCGCAGGCTTTTGGAGAGCTGTACGAGAAATACTTTGACCGGATTTTCAATTTTATTTTTCGGCAAACCGATGATGAAGAACTGGCGGGCGACTTGTGCTCACAAACTTTTGTCAATGCGCTTAATAATCTTCCTAAATATGAATTCCGCGGCTTTCCCTTCTCAGCCTGGCTTTATAAAATTGCCGGCAATGAGATCAACAAACATTACCGGAAAAATAAAGGCAAGAAAATTTTCAGTATCGAAGAGCTAAAAGTTCGTGAACTCGTAGAGCAAACCGCAGAAGGTTGGGATGATGAACTCGTGGAGCGATTAATTAAGTATATGAATGAGTTGCCTACCGATATGATTCAGGTTTTGGAACTGCGCTTTTTTGAAGATAAGGATTTTAAAGAAATTGCTTTTATCCTTGACATGACCGAAAGTGGAGCAAAGATGCGCACCTACCGGGCGCTCGATAAATTAAGAACAAATTTTAATTTAAAGTTGAAGTATAATGGGTAAGCACGAAATCCGGTTGCGAAGACAACGCCTGACGGCTCGCGGAAGCGATCGGTTCCGGAATTATGGTGCCGTATTAAAACAACATGGCGAAGAAAAACGAATCAAATTAGTCACGCGCATCTTTACCTTTCTGTTTTTAATCATCGCGTTGATCGTTGTATTCATTGTTATTTCGCGCTGGGAAAAAAGACACAATGAACCGCAGCCTAAAACATCAACGATAGAAATTACTAGTAAAATAACGTGACTTCCATAAAGGTGATACATTAAGAAGTTGTATCAACCTATATCTCAATATGGAAACGAAAAAAAATCCTGATAAGGATATTTATCGGCACACTTCAAAATTCTTTTTACTTGGACTGATCATCAGTGTAACACTTGTTATTACTGCCTTTGAGTGGCGAAGTGAGAAAAGGGAAATGGCTGTTCGCATATTTGATCAGCCGATGGAAGCTTTGTTGGAAGTAAAGGCCACTAAACATGAGCCTACCCCCGCAACACCATTAATTAAGCAAACTTCAACCAAAGCATTTTCTAGCGAAGTTGTGCCAATACACTTTGTCGAAAGTGATGATCCTGAAATTGGTAAAGAGTTAGATAAAGATGAAACTCTAGCACCACCAGTAGATGAGTTGCCAATTGAAGTCATAGAGGATATATTACTCTTCCCTGAAATTAAACCAGTACCTGTTGGAGGATTTGAAAATTTTTATATCTACATCTCAAAGAATTTAAAATATCCGCGAACGGCACAACGCAGCCATATTGAAGGTAAGGTATTTATTGAATTTGTTATTGATAAGAGTGGATCGGTAACACAACTCAAAATAATAAAGGGGATTGGCAGTGGCTGCGATGAGGAAGCCATGCGGGTGTTGACCCAAACCCGATGGGAACCCGGCAGGCAGCGAGGCAAACCCGTAAAGGTTAGAATGACAATGCCTGTTAATTTTGTTTTGGATTAAGGTGATTTTCAATAATTGGAAATATCCCAATCTTTGGTGAAAATCATTATTTAATTACCTTTGCAGACTATTTTGGGCCTGTAGCTTAACTGAATAGAGTATCTGACTACGGATCAGAAGGTTGGGGGTTTGAATCCCTCCAGGCTCACTTTTAAAAATCCTAACTCAAATTGAATGGGTTAGGTTTTTTATTTCAAACAGAAATATTAACCTGATTTTAACCGTTTAGTACTTTAAAACCGGTCGGATGAAAAAAATAGTGAGTTTGGTTCTCTTTGTGT
>JAGPBO010000066.1 GCA_018063305.1 Cyclobacteriaceae bacterium
TTAGGTTGCTGTAGAAATCTACATAGCCTCTGATTATTCCATCGGGAACAGGATCTTTCGCTGCAAATTGAGTTGAGCTCAGGCCCAAGGGTTCAAATATCTTTTCTTTGAATACCTCATAGAATGGTTTGCCTTCAATGTTAGAGATAATCATTCCTAAAAGAACGTAGTTGGTATTAGAATACAGAACATCTTCACCAGGAGAAAAATAAGCTTTCTTTCCACGTGCATAGTCAAGCAGTTCATCAGGTGTCCATACTTTAATTAAGTCATTCAATGAACTTGTTTGAAATTTTAAGTTCTGAATATAGTTATAGATACCGCTGGAATGATGGAGTAATTGTCGGATGGTCGCCTTATCTGCATTTTCAATATCCTTAATGTCTGCAGCAGACAGATACTCCGTAATTTTATCATCGAGATTTAATTTGCCTTCCTCCTTCAATAAGAATATGGTGGCTGCTGTAAACGCTTTAACCGTACTGCCTACACGAGTACGATTACAAGCTTCTAAATTAATATTCGCTTTTAAATCGGCTTTACCTGATGTGCCCAACCACATTCCATTCGTTTTGTTTTGTACGGACATCAAGATGCCCGGTACGCCAGATGCTGTTATTTCATCTAAAAGCTGATGATACTTTGAATCGGAAGGGTTAACTAAACTACTATCTTGAAAGGATAAGGAACAATTATAAAAAGAAGGGGTGTAGTGGTTATCCTCAGTACACGATAAAATTATAATGATCAGTGAAATTAAATAGGGAAAAATATTTCTCATGCTACCAATTTATGTAGTGCTTATACCCTATTTCTAAATTTGTATGCGTCATTGCAGGAATAAACCCAGGGGAGTATGGATATTCAACCCAGGATTTATACATCAGAAATATTTCTGATGTATAAATGTTTTTGTTCTTGATTACGTAGCCTAATCCAATAGAAAGTACAGGCATTAATCGTGCATTTCCCCAATCGGTGCCTTGCACATAGTCACCATTCTTTAGCTGGTATTCATCTTGTGTGCTAAATGTATGCAAGTACCCTAATTCAAAGTTTGATTTCAGCTTTAAACCAAAAGGAAAGATATAATCGTATCCTAACCCTGTATTTAAATAAATTCCTTGATACAAGTAATGGTGAAAAATGTATCCAGCATTAACGGTCTGGTAAAAGTCATGGTGCGCACCGTTGCTGTAAAAATATTCGGTCCCCACTTGCAGCGTTGGATGAAAAGGTGTGGTAACAAATCTTGTATACGGTATGGCTGTTGCTTCATTACTTATCGCAACCTTAACCGGAAAGTTTGATTGACAATAGCTGTAAATTGGTATTGTGGCAACTAAGAATATAATTGCTACATTTTTTCTGATATGCTTTACCGTGGCAAACATAAGATTAATCTCTATCTATTTTTTTCCTGAAAAAGCTCCGTGGGCTTCAATCGGAAAATCGGTAATAAGAATATCGAGCCGTTGTTGTTTTACTTTGGTTCGATACCCTTCCGCATGGAGAGGCTTTCCTGAATTGTTTTGTTCTTCGCTCACATCAGCCATTACCTTAATATGATTTCTTTTAAGCTGATCGATTACGTCCTTTGGAGTATTTGAATTTATGTACGCTACTTTTTTTGATTTTGGTAATGACACCGTATTAAATTGTTGCCAATCTTCTTCCGTAACAATCAGTGCCGAAAGTGTAACCCTGTTGGATAGAGCGGCTACTTTTTGAGTTAACGCCATGTTGAAGGTGAGCGTCAACGATCGGTTTTCCATGTTGTATTGCTTCAGCAGCGCATATACCTCCGCGTGGATAGGTGTTTTGATGTCGAGCATCAGATTGATCTTTCTATGTTCTGCAAACTTTAATAAATCCTGTAAAGTTGGGATGTGCTGATCGGCTATTTCTCCCGTCTCCTTTTTTAAGAACAGGCTGTTCAGTTCACTATCGGTTAAGTCCGATACTTTACCTTTGCCGGTAGTGGTTCGGTCAACGGTTTCATCATGCATCATGTAAATGGTTCCGCTTTTGCTCATGCGCAAATCCACTTCGGCCATCAACGTGTCGCGGCCAAATTGACTTTCAATAAACTCCATTAACGGGAGCGAGCTTTCGGGATAATTGAAATAGTAGCCACTGCGATGACCCGCAATTTTAACCGAAGATTGTGAGAATCCCAGTAAAGGAAAAATAATTAGTACCGTAATAATCGTTTTCACAAAGTAAAAATTAAAGTTTGGGTGTTGACTCTTCGGTAAAATCTCCACGCAACATGCGGTAGCGCTTTCGAGCTTCGGCTGCATATACGCTGCCTGGATATTTATTTAGAAACTCGCGATAGATCTCCATCGCCTTATCTTTATTTTTTAAATGCTTCTCAAAAATTTCACCTTCTAAAAAGTAAGCATCATCAGAAAGAATATCATCTCCAAACTCAGTAACAATCTTTTGCAGTAATGCAATGGCCTGCTCAAACTCTCCACGTTTCAAATATAGATTTGCATCTAGCCAATAAACATCATCCTTAATACTCTCTGTAATCAAATCAGAATTTTGAAATTCGTTTAGTCGGGCCTGTGCTGAATCGGTTTTATTTTGAGCCAGCAACAATTCGATAGCAGCATATTCTTTCAGCGCGGCCCCGGTCGTATCGAACGTTGTATTTTCTTTTATACGCATACTCAATTCCATAGCATCATTGGCTATTTCGCGTGAGGTAGCTTGTTTCAAAATATCCAGATGCTCTTGTGCCAATAAAAAATCGCCTTTGAAATAAGATAGTTTAGCATTTTTCAATTTTGCCTCATAGCCCAATGGCGTTTCGCGTTGTGCTTTTTCTACTTGCGAATAGAGCAAAGTCGCTTCCCAGGGCTCCCCTTTTAATAAGTAAATATCGCCCAACTCAATTTTAGCTTTCGCCTTTAAGGTTGGGGTTACTTTATTATTGACGATTAATTGATTTAAATTATTGATCGCAGAGTCTTTTTGATCGAGGTAATAAGCATACAAGAGCGATTGACTAAGAACGGCTTCATAGGCGTTTGGGTGATCGGGGTAACTACTCCTGAACTTTCCATATTCCGTAATCAGATATTTAACCGAATCGCGATTAACGGGGTAAGAGCGTTTCACTTTTGCTTCCCGCGATTGTATCAAACCCAGTCGGGCGGGAAGCTCGTTAATCGTGTTTGGATATTCCTTTATTACGAATGAATAACTACGATCGGCATTGTCAAAATCATTATTGTTTAATGCAATCTGAGCAATCTCAAGGGTTTTAGATTGTTCCTTTTTGAAACGCTTATCATACGCCCGCGCTTGAATAAAAGCACCATAGAAATTCTTCTGTTGTAGATTTACCCAAATCAAAAGATCCAGGTATACCTCACTATTCTGATTTTTTTGAACACGATCATACAGTAATTTTTCTAAACTCTCCAACTCTTCGGGTTTGGTAAGTAAAATCTGCATCAGATTTTTTATGTACGAAATATTGGAAGGAGTAAGGGTTACATAATTCAAATATTCCTCAACCATTTGATCGCGCTTACCAGAAATGCGATACAAATTCGCCAGCTCCAGAGTGTACATCGTTGAGTTTCCACTCGCACTACGGGCTTGTTGTAAAGCCAAAATCGAATATTCAATAAGGTTACGGGCTGCCAGATAATCAGACATTGTTTTGAGCTTGTATGTATCATCGCCCAGTGATTTCATTAACCCCTTAAAATACTTATCAGCTTTGGTTACATCGCCTGAACGAACATAAACTACACCCAAATCCAATCGGTAGGAAAGTTTATCGTCACGTCTAATTAATCGTTCAACATAAGCCTCGGCCTGGCTAAAATTGCCAACATCTATCAGCAGGTTGAAATAGTTGCCGTGTATTAGCTGAATATTTTCATTTTTTTTTGCGAGCTGTTCGTACAACGAAAGAGCCTTATCTTTTTGACCTTTTAATAAGTATTCATTCGCAATTTGTATTTCTTGTAAATCTTGAGCAAAGGAGGTGTTTGTAAGTAGTCCACATATAAAGACTCCTTGTATTATTATAATAAAGATTTTAAATTTTATATAATAGTTATTGTTCCTGTGCATTTGTGAATAACTCTTGGGTGTTTAGACGAATGTGGAGTAATTGTGGGTATATTGGTTATATTATTTAATTGAAAACGAAGATACGAGGAATTAGTACACATTAGATGGGTTATGTGGATTGAGTTTTGATGAATTTAACATGATGTTGAATTCTTTTTTTTAATGGACAGTTGTCTACAATAATGAGACAAGTTTTTTCTTTTTTTAATGATGTATAATTTGATTTCACTTATGCACATTTATCAACAACTTATTCAGAATTTTATCTTCAATAGATCATATTCCCAATTTGCCCTGATTGGAAAGGTGTAGTTGCCTTTCTCTGATTTATACAGAATAATTTTTTCGGGTTCTCTTTTTTGATAAAAGTTTCCAGCATCCCACTTTCCATTTGCATTAGAGTCAATGATTATCAATAAGCGATATTGTTGCGGAGTTACATATTCAAATTTTATTTCTTTTGGATTAATCAGTTTTTGGATAATTCTATTGTCTGAGGACATTAAAAGAATTTCATAATTTTTTTCTTGTGTGGTTATTTGGCCAGTGATTAAGCCTGTGTCTTCTTCTTTTGGAAAGGTGATGTCCTTCGAAAACCTTTTTGAGCTATCTTGGTCAATAGAAACGAAGGCGCCTTTACCATACCTGAGATAAGGTTTTATTTTTTTAGATCTAGTTCCTTTTACGGTATCAGGGTGCGGCTCAATTTTTACTGAAAGGGTTAGCGTGTGATAGAGCGAGTCGATGCTCAGATTAGCAGGGGTCATGGAAACCGTTATCGCAGTATCTAATTTGATATAAATACTATCAAAGTTAATCTTAGCGATTGGCTTGTTAAAACTTACTGTATGACTTAATGTTTTAGTTGGGATGCTGTATTGATAATTAATTTCACTAAACGTGAATGACTCCGCTGCCATTTTCGTTGTTGAGTATTTAATATAGAAAGTTGAATCAATAAATTGGTTAACACTATCTTTTGCCACTATTCTTGTTGCAATGGAGTCGGTGGGGTCAAAGGCCTGATAAAATATTATTTCGGTATGTTGGTCGTCTAAAATATATTCAGCCTGGTGTTTTGTTACTCCGCTTATATTTATTGAATCAATACTCTTATTGAACCTGACGCGGGTTGTTTTATTCGTATGGCGGATGCTGCTGATTGCTAAAGGCCTGGCATCTACCATAATCAAAGGGATCTTAAGGGAGTCTGTTTTTTTTTGTACGTCAATTGGGTTTGTCAGGTAACCAAACTTTTCAGTTTTACTTTCAATTTTTAAATTCTTGTTTTTATCATTGAAGGCATAGATATAGTAGATGCCGGCTTTTAAATTCTGAATAGAAAATTTTCCTTTTTTATCTGACTTTGTAAAGTAGGTGGGTGTGTGATTAAAGATATCGAAAGTATCAGATTGATAGAGAGCAACCGTTATTTTTTCAGGTATTTTTTCTGAGAATGTTTCGTGCACAGAACCATTAATACTTAGCGAATCAATTTCATTTCCTGTGCTGAAAGCGAGCCTTAAGTTTTCTGCCGGATTTCCTTCTGTTAGATCTTGTATGCCTTCCCTAAAAGATAAGCTGTAGGTGGTACTGTCTTTCCAGTCCTCTTCAGGTTCAATAATTATTTTGTTTTTTTTACTGGTGAACTTTATGTTTTTACCGGGTGAGGGAGTTATCAGAATTTCTTCTTTAGGATCTTTGAGTTTTACATCTTCGTCAAAATTTAATTCAAGGGTTTTTCCTTTGAAATTTCTTTGACCGTTTTTAGGATTGGAAGACATCAACACGGGAGGGATCTCGTCTTGCGGCCCCCCGGTAGGAGTAGTTTGGCTGGCACACGCTACCAGCATGAGATAAAAAATTGCCGCCTGAATAACAGTGGATCTCATTCTTGTTTGGCGATATAGATAATGCTTGAATATTGGCCGGTACTTCTGGCTGATAGATTTGATTTGATCCCTGTATAGAGTGCATTAACGAATCTTACCAGACTTGATTTCTTGGGATGTTTGTATCCTTCACTAAGCAAGGATACGTAAAGCGAATCGAGCTTCATGGGAACGATATCGATTATCTTAAATCCTTCTTTCGTTAATAATTTGGTCATATCCTGTTTAGAAAAATGCCACAGGTGCCGGGGCACATCATATCCCGCCCAGTAGGCACCATAGCTTTTTGAATCCAGCGAATTATGATTAGGTACTGCTATAAATAGAATGCCATCTTTTTCGAGAAGGCGCTTTAGTTCTTGAATATTTTTATTCAAATCATGTAAGTGCTCAAGTACATGCCACAGGGTTATTATGTCAAATTGTTTATCTATCTGTGATAATGAGGAGTAGATGATTGTTTCGGTATTTTTGTTGGCCTGCTCACGGGCTACCTCCGAAGGCTCCATGCCCGCAATTATCCAGTTACGCTTTTTCATGTATTGTAAAAAAGCCCCGGTGCCACATCCGAAATCCAAGATGAAGCCACCAGGCTTGTGCTTACGCACCAAGTGATATTTCCAACGAAGTGTAAAGGTTCTGGCTACCAGGTATAAGCGATCGATTAGATTATTTCCTTTGCTGGTGTGAGAAATGTAATGGGTCGATTGATAATATAATGAAATCGTATTGGGATCTGGTCGTGGACTGGTTACTACAAAATTGCAGGCTGCGCATTCCTGTAATGTAAAATCAGTTTTACTAATTGAGTAATCCCGGGTTACCAGTAAAGGCCTGAATTGTTCGCCAGAACAGATGGGACAAATGCTAACCGTTTCAAAATTCATTTACCTAAATAAACAGTTAGTATAGATACATCAGCAGGAGAAACACCACTAATCCTTGACATCTGGCCGATTGTTTCTGGTCGCAATCGCTTAAGTTTTTCTCTAGCTTCAGATGATAATGCTTTAACGCGATCATAATCAAAATCTGGTTTTATCTTATAATCCTCCAGGCTTTCTATTTTCTCGGCCAATTTCTTTTCACGATCAATATACGATTCGTACTTCAGTGAGATTTCAGCTTGTTCAAGAACTTCCTGCGAATATGAATCTAATTTTTGTTTAAGAATCGGATCAATTTTTTTTAATTCGGCCATTCCAATTTGTGGCCTACGTAAAAGATTAACAACAGGAATCTTTTCAGTAATTTCTGAAGTGCTTAATTGATTGAGTTCATAATTAACAATTTCAGGTTCAACCCGCATTTCTTTTAGTTCGCGCGAAAGCCGAGCAAGATCATTTTTCTTGTCCAGTACTTTTTCCAGACGGTCATCTTTAGCGAGCCCAAGTTTGTGACCGTGTTCCGTTAATCGAAGATCGGCATTGTCTTGTCTTAATAAGATTCGGTACTCGGCTCGTGAAGTAAACATGCGATAAGGTTCTTGTGTCCCCTTGTTCACAAGGTCATCAATAAGAACTCCTATATAAGCCTCCGACCGTTTTAACACGAAGGGCTCTTTTTCATTGATCTTATTATGTGCGTTAATTCCTGCCATTAATCCCTGGCAAGCCGCTTCTTCATAACCCGTTGTACCATTAATTTGACCAGCAAAGTACAGATTATCAATTAGTTGAGTCTCTAAACTCATCTTTAATTGTGTGGGTGGAAAGTAATCGTATTCGATAGCGTATCCTGGCCTAAACATCTTGGCATTTTCAAATCCAGGTATTTTGGTTATTGCCTGGTATTGAATGTTTTCGGGAAGCGAAGTAGAAAAGCCGTTGACATATATCTCCACGGTATTCCATCCTTCAGGTTCTACAAATATTTGATGGCGCTCCCGTTCGGCAAATCGATTAATCTTGTCTTCTATCGAAGGACAATATCTGGGCCCGAGTCCTTTGATTCTACCCTGAAACATGGGTGATTGGTCAAAGCCTTTTTCTAACTCGCGATGCACAGACTCGTTGGTATAGGTGATCCAACAACTTAATTGCCTTTCTAATGGCTTGGTGTTGCTGTACGAAAACTTTCCAGGATTCTCATCTCCGGGTTGTTCTTCCATTAATTTATAATTGAGAGTTCTACCGTCAATCCTGGGAGGCGTTCCGGTTTTCATTCTACCCGATTCAAAACCAATTTTTACCAGCTGCTCCGTTAGTCCAGTTGCGTTTCTTTCAGCGGCTCTACCCCCACCAAAGCTTTTTTCACCAATATGAATCTTTCCGTTAAGGAATGTTCCATTGGTAAGAACCACCGCTTTACCGAGTATTTCAAGTCCCAACGCTGTTTTTATCCCAACAACTCTTTTGTCCTTAACGATTAGTTCCACCGCCATTTCTTGCCAGAAATCGATATTTGGGTTTTGCTCTAAGGCTAGGCGCC
Organism: Cyclobacteriaceae bacterium; assembly: GCA_018063305.1. Classification (GTDB taxonomy): domain Bacteria; phylum Bacteroidota; class Bacteroidia; order Cytophagales; family Cyclobacteriaceae; genus ELB16-189. The sequence continues at coordinate 8,424 of JAGPBO010000066.1, forward strand.
ATTCTTCTGCAAACCGCATCCGGTCGTTTTGGGTACGTGGGCTCCACATGGCTGGCCCTTTAGAAAGGTTCAGCATTCTGAACTGAAGCATGGATTTGTCAGAAATTATTCCGGAAAATCCGCCCAAAGCATCAATTTCTCGTACTATTTGACCTTTTGCCACACCTCCCATAGCGGGATTGCATGACATCTGGGCGATAGTATTCATGTTCATCGTAATCAGAAGAACCTTAGATCCCATATTGGCAGCAGCAGCAGCTGCCTCACAACCGGCATGACCCGCGCCAACTACTATTACATCGTACTTTGGAAACATTTATTAGGGTTTGTTCCACGTGAAACATTAAAAGCATCAAATTGATTTATAGATGTTCCACGTGAAACCAATTATTTGAACAAAGATAGGCAAGCTTCCTCTTTTTTGCGCATTTGAGCTTTTTCTATGCTTTTTTTGTCATTGAACCCTAAAAGATGGAGAATTCCGTGAATCATGACTCGCTTGATCTCCTGATCAAATAAGACATCAAACTTCTTAGCATTTTCTGCCACCCTTTCAACGCTTATATAGATTTCACCCTCAATAACACTTTTGGCTTTCGAATGATCAAACGTTATGATATCGGTAAATGTATTATGATTTAGAAAGGTCTGATTTATTTCCAGAAGATAACTGTCGGAACAGAAGATGAAGCTTACTTCTTTGAGCTCGGCTTTATTTATCTGAATAACGGATTTAATCCAAGCAGTTGTTTTTCTAGGATGAGGAATTTTAAAGGTAATGCCTTCTGAGAAGTACCTGACGTAATCCATTAATCTATATAGAAACTGAGCTCAACGACCTTTCCCAGTTGCGAAAAGTCAACTTCATCCGCAAGATGCTTCATCAGGAATATGCCCCTGCCGCCCGGTTTCTCTAGATTCTCGGGTGCAGTGGGGTCAGGAAGATCGTGGAAATCGAAGCCTGGACCTTCATCTTCTACACGGAACTTGATCATACCCTCTTGAAGGGAAAGTACAAGGGAAACATTTTTTCCAGAATCGCCTTTATTTCCATGTTTAATGGCATTATTGACCGCCTCGGTTACAGCAATCATAATATTGCCGTAGATATCATCATTTAAATGGTATTTGTCCTTAGCGTTGTCTATGAAGCTTTCAATCATTCTGATATTATCAGAAATAGAGGGTATATCAATGCGAATGTTATTCATGCTTAGCCACCTCAGTTAATTTCCTGGATCTTAATTCGTTTAAAATATTCCCCAACCTCCTGTTTATAATAGGGATATAGTTTGGGAGGTACCGTCTTCAGCAATTCTACTTCTTTTTCTTTTAATCTTAAATATTCTTCAAAAGCTCGTGGAATTTCATTCGTGTAATCCTTAGCGGTCTCGCCCTTGCGCTCTTCATCGAGATCTTGCTCACGCATGGATTTCTCAGATTCCAAAAGCCTGGTCAGGATTTCCTTTTGCCTTTGTATGGTTTGCTCTGTTATACGCTTATTCACGAGATCCATCTCAGTTTGTTCCATTTTGCCAGGTAAATCGCCTCCAGGCATTTTCCCACCCTCCTGCTTCATCTTCTCTTGCATTTCCTGTAACGCTCTGCGAATTCGCTCCTGTTCTGCAGCCATCTTTGCAAACTCTTCGGATAATTGTCGGCCACTCTTTCCCCCCTGTTTTATTTCTTCCATCTGTTGATTTAATTGCTCCTGAAGTTTGCCCAAACTCGGTTTGTTACCTGATTTTTTCTTTCCCTTTCCAGGCATGGCATTAGCCATCATATTCATCATCATATCAAAATGATCGTTTAGCATGAGTGCGAGATTGTTAATGCTTGTCATCGATAATTGCATTTCTGTACTTGCATTGGCCTTCCGTCTTTCCTTTACGTTGTCTACGGCCTTTTCGATGTGATCATTTAGTTCACTGACTTCGCGCGTCACGATTGAGCCCATAAACGCATCTTTCTTTGAAAGAGCTAATAGACTGTCTTCCAGCACTTTAGAGTCATCCTTTAGCTTTAGTTGATTTTGACCCAACTGGACATATAACGGATCTGTCTGTTGAATGGGCGCAAATTGTTTCATCAGGTTTTCCTGATCAAACGATAACTTGATAAGCCCATGAATAATTTGGCGCAAACTCTCCAGGTTTTGCATATCCATTTCCATCTCCATAGAGCTTTGCATTCCTTCCATTTGCTTTTGCATTTCCTTCATTTTAGAAATGGCCTGCTTTTGTTTTTCACTAGATTTTTTTGAATCGCCCTTTTCAAGAGATTCTTTGCTTTCCTCTTGAGATTCTTTCACAGACTCTTGCTCTTCTTTATCGGGGGTATCGCCCGACTTATTCAATTCTTCGCCCAACTTATCCAGCTCATCGAGTTGATTCTTAAAATTATCAAACTCACTTTTTAGTTGCTCTTGTTCTTTAGCCAACTCCTCCGTTGTTTTTTTCTCTCCATCTGCTCCCTTATCATTCTCTTTTTTATTTGTCTTATCTTCATTTAAATTTTCTGTCTTCTTCAGCAACTCCTCCTGCTTTTCGGCTTGATTTTTTAAATCATCAATCGCCTTCTCAAGCTTATAGTCGTATTGAAGTTGCTTAAACAATTCAAGAGTTCTTTCCAGTTCTTTTTCTAGATTAATCTCTTTGCGATCCATCTTATTAAGCATTTTCTGAACCTGATTTATATCTGCATTCTCCTGCAGTAGCTTTTCGAGTTCACGAAATTGTTTTTTCGTATCCTCATCAAGCATTTGATCCATTAGTTTTTGAATCTGTTCAGACTTTTCACGAATGCGTTGACTCTCCTCTGAAAAGGATCCCTTCTTTTGCTCTAAAAGCGCATTCTCTTTTTGAAGCGCCTGAATGGCTTCATCCAGTTTTTCTTTTTGTTTAATTAGATCCTCCAACATTTTTTTGTCTTGCCAATCTAAACTCTGCTTACCCCTTAATTTTTCCTGTGCTTCGTCAATAGATTTTTGTAGATCTCTGGACTTTTGTAAACTTTTATCAATCTTATTTTCTGCCGATTGTTGATGGCGCGTGATATCTGTTTTTAATTCTTCCTCGGAGGGCAAGCTAAAGATGTAGTTTGAACTTCGGGTAGACTTTCGTCCGTTCACACCATCGTTGTCCCAAACCTGTAGGTGATAGACCAGCTTATCTCCAGGCTGTAAACCAAGTGAATCAATTTTCCATTGATAATAAAAATTCTGTTGTTGCCTGTTGCCCTCAATAGCAATTACTTTTGATTTTTGTGGCGATTCGTTTGTTCCTTTAATAACCTGATAGTTGAGTTTTAGCGCAGTAATTCCATAGTCGTCATTAATGGATCCACCCAGTAATATGGATTTGAAGAGCACAGAATCCTGAAGATTATCAACAACCACTTGCGGGTACTGATCTTTTATAACGGCAACCGAATAAGAAATCTGGTCTTTGTTCTTACTTTGATCGTTTTCTAAAACAATCGTGTAATTGTCTGGATTCTTAAACCCTCGACCAAAAGTAAACGACCCATTATCAATCAATTGCATATCAACAGGAGTGTCAGCGGAACCAAATAGCATACTGGCCTTTTGTGTGTGGGCGCTTCTAATTCTCCAGGTTACCTTCGTCCCCTCAGGAATTTCCAGGTTGCCGGCATTGTTTAATTCCTGTGGTTTCAATTGCAAATAAACCGGATAGGTTAGCGATACTTTTAATTGTGTTAACTCAGGGCGGTTTACCAATTCTATTTTGTACGCATCAGAGTAAAAGCCAGAGGCTTCTAACTGGAAATCAATTTCGTTTTGCAGCGTTTCAAATGTGTAGGTGAAAATGCCAGCATCAGCATTGATCATTTTCCATCGCTGATCACCCGAGATAATATAAAGTGAGGTAGGTAAAGCTTGTCCTTCTAGTTTTACGGTAAGAATAAAATCTTCGTTGACAAACGCAGCTAAGCTCTTATTTAGTATTTGAAAATGAAAGGGTGCCTGCGGTGAAAACTCCTGATTGAATTGAACTATGCGCCTTGTACTCTGTGTAAAAATCCCCAGGTTAATTATCATTAAGAAAAGAATCAGCGAAAAAGGAACAATCAAGTACTTTAAATACTTTTTATTATCTCTTAGGTCAATGGCATTTTCGAAGGCAATATCCTGCACAGACAAAGCTTTCTGTGCAATTCCGGCATCTAGTAAAGCGGTTCGGTTTTGCTCTGACGAAAGTTGAATCAGGTTTAGCAGCTTATCGGAAATATTTGGAAAATATTGCCCGATTATTCTCGCGCTCTCCTCCTCTTGTAATCCCTTTTTATAAATCCACCAGGTAATGGGTTCTCGCAAAAACTTAAAAACAGAAAATAGTGCGATGGCAAAGAAGAATGAAAAAATTAAAAATCGGCCCACCTTACCCAACCAGAGATTATATTCAATAAGCGAAGCGATCAAAAAATAAGCGAGTAGAATGGATACAGACAGAATGACTCCACGAAGAAAAATATTTAGATAATACCTCCTTGTAAAGGAGTTTAACTTCTCATCGATACCCTTGATCCCCTCACCCATGTTTGCTTAAAACGAACTTGACCTAAAGATAGTTTTTAATTGTACTAAGATAGCGGCAGGGCTAGCTGAAATCAAGTGGTATGCGGATTGATTTTATGGTCGGTAAAATGCCAATCGTACTCCTTTTCAAAATACTCGAGCACATGCATCTTAAGTAACTTTTCCTGCTCCAATAAATCGAAATGAGGTAACTTTTGAATGAGTTTCCAATGGGGCCAGCCGTCAGCATCCAGACCTTCTAATTCGTAATAGCCCGCTAAGCTTAGAACCTTGCAAATGGCAATGTGCATCAGGTCTTGCTTCTCTTCTTTTGAAAAGTTTTTCGCTCCTCGCCCCAGCTCTTGTAAACCGATTATAAAGAGAACGCCATTCAAATCTTTGGGTCTTTTTTCGAGCAGTCGTTCGAGCTCAAGTAACAATGCCTGCCAGTTTCGTTCTAGATCTAAATCCTTTTTATACATTTCTTAATTCTTTTTCGAGAGCTCGTCCCAGTATTCAAAGGCTCTTCGCAGGTGCGGCACCACAATTGTTCCACCAACAAGAGTGGCTACCCCCATGGCTTCGTGAACTTCGGCTGTTGAAAACCCCACTTCCTTACATTTTCCCAAATGATATTTAACACAATCATCACATCGCAAAACCAGCGAGCAGGTTAACCCAATTAACTCTTTGGATTTAACATCCAAGGCTCCTTCCTGATAGGCATTGGTATCTAAATTGAAAATTCGTTTGATTATCAAATTATCAGCAGAGAGAATCTTCTCATTCATCTTGGCCCGATAATCATTAAATTGCTCTACGAGTCCCATATATAGTGAAATAGTTTCCTCAAAGATGAGTTCAATTCGGATTAAATCAAATGTAGTACATGAAGCAATTGACTTCGGGCGCGATTTTATATCCTTATTCTTTCCTAATTATTGCCTCGGTTGCTCACTGGCACTTTTTAAGGGCGAAGAAATTTTGTGTACCCGATGTATCCGTGATTTGCCAAAGACAGGATATCATATTCATGAAGAAAACCCCATGAAACTGCGATTGGCGGGGCGACTACCGATAAGGCACGCTATGGCATTTTTGAAATTCAGGAAAACAGGCATCGTGTATCATCTCCTTCATCAGCTGAAGTACAATAATCATCCTGAAGTTGGGCTTAAGCTTGGTAAAATTTATGGTAAGGATCTTTTCGACTCGGGGCTCATTAATCAATTTGATTTAATCGTGCCGGTTCCTTTGCACCCAACCCGAAAGCGAAAACGAGGATATAATCAGAGTGCATGTTTTGCTGAAGGGTTGAGCTCGGTATTAAATGTTCCCTGGGATGAATCGATAAGTACCCGTAAAATAATCACACAATCTCAAACCCGTAAAACAAAAGTTGAGCGCTGGGATAATGTGAAAGATGTTTTTGATGTACAGTTGCCTGAAAAAATTAAAGGCACGCGCATCCTATTGGTGGATGACGTAATGACTACCGGAGCAACGCTGGAAGCCTGCGGTATGCATTTGATCCATGCGGGCTGTAGCGAGTTAAGTGTAGCGTGTCTGGCGGAGGCCCAGTAATGCCTTGCCCCCTAAGAATAAAAAAACCCTGACGAGATCTTCGTCAGGGCGTGATATTACTTTTTATAAAGCTTAGTAGTTCGAACCGGCACGGATCATCGCGCAACGGAAACCGATGGTAGCCGTAGCGGAGTCTTCATCTAGAAATCTTCTTGTACCTGGAGACATCCAGTAAGCAACGTCTTTCCAGGAACCTCCTTTGTATACCCGTGATTTATCGGAGATAAGGGAAATAAATCCTTCAGGATTCTTTGTGTATTCAAACGAGCGAATGTTTTTAGTAGTACCATCAGGCATAGTAACGGTTGAGTCTTTTGGTGTTTTTGTATAGCGGTTTCTGTATTCGCTATGGCTGTCTATAAAATCATCTCTACGGATTGGGTTAAGATCATCAAAATCCTGATGAGAAAGAGGGCGATAAACATCCATTACCCACTCGCTAACATTACCAGCCATGTTATAAAGGCCATAATCGTTAGGAGGGTACTCATAGATATATGAAGTAATCAAAGCGCCATCGTTTAGTCGTCCGGCTATACCGGCATAGTCACCACGGCCACGCTTAAAGTTTGCAAGGAAAGAGCCCATTTGTTTACCATAAGGGTTTCTAAGCGCATGTCCATCCCAAGGATAGATTCTCTGATGGGTTTGCATTTCATCCAACCACTGAGTTCCAATCAATGCCTGTGCGGCATACTCCCATTCCGCTTCTGTTGGAAGGCGGTAGGCAGGAATTACCACGCCAGATTCAAGAGGAATTCTACCAGCACCCGTTTCAGGGGCTGCAACGCCAGCCTTTTCAGCAAGGTCAGCATTTACTTTAGCGGTTCTCCACTTAGCATATTCGTTAGCTTGTTTCCACTTAACACCTACTACCGGGAAATAGCGAAAACCAGGATATCTTAGGTAATGATCTACATAAGGATCGTTAAACGCCAGATTAGATCTCCAAACCAAGGTATCAGGAAGAGCCAGCGCATAGGCCTTGCCACCATCTATCTTAGTTGAGTCAACAGACAAATAATAGAGGTATTCAAGCCAATGAATGTTAGCGATTTCAGTTTCATCCATATAAAAAGAAGCTACCGAAATAGTTCTTTCAAGGTTATCACGTGAAGCCATAACATCCTCTTCAAATGATCCTAAAACGGCACGGCCGCCCTCAATAAGTACCATATTGGGGGCATCAGGCTGAGAATTGTATTCGTTTACCGGAAATCCCTCGGCAGCATCGCGCGTATATTGTAAACCCGTGGCAGTACTTAGCTGGCCAGGGTTTTGAGCCGTAGGCTTACCCCCCTTATTACCAAGTAAAGAACAGGAGCTGATAACAGCCGATAGCGCAACTAAAAACAGGAGTGACTTGAAATACTTCATTTGCTTAAGGTTATACATAAAAGTAACCGCTAATATAAATAGATAAATCAATGTTTTCCAAAGGCTAACGTTTTTTTGATAA
>JAGPBO010000067.1 GCA_018063305.1 Cyclobacteriaceae bacterium
AATGCAGTCAACGTTCGCGTTGCTAATTAATACACCTAATTTTTTCAAAGAAAAGCCCTGACATTTGTCAGGGCTTTTTTTATGGATACGATTTTAGCAAATGACAAAACGATTCTTTGGTGTTTGATCACTTTTGGTAACAACATAAGCAGGAACGGATTGATGATAGTGTGTTGCATTCGAGGAAGAAGTTTGGGAATGGATGACCTTCAATATTTTACTAGCGTTGACAATAACGTACAAATTCCGAAAGAAGATTTTCAACTGCCTTTGGTTTCTCTTCTAGTTTAGTGTGCCCACTCCCTTCAATCAGAATAATCTTATTTTTAAATCGTCAGCACATGGTGCAAAAAAGTCTAATGACTTTTTGGGTTTATAACATTCACCGAAAATAGTCTTAGTTCAAGCACAATTGACTACGAAATATATAAGGCAAAGTTATCTGAGAATAATTTACCGGTCTGGTACCATTTAGAACCTGCACACTTAAACCGACTACTTATGCCGAATAAAGCAATTCCTTTTGGGCCTCAATGGGTTCGCTCGATATATACTCATCGTACGTCATAAGCTTATCGATGTGGCCATTCGGAGTAATTTCAATAATCCGGGTAGCAACTGTTTGAGTAAACTCATGGTCGTGCGAAGTAAACAGAACTGTGCCTGGAAAATCCTTTAGCGCGTTATTAAACGCAGTGATTGATTCAAGATCAAGATGGTTCGTGGGCTCATCTATGATTAGTAAATTTGCTCCGGCCAACATCATGCGTGAAATCATGCATCGCACTTTCTCACCACCCGACAACACGTTACATTTTTTAAAGACCTCTTCGCCCGAGAACAACATCTTGCCCAGGAATCCCCGGATATAAACTTCGTCTCTGTTTTCTTCATCGGAATATTGTCTTAACCAATCTACCAGGTTGTCGTCAGATTGAAAGTACTTTTCGTTGTTGACGGGGAGATACGCAGGGGTAATGGTTTGCCCGAATTTGAACCCACCTGCATCTGCCTTTAATTCGCCAATCAGGATTTGAAATAAAGTAGTGATGGTTAAACTGTCCTTACTTAAGAAGGCGATCTTATCTCCCTTGTTTACAAAGAAATCAAGTTTCTTAAAAAGAACATTTCCATTTAATGAATGGGTTAATTCTTCCACATGAAGAATTTGGTCGCCAGCGGTTCGCTTCTGTTGAAAGATGATAGCCGGATATTTTCTGTTGGAAGGTTGAATGTCATCCAGATTGATTTTCTCTAACAATTTTCTGCGGCTGGTTGCTTGTTTTGATTTAGATGCATTGGCACTAAACCGTGCAATAAATTCTTGCAGCTCCTTCTTTTTTTCTTCTGCTTTTTTATTGGCCGAAGCTCTTTGTGATAGCGCTAATTGACTGGATTGATACCAGAAAGAATAGTTACCCGTATAAAGGCGAATGGCCTTAAAGTCAATATCAACAATATGGGTGCAGACCGTATCAAGAAAATGACGATCGTGAGAGACCACAATCACCGTGTTCTTAAATTCCAAAAGAAAATCTTCCAGCCATCCTATGGTATGTAAATCCAGATCGTTGGTTGGTTCATCCAGAATCAAAATATCAGGATTACCGTAAATAGCTTGCGCCAGCAGTACTCTTACTTTTTGAGCACCGCTTAATTCTTTTACCATTTTGTAATGATCTTCCTCTGCGATACCCAATCCACTGAGTAAGGCGGCTGCATCGGATTGTGCATTCCATCCATTAAGTTCTGCAAATTCAGCTTCTAACTCAGATGCTTTAATGCCATCGGCCTCCGAAAAATCGGGCTTTTCATAAATAGCGTCCTTTTCCTTCATTAAATTCCAGAGTCGCGTAAAGCCCATCATCACGGTATCTAACACAGCTACTTCATCAAACTCGTAGTGATTTTGACGCAACACAGCCATTCTTTTACCCGGATCAATACTTACCTGACCCCGGGTTGGGTCAATATCGCCAGAAAGAATTTTTAAGAAGGTAGATTTGCCGGCACCGTTTGCACCGATTACTCCATAGCAATTACCCCCTATAAATTTCAGGTTTACTTCATCAAAAAGTACCCTCTTGCCAAATTGGAGAGTAAGATTATTCGCTGCAATCATATTAAAAGTGAAATAAGCCGCAAAGGTAAGCAAAAACACGAAATGGAGTTAGTTCCAATCTTGAATCGAAAGCATTATTATCAGATTCTTACCTGATGGAAGACTTTGTTGGATGAGGTGGTATTCACCATGGAGGCACACTGGGTTGTAATATTTTGAAAGGCTTTAAGCCCTTGCAATTTTAATTAATAATCAGTTAGTGCATTATGGATAGATATCACAAAGTAATCCCGAATCTTTTGATTTAATAAGTTTTTTTGCTGACGAAGATCATTTTTTAATTGAGACAGAAACGGTAGTATCGTGTACTGCAAGTAACATGGATATTAAGTACAATAAATTTAACTTAGCATCAGTAGATTAAAGATACTATAGCAACAATGGAGTTTTTTGATAAAAATTATTTTATAATAGACAGCTAATAACCGAAGCAATGAAAAAGACGATACAAACTAAATCTCAATTCTATGCCTGGGGAACATCGATTTGCCTGCTTTTAGTGGTCGGTATTTCAGCGAGCCTGGGCGGGTTAGCACTAATAATACATCCTACGGGTGAGGTATTGAATTTAAATCCTGTGGGGTTGAGTAACACAATGTTTACAGATTTTGAAGCACCTGGCTTCATTCTTTTTTTTACTGTGGGTATACTTACTCTGTTAGCCGCTATACTAACCATGATGAAAAATCCGTACTATGCAACGTTCACCTTTATTCAAGGCGCTATTCTTACTGGTTGGATTCTCGCACAGGTATATCTACTTCCGCAAACTCATTTTTTACAATTGATTTACCTGCTACTGGGCCTTATGTTGATGCTATTGGGTAACTTTCAAAAAAGTAGACGCGCGCTTTAATTCATTAGTTTGGATTCAATTACCCATTTTGCCTTAGGAGCTTGTATTGGTGAACTTATTGCCACAAAACGCATTGGCAAAAAATCGTTGCTACTGGGTGCGGTGGCTCAATCGATTCCTGATGGTGATTTTATTTTTTCATTATGGATGGACCCATCATCAAGCGTGTTGGCCCATAGGGGATTTACGCATTCCATTTTATTCGGGTTAATAGTAACACTCCTGTTAGCCTGGATTTTTCATCGAGGGTGGGGGCGTACCACGGTCACTTTTAAATTTTGGGTATTCTTTTTCGGAACCCAGATTTTTACACACATTATACTGGATGCATTTAATGCTTATGGAACGGGTTGGTTCGAACCCTTTAGTCATTATCGGGTATCCTTTAATAGCCTATTTGTGGCCGATCCATTCTTCTCTCTATCCTTAGGTCTTGCCACACTTGTTTTAATTTTCTCTTCAACAGACAATAGAAATAGAAAGCGCTGGGCACTAGGCGGGATTCTGATAAGTGTTTTCTACTTGAGTTATGGACTGTTTAATAAATATCAGATTGACGCTGCTGGCAGAAATTCACTTGCAAAAAATAGTAAGCAAACTCAATATTTTTCAACGCCTACTCCTTTTAACACATGGCTCTGGTTTGTAGTTGCCAATACGGATTCTGGAAGTTATGTGGGTTATCGGTCGGTGTTTGATAAAAAAGCCACTATTGATTTTCAGTTTTTTCAACGACAGGATTCATTAATTTATTTGGCTAATGATAAAGAAGCGGTGAGCCGACTTAAACGTCTTTCGCAAGGCTATTATACGATTGAGCTAAAAGGAGATACCTTAATTTTTAATGATTTGCGCTTTGGCCAAATGATCGGTTGGAGAAATCCAAGAGCAGGATTTGTATTTCACTATTATTTGCAACCCAAGCTTGACAACCGACTTGTTTTGCAACGAGGTAGATTTGCCGATTGGAATTGGCAAACTGCAAAGGACTTTCTAAAGCGTATAAAAGGTAACGAATAGCCTTATGTCTTTTCCTTTTTGAAATAAAATGTGAAAAGAAAAAAGATGAGCCTAACCGTTTCGTAAGCCATTCGATGTTTGAAAGTGTCAATGATGGAAGTTTCTTTCGTAAAAGATTCAGCGGTAATCGGATCACAATCTCTACGTATAATTTCTTCAAATTCATTATCAACCTGCTTCGCAAAAGGCTGACTTAATACATCCAGGTTAAGCTCCACACTTGCGTACGTACTTATATTATTGAAATTATAGGATCCAACCGTTACCCATTGTCTATCGTAGGTAGCCATCTTCCCGTGCAAAACTTTCTTACGATATTCATAGATTTCAATATTATGCCTGAGTAACCACGGATAGAAAAAACGCTCGGCCGCCTTGGCAAGAGAGACATCCGAAATTCTGGTAAGGATAATTTTAATACGCACACCGCGCTTGGCTGCCAATCTCAAATTTTTTCTAAAAACCTGGCCGGGCAAAAAATAGCTCGACATGATGGTAATATTCGATTTGGCCCGATGAAACATTTCAAGATAGCTTCTTGAAATCTGATTTCGGTTTCGCACCCAATCATTGATTCGAATCCGGACAAGACAATCCGCATCTGGGCTATGGCTCGTGCGCATCGCTGTTATCTTTGCTGATTTTTGCAATCCCCGAAACCACATTTGCAAACACCAGTTATGCAATTCTGTAGACACTTCACCTTTAACAAAGACAGCCCAATCCATCCAGGCGGGTTTTTCAGGCAGGTCATTGTAGTGATTACTAATATTTATTCCACCGACCAAGCCATATAATCCATCGGCCACAAAAATCTTATGGTGCATTCTTCGGCCAATATAAAATCGTTTGTTGTGTAATATCGACTTAAACCATCTGAAATTGATTCCGGATTTTTTAATAGCCTCTACCATTTCATCGGGTAATGAACGGGATGCATAGCCATCCAACAAGAGAAAAACCTTAACACCCCGAAGTGCTGCCCGAGTTAAAGCATCTGTAATCCGTTGCCCGGTTTCATCCGCTTTGTAGATATAAATTTGTAGATGAATGGTTTCTCTGGCCCGCTCGATGAGGCTGTCAAGCAAATTGAAATAATCCGCCCCACCATGAACTAATTCAATGGTGTTATGGGAAGAGTATCCGGTACCGGGCTGGATTAGTTTTTTATTCATAACGATCCGATAAACTTATTGGCCGTTTCTCCTGTTTACTATTCGATACTAAATACATTCAAATCAAAAGTAATTGAAAAGCTATGCAATCCATTAAAAATAAAGTTGTACTTATTACGGGCGGGAGTAAAGGAATTGGACTCGGTATTGCCGAAGCCTTAGTAAATCAATACGCCAAGGTGGCGATAACCAGTAGAACACAAGCCACTGCTGATAAGGTAGCTCTGGTATTGAATAAAATTGGTAAAGGTGAGGTAATCGGCATGGCAGCCGATGTATGCGACCCGATAGCCCAACAACGAGCGGTTGAACAAGTAGTTGCAAAATGGGGACGATTAGATGTTTTAGTTGCCAACGCAGGCCTGGGTTATTTTGATTCTGTAGATACACTTACGATTGAACAATGGAAGCAAACAATTGACACCAACCTGACGGGGGTATTTTATAGTTTGAAAGCTTCTGTGCAGGCCTTGAAAGAATCGCAAGGTTATATAATTACCATTGCCAGCTTGGCGGGTACCAATTTTTTTGAAGGCGGTGCGGCTTACAATGCCAGTAAGTTTGGACTTGTTGGGTTTACACAAGCGGCTATGCTCGATCTGCGTAAGTTTGGAATTAAGGTTGCCACCATCATGCCGGGTTCGGTTGCCACAGAATTTAATGACCACACACCTTCGGCCAAAGACGCGTGGAAGATACAGCCCGAAGACATTGGCCAACTGGTGGTTGATTTATTGGAAATGAATCCAAGAACCTTACCTAGTAAAATTGAAGTTCGCCCCAGTATGCCCGGAGGAAAATAAATTACGGAGTGTGCGACCACACCACAAACGAATCCTTCATGTCTTCCGGAAGCACGGCAATAATATCGTGGAGTTCGCCAGCCGAAACGTAATCGGCCAGGGTCTTAACTACGGCTTCAATACCCTTGATGGCATCATCCTCCAGATTTGAAAAATCGCGCCAGGAAGAAAGTCCATCCAGTCGCACTACTTCTTGTGCAAATTCTCTCATGGTGCGCAGTTTAACTTGATTACGCGAAGGTTGCCAGCCTTCCACATACAGTGCTTTTATTGCCATGGGTAATTGAGCTAGTAATTGAAACGATTCTTCCAGCGTAAGTCTGTTGCGTAAGGTGTGCAGCACACATCGTAAAACCCTGCCGGCACGATCCTTATTCTTTTCATCGCCTAAACGCGCTGCTAACCGATTGACGAACTCATTGCCTTTGGCTGCATGCTTTTCAAAATTAAGGGGCATAGTTTATTTTGATTTAATTATACTTAGATACGATCAATATTACTAACTAAATTCAATGAACAAATGACGGTTGTCATTTTCATAAATAATTTCAAAGGCAAAGGTTACATAAACGAGGCAATACCTTGTTCCAGTCCACGTAACTCAGCCAATCCGCGTAAGCGACCAATAGCTGAATAGCCCGGATTCGTTTTTTTTGAAAGATCATCGAGCATTTGGTGGCCATGGTCAGGACGCATGGGGATTGATTTGCCAGTACGTTGCATCAACGATACAATTTCTTTCATCACTAACGCCATGTCGGTATCGCCATTCAAATGATCAGCTTCATAAAAATTGCCTTCCTGATCGCGCTTTGTATTTCGCAAATGCAAAAAATGAATTCTATCGCCAAGTCGCTTTATCATACCGGGTAAATCATTATGAGCACGCACCCCATACGAGCCGGTGCAAAAACATAATCCATTGGCAGGGGAGGGCACAGCTTCTAAAATATCCTGCGCATCTTGTTCCGTACTTACTATGCGAGGCAAGCCCAGTACAGGAAAGGGCGGATCATCAGGATGGATAGCCAGTTTTAAACCAACCTCTTGCGCGGTGGGCACAACTTGCCGCAAAAAGTTGAATAAATTTTGTTTGAGTTTTTCACTGTCAATATTTGAATAAGATTCAAACATAGTGAGCAGTTCTTCATGAGTAAAAGGTTCGTTTCCGCCAGGCAAACCCATCAATGTATTCTTATAAAGTAACTCCTTTTGCTGATCATTCATTTGATTAACAACGTCCGTAGCTTTTGCGATTTCTTCGGACGTATATTCGAGCTCAGCGCCCGGCCGTTTTAGTAAATATAGATCAAAGGCAATAAAGGCAGATTTTTCAAATCGCAAAGCTCTGCTGCCATCAGATAATTCGTAGGCCATATCGGTGCGCATCCAATCTAAAATAGGCATGAAGTTGTAAGTCACTACCTTCAGTTCGCAGTGGGCAATGTTTCGCAGACTAATTTTGTAGTTTTCCAGGTATGTTTCAACAAGGCCCGAGTTTTTCTTTATATCCTCATGAACGGGTAAACTTTCAATGACAGTCCAGGTTAAACCAGCTGCTTCAATTTCATTCTTACGAATACTTATCTCTTCAACAGGCCATATTTCGCCCACGGCAATGTGATGTAATGCGGTAACTACTCCGGTGCATCCTGCCTGCCGGATGTCGCTAAGGCTAACCGGATCGGTTGGGCCAAACCAGCGCATGGTTTGTTCCATCAAAATTTTTCCTGATTTAGTTGCCATGCATCCAAACTAAACGAAATTGCGTTCATTAAAAAAGGAATTTTAAAACATTTTCAATTCAAAAAACCATATGGATTAGGTACGATCAGATAAGCACGGTAGGTAATAAACCAACTTATTCGAAGCAGATAGCTACCGCCAATCAACAGACAGGTTTCCTTACGTAATTCAGGTTGCTATCGCTCCGTGTTTTTAGTAATTTCAAAAACTCAAATATTATAAATCAACTAAATATAAAAACTATGAAAACGCGTTTAGGTATTATTGTTTTTTGTCTTGCCATGACCATGGCCTGCACAACAGCTAAGAAAGAAGAAAATCAGGACACTGCGACCACAACTGTGGTTGAGGAAGCTGCTCCGGCAACTGCCGAGGCCACATTAAACAGCGCCAGTGGAAGTTCTGTTACGGGGACAGCTACATTCAAACAAGTAGATGCTACAACCGTAAAAATGAGTTTAGAAGTTCAAGGTCTTACCCCGGGTGAACATGCATTGCATTTGCATCAAAATGGAGATTGCAGTGCTCCTGACGCGAGCTCAGCCGGTGGCCACTGGAATCCAACAGGTATGGAGCATGGTAAAAGAGGTGTGGGTCAGTTTCATGCCGGTGATGTAATTAACTTAACGGCTGATGCAGATGGTAAGGTTTCCTGGAGCCAGGATATTAAAGGCTGGACCATTGGTGGTGACGAAAGCACTAACATTCTCAATAAAGGAATTATCATTCATGATAAATTGGATGACTTTAAAACACAACCTACCGGTGCTGCAGGTGGTCGTGTGGCTTGTGGCGTAATCGTTCAAACAGCCAAGTAAATTTTATTTTAAAACTCTTCTCACTATTTAGTTCCCTATGAAAAAAAGTTTATTCAGTTTGATCCTGGCGCTCATTGTGCTGACACCAGCCTTTAGCCAAATTCCCAAACCATCGGCTACTTTTGGATTTGAACCCGGTGCTGATTACAAAATGGCTACCTATGATCAAATGTTAGCCTATTATGAAAAGCTGGATGCAGCTACCGACCGTGTTAAAGTAACGGAGATTGGTAAATCGGTACGAGGCCGGCCTATCAAACTAATATTTATTTCAAGCGAAAAGAATATGAAATCGCTTGATAAGTGGAAAACCATCAGCGAGAAAATGGCACGCGCTAAAATCTCTGAAAAAGAAGCCCAGCAGTTAGCTAAAGAAGGGAAGGCAATCATTTGGTTCGATGGCGGTATGCATGCTTCAGAGAAAGCACATGCCCAGATGACGCCCGAATTACTGTATCGGATTGCAGCCGAGGAATCGGATGAGATGAAAAAAATCCGTGATAACGTGATCACCCTTATTGTCCCGGTTATTAACCCCGATGGATTGGATATTGAAGGGGCGTGGTACCGAAAGAATCTTGGAACTATGTATGAAACCTCAGGACCACCTATTTTATATCAGGAATATGTTGGCCACGATAACAACCGCGATTGGTTTATGGGTAACATGCCAGAGACTAAGGCGGTAATGAAAGTACTTTACAACGAATGGTATCCGCAGATTGTTCATAATCATCATCAATCGGCCCCAGCTTGGGCACGTATCTTTATTCCGCCTTTCAGAAGTCCGGTGAATACGAAGATTCACCCAGGCGTTACTACCGGAGTGAATTTGGTGGGCACCGCTATGGCGAATCGTTTTGCGATGAAGAAAATGCCAGGCGCAGTTTCGCAGACGACTTACGAAATGTGGTGGAATGGGGGCATGCGCACAGCACCGTACTATCACAACCAAATTGGTATTCTTACAGAAACAGCGCACACCTCGCCAACACCAAGATTTTATCCACCTGATTCTATTCCTAAAATGATTGGCGGACGCATAGCTAGCGATGGCACAGAAATATTTTATCCCTATCCATGGAAAGGTGGCGAATCACATTTTAGAGATGCCGTTGATTATATGTTAGAAGCCTCTATGGCGGTGCTTGATCTTGCCTCTGAAAAGCATGATGAACTTTTGTACAATATCTATGAGATGGGCAAAGATGCTATCGAAGATAAAGCAGGTGCCTTTGCTTATGTTATTCCAAAAAAACAATGGGATAAAGGAGAGGCCGTTAATCTCGTAAATGTATTTATGCGTGGTGGCATTGAGGTAGAAGAAGCCACGGCCAACTTTACAATAGGAGACAAGGAATATGAAGCCGGAAGTTACATCATGTATGGGGCGCAATCATTTCGTCCGTACTTATCCGATTTAATGGAGAAACAGAAATATCCGGATCTCTATTTATACCCGGGTGGCCCACCAGTTACACCATATGATCTTACGGGATGGACTTTACCCATGTCGATGGGTGTTGATGTGGATCGTGTTACTACGTCATTTACTGCTAAGACAAAAAAGGTTGGAGGTCCAATAAAAATGTCGGCAGGAAGCATAGCCGGTAATGCTAAATTTGGGTATGCGTTGAATAGCAAAGAAAATTTAACAGCAACCGTTATCAATCGCCTCCAAAAAGAGGGCGAGCATATCTCCATCGCACAAGCTGGCTTTACCGATGGAAATAATTCCTTTGATAAGGGCACCTTCATTATCGAAAGCGGAAGTAAGACAGCTGCTCTTATAGATAAGGTAAGTAAAGACCTGGGAGTTTCTTTTATCAGTTTAACCGCTAAACCTTCGGATGATGTAAAGCCGTTGAAGAAAGTTAAGGTGGGTCTTTACAAATCGTGGGATGCCAGCATCGATGAAGGTTGGACGCGTTGGGTTTTAGAACAATTTGAATTTGACTTAGACACCTTACATAACAACGATATCAGAAGTAAAGACTTAAGCGCATACAGTGCGATTATATTTCCATCACAATCTCCGGAAAACATTATACGCGGCCACATGCCGGGCACTATGCCAGAGCCGTATGTGGGAGGTATAGAATTGGAAGGCATATTAGCATTGAATGAGTACGTAAAAAAAGGTGGTGTAATGATTATGTTCGATCAGGCGTGTAATCTGGCCATTGATCAGTTTGCGCTTCCGGTTAAAAATATTACAGATGGATTACCCTCTAGTCAATTTTTTATTCCGGGTTCTATTATCAGAATGAAAGTCAACAATGCCGATCCCTTAGCGTTTGGAATGAAAGCAGAAGGAGCGGCTTCTTATTCGCGAAGCAGTGCCTTTGAAACGGTGACCATTTCCCGCAAGGAGGAAGGTGGAACTGAATTGGTAAAGATACCACCGCCTCTTCCGAATGTAAAAGCCGTGGCTACCTATGCTTCGAATGATTTACTGATGAGTGGCTGGGCGCTGAATCCGAATAAAATAAAAAATAAAGGTGCTATGATGAACGTTGTTCATGAAAAAGGAAATGTAATCTTGATTGGTTTCCGACCTCAATTTCGTGGTCAGTCGCGTAACACCTATAAACTAATTTTTAATTCAATCTATTTAGGAGCTACCCGATAACAAATCGTGAGTCTATATTAATTACAAGTGGCATCCTGTTTGGGTGCCATTTGTGTTTATACAAAATTGAATGATGCAGATTTTGATAATGATACGACTCATCTGTAGATCTTATACCCACTAATCGGGGAAATATGTCTACATATCGAATTGTTAACTCTTTGTTAGGAGTAAACCAAAACATGGCATAGTATTTATCGTTTAAAGGATGACACTTCACCCAAAAAATAATAACATGAGATTAACTAAATTTTCACCACGACAAGGAATATCCATGCTTGTTATCCTTCTATTATTAGTAGGAGCAGGTTGTAAAAGCAAAAAAGCAGCCATGGCAGTAACCGACCCGACCGTTGAGAAAGCTAAAATGGAACAAGAGGCGGCTATGCGCAAGCAACAAGAAGAAGAGGCCAAACGAAAACAAGAACTGGAAGCTGAGGCCCGGGCTGCCGAAGCTAAACGAAAGGAAACGGAACCCTATCGGAAATTAGATACCTATTTCTCGGCCATTGCTAACTCAAACAGTTTAGCCTCCGCGAATAGCAGCATTAGCGAAGCGCTTGGATTGTTTGCTTCAAAAAATACTCCGGTTTTGATTGTGATCAGTGAAGAGAATGGTCAGAAAGATTATGATAAGCCCACCACCATCGGTGACTATTTGAACTACCTGAAAGACCAAAAGAAGAGCATCAATAAGATCAATCAACTGCAGTTTGATAGTGCAGGAAAGATCACTGAAGTGGAACTGGTTACTAAAAATTAATTCAATCTCTAAAAAAATCGCACCATGATAAAGTACCTATATACATTACTGGCAGCCCTGTTTTTATCCAGTGGCTTTCTGATGGCACAAACGGCAGAAATCAGCCCCAAGCGGAAGCAAGCGATCGACTCCTTGGCGCTTGAAAAAGTAAAAGATTTAAGTAAATACATTTCTATTATCGGAAATAAAAAAACTCCGTATTCAGAAGCAACACGTGTGATGGACAGGGCAGGGGAGTTATTTGCCGAAGGCAGTGAGATGGGTGTGTCGTCACTCAATCATAAAGATGTTACGTACTATAAAGTACGTGCTTACTTCGAGCATCTCATTGCACTCAATTACGATCGCGTTAAAATTGAGTGGTACGACATTCACTACATCAGCGATTTGGAACGCCAGCCTGATGGCCGTTATGTGGGTGTGATCACCATCTACCAGCGCTTCGAAGGCGTATCGGATGATGGGTTGAAATACAAAGACACCACCAAGAAAGATATTACCATTTATGTAGAGCGCAAGAAAACTCAGATTGCCGGTCGTACGGTTGAATTCTGGGATGTGCTGTTGGGTGACATTCGGGTTACAGAAACCTCGGCCTGATCTTGAAAAAAATACTACTCATTTTTCTGATTGGCCTTTCCTTTCATCTGCAGGCGCAGCTTGTGGATGATATGAAAGATGAAAGTAAGCTCTATGCAGAGACCAAACAGATTAATCAATTTTTCAGGCGCTTTAATGGTGAAGAAGATGAGAAAGGGGAGCGGTATTATTCCACCGACAAGCCATACCGCAATGTTAAGCTCCGGAAAAAGTATCTCGGAATTTTATTCGATCAGTCGAACACCGGCATCAACAACGATTTAAAAATTCAGTTTGTAAACGATGTGCTGGACAGGAAGGATCCGGTAATTCTTGACTTCCATGGTGGTAATTGGTTTGCTGAAGTACAAACCATCTTTACGGTTAATGGTAAGGATGAACCGATCACCTTGTTTATGGAACTGGAGAAACATCACCTCGGCACGCGGTGGGTAATCTATAAAGCTCATGCTGATATCTTTGATTCCTATTTTAAAAGAGACACGGTGGTTGTCGGTAAGTTCTTGCATCCCATGAGTCATGAACTTGACTTTATGAATTTGCGCAAAGCATTTCTAAATAAAGATAGTGTAGCGCAATTTGTAAGCAAGCAATTTACACCCGATCATCTCTCAGTATTTTTGTATGAGACCAAGAAGGGAAATATAAAATACAAATCGGTGCAACAAGTGAAGTTTCATTTCTTTCAAATACCGGGTTGGTATTTTGAGTTGGCACAATTTAACAGGCCTGGATACAATACCGGCTGGCTTATCGCTAACTTGGTGAAGTTACCCAATGCCGGAGATGAGAAAATACTCAGACGATACGTGTATCATGAGAATTAAGCGCACGCTAACTCTTTTTGTTTTACTCTTGACATTGGTGGGCAGTGTGCACGCACAGAAGAGTCAAAAAAAAGTAGAATCCCCCGACCAGGATAAAGTAAAGAACATGATTTCCTTTTTGGAATTTATGCTCAATACGCTGGGAAGCAGTAAAACCTCTGCACGTGATAAAGAAGTACTGGTTACCGAGAGTTACACCAAAATATTCCGCGACAGCAAAGTGCAGATTGAAGACGACCTGGCAGCCAAGCGCGATGTAATTACAAACAAAGATGTGACTGCATACTTAAAGGATGTTGACTTTTTCTTTACGGATGTAAAATTTGAATTCAACATTGAAGAGATACAGGAAGGAAAGCAAACAGATAACAATATATTTTATAAAGTAAAGCTGCTGCGCAATTTAAGCGGCACCACCGTAGAAGGGGAGACGTTAAATAATTCTATGCTCCGCTATGTAGAGGTTAATTACAATCAGGAAACGCAAGACCTGAAGATTGTAAGTATTTACACCAATGAGTTTGACGAGCGTGCAGCGCTCACCTATTGGTGGAATCAATTGAGCTATGAATGGCAATCCATCTTAAAACGAAAATTGAAACTGGTAGGAGATAGTGTTCAGGTAGCCGATTTAAAACGGATGACCGCGATCACTGAAATTGATGTAACCGGAAATGTATTTATAAAAGACATTGAGCCGCTGGCGCAGCTTTATAATTTAAAGTCACTCAACCTTTCAAAATCGAAAGTGACTGACTTGAGTCCAATCCGGAATCTTACAGAACTAACAGACTTAAATTTGTCGGGTACAAAAACAGAAGACATTACAGCACTGCGGTACTCATCCAAACTCACAAATCTTTCTATCAGCCACACGGTGGTTACTGATATTTCTGTTCTTGAAAAGATGCCCGAACTGCAGCAATTGGATGTAAGCGGAACTAACTTGCTTAGCTTCGATGCTTTGCGCTATGCAAGGAACCTGCAAGACTTAAATCTTAAAGCCTCAAACATCAGCGACTTGCAGTCGTTGGACAGTTTACAAAATTTAACAACGTTGAATCTTTCAAATACATCGGTCGTCAACCTGCGTGCGCTAGCCGCGTTGCCAAATCTAAAAGAATTAAAACTTGATAGTAACAAGCTTACCGACATCAGCGTAGTAAAAGATTTAACCGACCTTACTGAGTTGTCGGCTAACTATACACTGGTTTCTGATTTATCATCGTTGCAAGGCTTGCCTAATTTAAAACGGATCTATTGCGATCATACACCTATTACGCGCGCAGTGGCCGAGGCGTTTATGGCTGCAAACCCTGCCGTGCTTGTTATTTTTGATAGTGAAGATTTAAAAAGTTGGTGGGTTACACTCACGCCTGCCTGGAGAAATATTTTTACCCGTGTAGCACAAATCAGTACCAATCCCAGTAAAGAGGAGTTAGCTAAACTTACTAAGTTGGATTCAATCAACATCTCCAATACAGGCATTACAGATATTGAACCCCTTGCGCGACTGCGGCAGTTACGCAAGATAGTATTAGCCAATACGACCGTTTCTGATTTGTCACCCTTGCAACCTTTTATAGATGTTACGTATCTCGACATTAGTGACACTCAGGTAGGGGACATCTCCGTGATTAATCAGTTTAAAAAACTGACTATGCTGCGTGCCAACAATACGCAAATCAAAAGTCTGAACCCGGAATTGTTGCTACCGAACCTGGAAGTTCTTTATGCCGATAATACCGGACTTGATGATGAAATAATAAAACGATTTTTAGATACAAACCCGGGCAGCCTGATAGTTTATAAAACAACTAAGCTCAAACAATGGTGGGCCGAGTTGCCCGATGCCTGGAAAGAAGTTTTTCGCAAACAGGTTGGCGCAGAACCGGTAACAACCGAAACCCTACACAAATTAATAGCAGGGGAACGCTTACGCATTGAATCAAAACCAATTACTGATTTACACCCGCTGGACGAGTTTATCCGACTTACGGATGTATACATTTCTGATACGGAGATTACTGATCTAACGCCACTGACTAAACACTCAGGGTTGCGTTCGTTGGCGGCCAGCAAGAGCCCGATAAGGAATATTGAAGCCTTGGCTACATTGGATCAACTAGAAACTTTAAATCTTTCCGATACTCCGTTGGAAGATTTTAGAATTTTGCGCGGGCTGATAAACTTAAAAGGTTTGGATTGCAGCGGTACGTTGATCAGAAAATTGGATGACTTTGGAGACTTGCCTATGTTGGAAAGTTTAGATTGCAGCAACACGGCTGTGCGCAAACTTGATCCGGTTAGCAATCGCTCGTTGCTGAAGCTTACGTGTTACAATTCAAAAGTGTCTGCAAAGAGGGTAGCTGCCTTTAAAAGCAGTAATCCTGATTGTAAGGTTATTTACTACGGGAAGTCAAAGAGTCTACTTAACATAATATAAATTATGTAACAAAGTTGATTGATTGAATGGACTTAGTTACATGATAAGCCGTTATGTTGAAATAGCTTCATAGCGCTGAGAATTGGGGTGATATTGCTTTTCAGCGCTACTCAAACATCATGTATAG
>JAGPBO010000278.1 GCA_018063305.1 Cyclobacteriaceae bacterium
CTTTTTGCCATCTTTTCTGGGTTGGCTATTTTCGTTTCGTGTATCGGATTGTTTGCCCTCTCAGCATACATCACCAGTTTACGCACAAAAGAAATTGGTGTGCGCAAAGTATTGGGCTCCTCGGTAGCCGGAGTTGTAGTTTTACTTTCCAAAGACTTTACAAAAATGATTTTACTTGCCTTCGTTATGGCTGTGCCTTTAGCCTGGTATGTCATGGAGACTTGGTGGCTACAGAATTTTGCTTATCGGATTACGATTAGCTTATGGATTATTTTTGCTTCGGGTGTTGCAGCATTATTAATTGCCTGGATTACGGTTAGCTATCAGTCTATTAAAGCAGCCATTCAAAACCCCGTGAGATCGTTAAGGAGCGAATGACTGATTTTATTTTGCGTGTGGACCTTTAAATTCCCATTCCCAGACATCACCATCTTCTTCGTCATAAACAGTACCTATTGATACGAATCCATTTTTAGTCAGAATTCTTGCCGAGGAGTTATCTTTTATAAAGGTTCTTGCGGTGATCTGTAATGTGGAGTCGGTTTGCTTAGATAATAATACTAACAGCCTGCAAATTTCTGTGCCAATCCCTTTTCCTTCAAATTCTGTAAAGGTTCCATAAGCAATTTCGATTGACCCATTTTTGGGTTTACCTTTATAGCCGCCCATACCTACTATTTCATTGTTCTCGTTTGAGAAAAAATACCCAATCCACGGCTTGGTATAACCTATCTTTTTGTAGAAGGCTGGGTATACAGCAAGAATAGGAAGGCATTCGGGGTTATCCTGAAATTTGACATTCTTGGTCTCATCAATATCAATGGGTATTAATTTTAAATTATGCATTGCGGTGCAGGGGTGTGTCAGTTGCAAAGTAGTAAATTGACCTTTAATAGTAGTCTGCAAAGGCAGGAACAATTTTGGATAATAGAAATATGAAAATTTCAAGACTCGTATACGTGGCTGGTTTACTACTCATTTATGCGTGTTCGCCTCAAGAGCGACAAACTAGGGATAATCTATATCAGCAGATCTCTGAGCTTCCCGCTATAGAAGGCAAATCTCAATATTTATCTTCTCCGTTTGTTACAGCAGGAGATCGTGTTTACATCATTGGGTATCAGGATGGATCATTTCCCGATTTAGGCTGGCATATTACTGGCGAAATGGGTGGAATCTGGGATCATCCGATTAAGTTAATGGATGGCTTCACTGCATCGATCGCAATAGGGAATACTATTTTTTGTTTGGATCAGGCAAAAAAATTCATCAATTACCCACTCGCCAACTCTCATCAGTTCGAATGGGAACAAGAGCAACTAAGTATAAATCGATTTCAATTTATACCCGATGGTGTGGAAGGAGCAGTGATTGAGTATCAGATAAAAAATAATAGCTCAGCGTTAAAGGACATAAAATTTGCCTTTACCGGTATGGTTGATCTTCGGCCTACCTGGCTGGGAGAGCGTGCGCAGATGATTGATGCTGACGATGTAATTGAATACAATGAAAGTTCATCAAGCATCCTGGCAAAGGATAGTGCCAACCCCTGGTTTGTTGTATTTGGCTCAACATTAACTGCAGGTGAATTTTCTAGCCAGACGAAAAATTGTGTAGCGAAAAATCGTACTGGCTTAGGCAAGGATGCAACCCTTATCTATAAAATATCTCTTCAACCCGGTGAAAGTAAAATCATTCCGGTATATATAGCGGGTTCCTATTATTCCAAAGAGTCTGTGCTACAAACCTTTGAATTATTAAAGAAGGATAGCAAGAATAAACTCGAGCAAAAGATAGCGCGCTACCAACAAATAGATGCGGCTTCGCGATTAACTATTCCCGATAAGGAGATTGAACAAATGTACCGTTGGTTGAAGTACAATATCGATTGGCTGATTCGCGATGTTCCTGAACAAGGGCGAAGTATCTCAGCGGGTTTGCCTGATTACCCTTGGTGGTTTGGTGCCGATATGACGTATACGATACCCGGTATTCTAGCTACTGGCGATCACGAACTTGCCAAAAGCTCTATTCAGTTACTATATAAACTTTCGAAAAGTGAGAATGATAATGGACGCATCGTTCATGAAGTTTCAACCAATGGCGTTGTCTTTAATCCAGGTAATGTGAACGAGACCGCGCAGGCCATTACTATGCTGAAGCATTATGTTGATTGGACGGGCGACAAAGAATTACTCACACAACTCTATCCGGAAGTTAAAAAGGGAATTACCTGGCTACTGAAAGAAAAGGACACTGATAAAAATGGATACCCGAATGGAAATGGGATGATGGAAATTCCAGGATTAGACACCGAGATGATTGATGTTGTTGCTTATACGCAGCAGGCACTGGTTAGCGCAACGGAATTGGCGCGGATAATGGACGATACAAACGCTGCCACTGAGTATGAAAGAAAAGCGGCTGAACTTAAATCTAAAATAAATGCTGAGTGGTGGAGTGAAAAAGATAAGTCGTTTGGAGATTTTAGAGGAAGTAGGGAAGAGGCAATGCCTATTTTAGAGGCTGCTCTTATACGCGCGGATACGTTGCAAAAGCCTTGGGCAGTTAAGGAACTCCTGGCAACAAAGTCATATCTTAAAAATCATACTTCAGGTAGGCACGAGCCGTATGTTATTTATCACAACTGGGTTGTCAATACGCCTATGGAAACGGGTGTAGCAGATTTTGATAAAGGGAAAGCCGCACTTGTATCGGCTACCAAATATGAGAATCCCTTTGGCGTTTACGTAACGGGCATTGATCGAACCGAGGAGCCGGATAGTGCCGTACTTAAATCCAGAAAGAAAACATTTTCGTATCTCGGAGCGGTGATGACGTTACCTACGGGTGTGCAAGCGGTGGCATCAGCACGATATGGAACACCCGATCAATCACTCAGATACATAAAAAAGCTTTATCAATCCTTCAGCTACGCCTTGCCAGGTTCTATGTACGAAGTGTCTCCCGATTTTGGTATGATCACGCAAGCCTGGAATATTTATGGAGTTGCCGTTCCCATAATCAATTATTTTTTCGGAATTCAACCGAAGGCCTATGAGCAAACTATTTCAATTTCACCCCGGCTCCCCACTATGTGGGGTAACGTTTCGATTGAAAACGTACGGGTGGGTAACAATGCTTTAAGTTTAACGATTCGTAAAACTTCGGAATATAAGGAGTACACAATTCATCAAAACTTACCTGAATGGAATTTATTAGTGGATATTAAAAATTCCTCTAAAGTGATTGTTAATGGCAGTGAGGTTGATCTTAAGTCACTTAAACAAAATATCCTCAAGTTGAATGGTATGGATAACCGGATATTGATTTACGAACCTTCAATCAAATAAAGTGAGATTACCAAATTGATCGGTGGCCGGTGTAGGTACGATCAGTAAAGGACTTTCTGACGTTGGTGAGTTAATACCGTTCGATACTGTAAATCCTTCCAACTCATTTGCTGGAGATGGTTTTAGCAGATCGAGTAGTGTTTCCGCTTTTGTATCTTTGTTAAGCCAGAGCTCTTCTTCTTTACGAGAAAAAATTACAGGCATCCTTTCTGTTACCGGAGAGACCGTATCATTGGCTAAAACGGTAATGATGGTAAACGTATGGTAAGCCTGTCCTTCCGCATCATCATATTCTTCCCAGAGTCCAGCAAAGGATGCGATCTTTTTTGATTTTAAAACGAAGCGCCAGGGGATCGATGTCTTTTTTCCTACTTTTTTCCAGGCATAAAAACCATCAGCTGGTATGATGCAACGTGATCGCATCAATTTTTTTTTGAATACTGGTTTATCCTGAATTAATTCAGCGTGCGTGTTTATTATTCTTTCAGCCAGCGTTTTATTTTTTGCCCATTGGGGTGCTGAGCCCCAATAGAAAAAGGAGAATCCTTCTGGACTTTCGTGTGTTATTACCGGTAATAGTTGGGTGGGAGCAGCATTGTAGCGCGGGTTGTATCCCAGAGGCTCCGCTATTTGAAATCGCTCTGTTAGTTGTGTTGCAGGCGCATGGATCGAATACCGTTCGATCATAAGGATTGGATAAATTGTAAGGCTCTAAGTTCGGACCAATATAAACCATTTCTATTGAATTGCGCGAAGCCAACATGTCCACCTCGTTCCGGATATTCAAATGCAATGTAGGTTGGGTTAGTCCTATCATCCGGATAACAATCTTTACTAAGGAACGGATCGTTCAGCGCATTAACTACCAGAGTGGGTCGTTGAATATGTGATACAAAGTGGATCGCACTGCACTGCTCATAATAATCGAATGCATCGCGGTAGCCATGTAACGGAGCCGTATAGGTGTTGTCGAACTCTATTAATGTCTTTATATTTTTTAGTGGATTACTATCGATTTCAGGCATAATTTCAGATTTATCAAGAACCTTTTTTTTTAGACTCTGTAAAAATCGTTGCGAGTAAATCCAGTTTGAAGACTCAGAAATCTTTTCGCAGCTGCTTCGTAGGTGTA
>JAGPBO010000068.1 GCA_018063305.1 Cyclobacteriaceae bacterium
GAACACTTTTATCTTACTTGCTTCCTTCTGAGCCCTGTTAAATCCATTCGATATCATCAAAAAAGCCTTTTTGGTTTCTTCCAGTGCCAACTTGGGGTCACTATAGGTATCGGCTATTTCGGGTGGGTAGGCCTTGCGTACTTCCTGTCGCACAAAATAGGTGGCTGCAATTACAACCAAAATACCGGCAGCTATTCGACTGTAGTTCGTAATAAGTTGAACTACTTTGCCCTTCGGCTTATCCTGCTGAATTTTTTTGGTAATAGCCGAATCAAAATTATGAATGCTCAGTTGCTGCTTTTGCTGTGCATGAAAGTACCGAAAGACTTCTGCTACATCCTTCATTGATTCCGGAACTTCATTCTTAAAGAATTCACGAAGGTGCTGTTCTTCCTCCAACGTGGTTTCACAGTTCCAGTATTTCTCCAGCAACGATTCTATATGCTTAGAGTCCATACGCATTGATTTTTACAAATTTCTCTCTTACTGTATTGCGTGCCCTGAATAAGTTAACCTTTACCTGATTCATATCCAGTTCCAAAATGTCACAAATTTCGTTGTAACTATACCCTTCAATATCGCGAAGGTGTATCACCTGGCGCTGCTTCTCTGGCAACGCGGCTATCATTTCGTTTAGTTGTTGCATATTCTCATGAATTTCTGTCCTCTCATGAGGGGTTAGTGCTTCATTTTTAATCTCCATGCCTTGTTCAATCGGATCGGTTACTCTGCGTTGCTTTGAGCGAAGTCGGTCGAGCGAGAGATTTTTAGTGATGCGCATACACCAGGCTTCCATGTTTTGCACTTCGGCCATCTGCTCCCGTCCGTTCCATACTTTGATCATTACTTCCTGCACAATGTCTTTGGCTTCTTCTGTACTTCCCACTAAGCGGAAAGCAAATCGAAAAAGCTTATTTTTAGTCGGTAGAACCCGGTTTTCAAAGGTTTCGAGATTCATTGTTTCAAAAGCAAGACGATGCTTATAGTAAGTTGTTACAAGATAGTTCAAAAAAATATTCTCACAGAGTGGTGTGTTAACCCGACTTCTTTGTTATTTAAGTATGATTACCTCCTTTTATGAGTGACCTGGCCGATCAAATTATTGTTTTCGATTCGTATGACACCGCGATGGCTGCTAATCTGGTTAAAACCAAATTAGATGCGTATGGTATTCCTTGCTTCCTTTCCGGGGAACATTTTGTAGGACTGTATCCTTTTCGAAATGAACTATTCTCTGGGGTGCGCCTACACATCTTTGCGAACGACCACGAACGGGTACGGGACATCCTTACGGAAGAGGAGACAAACAATGATCAGGAAAAATTGCAATGCCCATTTTGTGAATCCAATAAGGTGGCCTTAAAGAAAAGTCAACCCAAAGCCATTGAAAACATCCTCACTACCATGTTTGTAAGTCCTTTTATGGAAGAAAAAAAAATGTACACCTGTGAAAATTGCCAGCGGGAATTTGAATCAATAGGATGATTAAATTTTTAAAACGGTAAATTCTACCCTTCGGTTATTCGCACGGCCTACTTCGGTATCGTTGGAATCAATTGGTTTTGATTCGCCATAACCATGGGCTTCCAATCGCGATGAATCAATACCCTGACTAATCAGATAGTCTACCACAGCTTGCGATCGTCCTTGCGAAAGATTTTCATTATAGCTATCGCTGCCTTTGCTGTCGGTGTGCCCGGATATTTCTATGGAGACGGAGGAGTTACGTTTTAAAAAATCAACCACTTTATCGAGTTCGACAAAAGACTCTGACTTCAAAGTCGTCTTGTCAAAGTCAAAATAGATATTCTTTAATCTTACGGTAAGCCCTACCTCTATGGGTGTGAGGTATACATTTTTAACCACCGGTGTAATTTCCTCACTCACCACCTCCACACTGTCGCTGGCATTCAAATATCCATCAGCAGAAGCAGAAAATATATACCAACCCAAACTCGAAATAGTTTGTTCATACGAACCTTCTGGTGCGGACAAGGGATATCGTACAGTACGATCTGCTTTATACTCAATATTTACTTTTGAACCCGCAATCTTTTGATCTGTCTTCTTATTGATTAAATCACCTTTTAAAACTAAGGGCCTGGCAATCGTATTTAAATAGATATCGACATGAAGGGTTGTGTCGTGTTTGATTTGAGGAACCTTGTAGGTTTGATTAAAAGGCAAATACCCGGACGAGGCGGCTGTTACCGAATAGGATTCTATCTCCGGCACATACGTTTCAAAATTTCCAGCAGGGGTTGTACGCAAATGAATAGGGTCATGTTCCTTCATTTTTAATTCGATGGCTGCCTGAACCGGTACTTTGGTTTTTTGATCATAGGTGGTACCCGTAAGAAGTATTTTAAAATTACGCGGTTTTAAAATAAAGAGATCGAAATTGCCACCATCTATACGGGCGCCTGAACGTGCTGTGAAGATATTTCCATTTGCGTCTATCGAAAAATAAGCATCCCCAACAGGAGTATTGATTAAACGACCCAGGTTTACAGGTTCTGACCAGTTCGTCCAACTATCGTCCAGCCGGGTGGATTTATAAATATCTGTGCCTCCTACTTTATCTTTCGAATATCGATCGCTTGAAAAATATAAGGTCTTTTGATCGGGTGATATAAACGGGCTATAGTCATCAGCCGCAGAACTGATCTTTAGTTTCACAGGAACAGTCCATTGCCCGTTTTGCTGATTAGACAAATAGAGGTCGCTAAATTTGTCACCTTGTTTCTCCGAAAAATAGAGAATCAGATGTTGACCGTCTGATGAAATACTGGCACCATTAAAAATACCTTTATCCATATCGGAGAAACTGGGAATGCCCAATTGATTTACACGACCATCCGGGCTAACCAGAGAAAAACCTTTTGAGTTTTTTGCGCGGCCGCCCCGAATTAAAAGTGAACCATCGGGCATTACATTGAATACCTGATTATATCGGTTATCATTTAAGGGTGGACCCATTCGTTTTCCTTCCGACCAAACCCCTTTATCATCCAGCGTAGAAACCCAGATGTCCTGACTATTTTCTTTACCATACGTGTTTTGCGGATGGTTGCTAACGAAATAATAGAGTTTGGTGCCATCTATAGAAATAACAGGCGATACCTGATGATAGAGCGTGTTGATTTTATCATTCATCTTCACCAACTCATACCGTGGACTTATCTCTTGAGAAAAAACAACTGAAGCAACTAACCAACAAAGCAGGGTAAGAATGTATTTCATCAACAAAAAATTTATAGTTAAAGTTAACACTTTCAACCGAGAGTTTAACCTTGGCATCCTGACATTAACGTCAGAATCGTCAACTCTTCGGGCAGGCTATGCATTCCTAATCCACATAATCTGAGTTAAAATATAACCAAAACCATGCCTGTATGGCACGTCTATTAAGTATGATCTATACTCGAATCTATTCTGGCAAACTAAAAAATCCCCGGCCACTCATAGCGATAGCTGCCACAATGATAATAAGGGCGATTGTATTGAAAATAAATAGTCGCTTGTGCTTGGCAACAGCATCGGCCATCTTTTTAGCAGAAATGCGAGCTATCGTAATAAACACAATAGCGATCAGCATCATGGTGTTATGCTCAACCAGCCAGTAGCGGTCTATGGCATCTTTCATAGAAGCTCCACTAAAGATTACCCTTGGACTAACAAAGTATAAGGTCAAGCCAATCAGCAACTGGGTATGCGTGAGAATAAAAAGCCAAAGACTCATCTTATCGTCCAATCCCGTAAAGCCAGCGTTCTTTTGCCACCCCGAAAAAGACCGAACGATTACTACCAACAAAAAAATCAGAACAAAGTAGCGAAGAACAGAGTGTGTTAACAGAAGTAAATCAAGCATAGCGATGAAATTTGAGTGGTTCGAAATTAATGCAAGATTCTGACTTATTTTAACCAATCAACAATAAAATTCAGCATTCAATAAAATAAAAGTTACAGGTTTGATTTAAACTGGTAAATTACTTTTCAATAAAATTCATTGTTATGAAAAAGCTACTCGTTTTAGTATTTATTTCTATTTCTGTACTTGTAAACGGTCAGGAAAATCTTTCCTATCAACGGCCGCCAGAAGAAATTGCTAAACTGCTGGAGGCACCCTTAACCCCCTTCGTTTCCTTTTCGCCAGATAAACAGTGGATGTTGCTGCTGGAACGTTCTGATTTTCCAACGATTGAACAGTTATCCCGACCCGAACTTCGCATTGGCGGGTTACGTATTAATCCAGAAAACTTTGGCCCCAGCCGAAGCAATTATACGATTGGAATAAAGGCTAAGCGGTTAAGCGATAATCAGGAGTTGGAGATAAAAAATCTTCCCACACCACTTACTGCAAGCAGCATTACTTTTTCGCCAGATAGTAAACGAATTTGCTTTCTTCAAACAGATGCCATTAAAATTGAATTGTGGATGATTGATGTGGCTACCTTAACTGCATCAAAACTTACAGATCGAAAATTAAATGCCGCCATGGGTGGCTACACCTGGCTATCCGACTCACACCAGATTCTTTTTACGGCTGTTCCTAACGGGTTAAAGCCTCTTCCTGAAAAATCAAGAGTGCCGCAGGGACCTACCGTGGAAGAGAATCTAGGCAAAAAGGCGCCTTCACGAACTTACCAGGACCTTCTAAAAAACAGGTATGATGAAGCCGCCTTTGATTATTACACACAATCCGATCTGGTTTTGAAAAATGTAATCACAGCAACTGAAACAACATTAAGTCCCGCTGCTATTCATTCTGATTTTACCCCATCCCCAGATGGCAAACTGGTGCTTACTGAAATTGTTCAACACCCATACTCCTATCTGGTGCCTGTTTATCTCTTCCCAAAAATTGTAAACGTCATTGATCTCAATGGAAAGTTGGTGAAAGAGATTGCACGCATACCCTTACTGGATTATATACCCACTGGATTTAACGCAACACAACGTGAACCCCGTGGGCATAGTTGGCGAGCCGATAAACCCGCCACGCTGGTTTGGGTGCTTGCGCAAGATGGAGGCGATCCAAAAATGAAAGCCGACATTCGCGATAAAGTTTTTACACAAGATTATCCCTTTACTAGCAATGCGAAAGAACTGCTTGCTTTGCCTTTGCGATATAGTCGTATGGTGTGGGGTAACGATAATGTTGCCTGGGTTTATGAACGGTGGGTAAGCGATCGCAAGGAACGCGTGTACCAAGTTAATCCGGCCACCGGACAAAAGAAAACATTGTTCGACCGCGACTATGATGATGGTTACAACAATCCGGGCAACGTAATTACGGAGGCTAATCAGTTTGGCCTTAATACTATTCTCATTAAAGAGAATAATGTTTTTTTAAGTGGTTCGGGCTCTTCTCCTTCCGGGGATATGCCCTTTGTAGATAAGATGGATTTAACTTCATTAAAGAAAACGCGGCAATGGCAATGTGTTGCCCCGTACTATGAATACTTTATTACTTTTCTTGATTCAAAAAAAGGAACCTTTGTTACTTCACGCGAATCGAATACTGAAAATCCTAATTACTATTCGCGCACTCTTGGCTCAGGTAAAGTAGTTGCTATTACTTCCTTTCCTCATCCCTATCCACAAATTAAGGATGTAAAAAAGCAAGTATTGAAATACAAACGAGCCGATGGGGTAGAACTTACTGCCGATTTATACTTACCTCCTGGCTATAAAAAAGAATCTGGTCCGTTACCGGGATTTGTATGGGCCTATCCGCGTGAGTTTAAATCTGCCGATGCGGCCGGACAAATAAAAGGTTCGCCTTATACATTTACCAGATTGAGTTGGAGCGGTCCGATTTATTGGGTAATGCGTGGCTATGCGGTATTAGACAATGCCTCTATGCCCATTATTGGTGAAGGCGATCAGGAACCCAACGATACCTATGTGAAGCAATTGGTTGCCAGTGCACAGGCCGTAGTTGATTATGCCGCATCCTTAGGTGTACTCGATCCAACGCGTGTCGGTGTAGGCGGGCATTCTTATGGGGCGTTTATGACAGCCAACCTACTCGCGCACTCTGATATTTTTAGAGCCGGCATTGCGCGTAGTGGTGCTTATAACAGAACCCTTACCCCCTTTGGTTTTCAGGCCGAAGAGCGAACCTATTGGCAAGCACCGGAAGTGTACTACCAGATGTCGCCCTTCTCGTATGCCGATAAACTCAAAGAACCAATATTGTTTATTCATGGAGAGGCCGATAATAATTCGGGAACGTTTCCTATCCAAACAGAAAGATTTTATAATGCCATTAAAGGACATGGTGGCACGGCACGTTATGTAGTGCTGCCGTACGAAAGCCATGGATATGCGGCTAAAGAAAGTATTTTACATACACTTTGGGAAATGGATACCTGGCTAGATACTTATGTGAAGAAGGCAAAAGAAAAACCAAAAGACGAAAAAGTAAATCTCAAATATTAAGACTTAACTAAGAACAAGGACCCATCCTATATTTATCCCAGATTATGCATTAGGAATGCATAATCTGCCCGAAGGGTTGACGATCCTGACGTTTACCGTCAGGATCGTCAAGGTTAAACCCCTGATGATTCTATCAGGATCATGACCGAAGCATCATGACCTGACAATGAAAATCACCAGCTTGGTTTTTAATTTTGTTCTATAAGTCGTTGATTTTCATTCTTCAATTATGCAATAGCAATTTCTATTGCATAATTTGGGAGTTTATTTTTGATACCTGGAAACTTTGTTACTTTGACAGTCTAAGCTAATTCTATGAAGATAACGTTAACGCTGCTGCTTCTCCTTTCTGGATTAACCTTCACCCAAGCGCAGCCGGATACCGTAAATGTGGGAGCTTACGTGATAAGCGTTCACGACATCAATTTTCGGGATAAGGAATATACCATGCGATTCTGGTTGTGGTTTCTATACAAAAATCCCGATTTTGATTTTAGTACACAATTGGATATTATCAATGCCAAGTCCATCGACACCCCTGAAATTATTCTGGATAGCTTAAATGGAAAAGCATGGGCCATTATGAAAATGAAAGCCACCATGAAAGAAAGCTGGAAGGTGGCAGACTTTCCATTTGATGAACAACACTTGAGCGTACAAATTGAAAATTCGTTATTCGATAATCAAACCCTTGTCTTTAAACCCGATGTGATTGGAAGCACCTATGATAAAGACGATGCCCTGGATGGCTGGAACATCAAGAACTTTAAAGTTTCCAATATCAAAAATGATTATGAAACCGGATTTGGAGATCAGCGTCCCTCAAAAAGTCTTCAAAATTTTTCAGCCTTTCTTATCGAGATGGATATTGAACGCAGTGCCTGGGGGCTATTCATGAAAATTTTCATCGGCATGTACATTGCCTTTTTAATTTCGATTATAAGTTTCACCATCAAGGTTGAAGAACTTGAACCCCGATTTGGTTTGCCTGTTGGTGGATTATTTGCCACGGTGGGTAATAAGTATATCATCGATTCGATACTACCAGAAACATCGGCCTTCACGCTTGTGGATTCACTCCACACACTTACCTTTCTTGCCATTTTTGCAACGCTGGTAGTCTCTGCCGTTGCGCTAAGGCAACATGACAATGGAAATAAGGAGGCCTCCATCCGCTATAACCGCATTGGGTCCCGTTGGGTTGTCGCGCTCTATGTAATTGCCAACGTGATATTAATTGGGCTAGCGATTCTTTAGTTCTTGGATGCTTGATCCTGGTCTCTGGAAATCTAGTCGCAAGAATTCGGTAACCAGTAACTAGTTACATCTTATTCTTGGTATCAATCACAATAGTAACGGGGCCATCATTAACGAGGCTCACCTTCATATCAGCACCAAACTCTCCGGTTTGTACAGGCTTGCCCAATTGAGTTGTTACCGCTGCAATAAACTTTTCGTAAATGGGTATAGCAATCTCAGGCCGTGCTGCCTTTAAATAACTTGGCCGATTGCCTTTTTTAGTACTTGCCTGCAACGTGAACTGACTGACTAAAATAATTTCACCCTGGATATCCTTCACACTCACATTCATCACGCCCTGATCATCATTAAAGATGCGAAGGTTAACAATCTTACCTGCCAGCCACTCAATATCTTCGGCATCATCGGCCTCTTCAATACCCACCAACGCCAACAACCCAGTTTGAATTTGAGCTTTTATCCTTACATCCATTTCCACGGAAGCATTGGTTACGCGTTGAATAACGGCTATCATTTTGTTTTCTTTTTAGTTGTTTCAGGTTGATAATCCAATGGGAGCATATCAGCCATTTTCTCAGACCATGCCCAATAATTCTCTACAAAAATAGTGCGGTAGTCTTCATAGTATCCGTTTTCATAAAGCTTAAGATTAGGTGCTAAAAAATACAAAATTGAAGTTTGCCATTTAATGGTAGTACGCCCAGCAAGCCTAAGATAGCCAACCTCCTCATACTCTTTTCTATAATCAATTTTAAGCATGCCCTGGTACTCAACCTCATGTTCGGAATTTACTATTTCGGATCCTGTTAGCAAAACCTTTCCCAAACTATCAATCCGTTCTGGTTTTGAACTTAAATTCAAAAAATAGTTTAAACTATCACTTTTACTTTTTCCTGATCCTTCCTGTTGACTTGCACGCAAGGCACTGATCTTAGCATTTAAGATTTCTTTCGAGGGACGTTCTGGATTGGGAATCTTAAAATATTTTCTCACTTCAAAACCCTGTTGCAGCAATGAGTCCGATCGCAACGCCTTTATAAAGTGAGACATTGAGCCGTTGTAAGCTCTGCGTCTTTCTCTGTGCCATCGATTCTTCGTTGATTTCTTTTCGGTTACCAAATTTTGAAATAAAGGGACACCTGTATAAATCAAACTTCCCGATCTAAAATTAATTTCAAATGAGTATAGGTAATAATCAATTTTAAATCCCAACGCTAGATTCTCAATTTGAATAGGTTCTTTTGCATGAGCCACTAATACGTTAGTCTTCGAATCATAGTATAAATGAATATTCTTTGGATTAAGGATTTTACACCGACTTGCATTTTCTGTCACCCCAATAAAATGTTTTTTAAATATTTCGAAATTACTAGCCCAGCCTGTTGTATCCTCTTTTATAAGAACTTCATTCAGTGTGATTTCATTTTGTGTGAGTTTTATCTCTAACCGAAAACCAGTGTCATCAAACTCAAGCGGTTGCTGATAGGTGCTGTATCCAACAAACGCAACTGTTAAATCATATTTCCCAGACGGAAAACCACTTAGTTCAAACTTTCCATCAGCATCACTACTTGTACCAATTCTTGTATTGGCAAAGAATACATTAGCGAAAGCCACCGGCTCATTGGTTTCTGAATCGGTGATTATACCAGTAACGATATTGCGTTGAGTAAATCCAAGTGTAGAAACAAATAAACAAATTGCCGTAAGCAAACCTTTCATCGTTCAATACTTCTGCATAGCCTCAGATTCATGAAAAAATATTCCTGATCTATTTTCTTTGGCAAGCGTTTGCATAGCGCGCGCCACTTTAATTGATTCAATCCCTTTGTATTTTTTGGGGATTAGAAAACCAAAAAACCGATAGAACACTTTAGCGGCTTCCTCACCAGTACGCGCTTCTTTACGATCGCCTACCAATAATGAAGGTCTGAAAATATGAAAGGAAGCAAACTCCGCTTGCTTAATCGCTTCCTCCACTTCACCTTTTACCTGATTATAAAAAATACTGGAGTTCTTGTTTGCCCCCAGGGCCGATACTAGCAGGAATTGTTTTGCCCCATTCTGCTTAAGCCTTTTGGCAAGCTCAACGGGGTAATCAAAATCTACTTTACGAAAGGCTTCTTTACTTTTAGCTTGTTTGATGGTCGTTCCTAAACAACAAAAAACATCATCGGCCTTTATGGCAGCCAAATGATCTAACTGATCAACGGTTAATATGACATTCTCCAGCTTGGGATGATTCAGGTTTAGGGGCTTTCGGCTGAGTGCAATTACCTTATTGTATTCAGATGATTCCAGCAGTAAGGTTAACAATTGACTACCAATTAAACCCGTAGAGCCAGCTATCAGCGCGATGCGTGCCATTTAAAAAGTTTGTTGAATTTCTTTCTTCAACTCGGTAAGTGCGTAACTGATTAAATCCACCTTCTTCTCCATCACCATTTCAAAAATCTTTTTTGATAAATCCATGCTGGTTGCTTCCGGGGCAAGAGTGGAGGCGGCTTCATTCACTACAATAACCAAATCTTCCTTTGCATTGCGAATTTGACTCCACACGTCTTCGCCCATGTACACCTGTTGCGATACGTTGTGATTGTATTCATTTCGAATTTCGTCTAATACAACTTTGTGAAAATCGCGTGCAGAAAAACCGGGATTATTCAGTCTGATAAGCAAATTCTGCGGAGCAATTCTTTCCAAAAATAAAGTCATGCGTTCATAGGCCTGCAAACGGGCTGGCAGGATGGTTTCAATGCTTCGGCTGCGTACCTCCAATCTCTTTAGTTCAATTTCTTTTAGAATAAAGGTTCGTACGGTAAGATAAACCGCGTATAGCACCAGCGTAGCCGGGATAATTATTTTACCAAATTCAATAAGTGCTTCCATAGGAATTAAATGAAGATCAAAGGTGTTTAAATTTTAGGTATTTTTGGTAGTCTTACGACCAATAAAACGAGGATGTTTGATAATATTAAACCTGTTGGCTTAACGGCTCGTGCCGCTGAAGAAGTTCGCAAGATTATGGCAACAAAGAATATTCCTGCCGAATACGGACTTCGAGTTGGCGTGCGCGGTGGTGGCGGTTGTGGCGGAGTATCTCTAATTATTGGATTTGATAAACAAAAATCTACAGACCTTACCTACGCGTTGGAGGGCATCACGCTTCACATTGATAAAAAACACACGATGTACCTGTTAGGCAAAGAGGTTGATTTTTATGAAGGTTCTGATGCCCGTGGCTTTATGTTTGCCGATCAGCAAAAATTTATTGAGCCCAGTTAATAAAATTTAAAATCAACGTGTGAAGAGAAAATCACACTACACAACCGCATACAGTCTTTAACCCTTGATTTGATTAACCGTAACGGTTGCTTTTTTACAAACTCCGCCAATCGGAGGGTTGAATTTTGAAATTTGTACTTCTACGGTTTTAGCTTCTTTAAACGTATTGAGCGCTTGTTTAGCAATGGCATGGCCTACGGTTTCCAATAGCTTCGAAGGTTTGGCCATCTCCTCTTTCACGATGGCATAGAGAACTTCGTAGTTGATTGTGCCGGAGAGATCATCCTGAAAAGCAGAATCCAAAAACTCAGTTTCTACAATCACATCCACCTCAAATTTATTTCCTGAAGAGCGTTCATAGGGATAAACCCCATGATAGGCATGGAACTCCAAACCCTCCAGTGCTACTTTACCGGTCATTGAATGTCGTCAAAGAAAGATCGCTGCATCCTGGGTTCTTCGGTAAGCATGGACTTAACAGGCATAGGTGTTAGAACTGGCTCAGGTACCGATGCCGTTACTTCCGTTTCGATAGTCGCATTAGGAAAGAGTGCTTTTCTACTTTCGCGCTTAGCCAGTGCTAAATGCTGATCGGGATCAAAATCATGGGCAGCGGTTTTAGCGCGTTCAACACGATCAATCGTTTCTCCAGCCGTTCTTTTCAAATCCGATAACAAATTATCGCGATGCAGTTCCAATGTTTTATAATGCTGACCTAATGATTTAAGTCTGTCCTCCATCTCGGCCAACATTTGCTTGGAGATCATCTCGGCCTCTTCAATTGTATTTTTTGCTTTTGTTTTTGCTTCATTAAGGATACCATCAGCGTTCATTTGATTCTCACGCAAAATCAATTCGGCTGTTTTATTTGCCTGCCCTATTACATTGGCTCCTGTGTCTTCCGCTGTTTTTAAAGTTTTGAACAACGAGCTCTCCACCTCGCGCAACTTGGAAACTTCGCGCTCTGTCGCTTCGAGTTTTATTCTTATTTCTTTCGTCTCATCCAGCGAACGCTCCCATTCCTGCGAAAGTGTTTGCAAAAATGCATTGACCTCGTCTTTGTCATAACCTCGTAAAACTCTTTCGAAAGCCTTCTGTCGGATTTCCAGCGGTGTAATTTTCATAATTGGCGTGGTTAAAATTGAAGTTTAAAAAATAAGTAAGCCTAAAAAATAGTACAGTTAATTCTTAACGATTTAGCTGTATAACGTTAATCCACAGCCAAATGTATGAATTTATGTGAAATTTCCCACGATTCAGTTTCAAAAGCAACTGATTCTTAGCTGATTAATACGATAACTAGCTATCAAACCTCAAATCCCACACAGAAATAGTGCGGTCATCACTGGCACTTACCAACTGATTTTTAAAATCTGTCCAAACTAATTTATTAACGGAAGTACCGTGGCCGGCATGCCTTCCCTTATCAATTACTTTTAGCAACTTTAGTTCGTCCGCCTTCCAGATTTTTATCGATTTATCCATACTGGCCGTGGCAAAATATTCCCCGGAAGGGCTAAAGGCAATATGATTGATGGCAAAAAGATGAGCGGCCACCTCGTTTGTTTGTTTGTATCCCGAGTCAACCTGCCAGGCTTTTAAACGTGCATCACGCGAGCCGCTGATTAAGAATTTATAATCATGCGTGTAACTAAGTGTAAAAACAGAATTTCGGTGTGCCTCAAATTCATACTTCAACGTATAATCAAGTAATGAGTAAATACGAATTGCATTGTCACTAAACCCAATCGCCACTTCATTCTGAATGGGATTTACAGCCAAAACGCGGGCGCTCCTTTGGGAGAGGGCGAGTTTCCTTTTAATCACCCTATTTTCCAAATCAACGATAACCAGTGCCCCTTCTCCGGTAGCAATCAGTAGGTCATTCTCAAAATATTGAATATCGAAAATAGCTCCTTTCGTCATTTGCAGGGATGCAACTTCTTTCTTTTCCTTCCAATCCAACATGTGAATGCCTTCGTAATTATGACCAGCAATCAATAGGTTAGAATTAGGTATAGCGCAAAGCGAATAAATTGAATTTGGCAATCGGGCAATCAATTCACCTTCGGCAGGATTAGATAAATCCCACTTTACGATCATACCATCGCCTCCGCCAGAGAAAAAAATATTTGAAAAATCAGAGGGAACCACGGTATAAACGCAATCGCGGTGTCCTGTTAGTGTATGAAGTTTTTCTACCTTTATTGCTGACATCGATTCTGCTACTTAGATGATTTCAGAGATTGAAAGACAAAATTGAATTAATAAGCGAAAGAAACCAATGCCGCTACTAAAAACACAAATGTCAAGTAAACAGAGCGGCTGGGGGCTTTGGTTTATTACAGAGGCGGAACAGGAGCTTTCTGAAATTTCAAAAGTAGCGGTTGATCCTTCGATTGTCAGTAATACCAAAAGACTGGAGTGGCTTGCCGGACGGGCACTAATTAAAGCCTTAGTTGAAAATTGTGGCCTTGACTTTTATGGTTTGGAAAAGGATGAATTCGGGAAACCCTTTTTAAAACGCCATACTCATCACATTTCTTTATCCCACTCTTACCCGTATGTGGCAGCTCAAATTGACCCAATCTGTGCGGTTGGTATTGACCTGGAGCAGCCTAAGCCAAAATTATTAAACATTGCCCACCGTGTATTATCGGCTGTTGAATTAACAGATGCAGGTACCGATATAGTTAAACATTGCATCTATTGGTGCAGCAAAGAAGCGTTGTATAAATCGTATGGAAAGCGAGGGTTACACTTTGCGGATCATTTATTGATTGAGCCCTTTGAATTAAAGCGTAGTGGCGATTTAAGGGGCAAAATAATTGCCAATGGCAACAGCCGCGAAATGGCTTTAACTTATAGCGTGCAACCCGACTATGTTATGGTTTATACAAACGTGCAGCTGCCGGCCTTTTAAATTTTTAATAAAATCTGGTTAACTTTAGTATATGAAAAAACTAGGGCTTGTTGTTTTGTTGCTGGTAACCTTGGCCGCAAATGCACAAAAAGAGATTAAAGACTTTTCTCTTACTAATGTAAAAGATGGAAAGACAGCTTCTCTTAGTCAATACAAATCTTTGGTAGGTATAGCTGTTGTGTTCACCAGCCACGAATGCCCGTTCGATAATTATTATAAAGACCGATTAAAGGGATTGGTTAATTCCTATTCAGGTAAAATTCAATTTCTATTTATTAATTCAAATCAGGAGGCTGAAGAAAATGTAGCTCAAATGGCCATCCATTATAGTGATTTGCCTATCCCCTATTTAGCCGACAAAGACCAAAAAATCATGGAAATTTTCGGAGCCCAGAAAACTCCTGAAGTCTTTCTATTATCTACGGCTGGCGGAAAATTTACAATTGTTTATAGTGGCGCTATTGATGACAACCCACAAACTGCCAGCGATGTGCGCCAAAACTTTTTAAAAGATGCCCTCGAGAAATTACTAGCCGGACAAAAAGTTGATGTTGCTATTGAGCGAGTAGCGGGGTGTACAATCCGGAGGAAGTAATCACAAAAAATAATCAATCCTTTACTTTAATAAAATAAACACCTCGAACTGGTTGGCCATTATACGTAACTCCTTCGAGTACAGCCATATACTTGCCCGGCAGATCAGCTGCAAAAAAAGATACCGTTGCATTACCTTTTTTCTCGTCCATCAAGACCTCCGGATTCCAATAAATAGTTGAACGGTAATCGACCTTGTCAGAATCAGCATTTGGCTGACTATAATCCGGAGCCATGAATTTTCGTGCTCTGTTATAACCGGGAACGTGCACCAATGGAATGTTTTCCTTTTTCTCAACTTCCTCAAAATCATTTTTGGTATAAATAGCAAGAATACCATTTCCTCCAACAGATCCGTAAAGCACATTAATTCTAGTCATAAGTT
This sequence comes from Cyclobacteriaceae bacterium, assembly GCA_018063305.1. Taxonomy (GTDB): domain Bacteria; phylum Bacteroidota; class Bacteroidia; order Cytophagales; family Cyclobacteriaceae; genus ELB16-189. The sequence goes on from JAGPBO010000068.1 coordinate 14,895, forward strand.
CTACAGACTCAACCATATCAGGATTGATGGATTCAAGAATTGAAGCTGGACTCCCAGCTGTTAAGACATCGTTAACAGTAACAATGACCTCCGCAGGGAGGGCAATTGATATCGCTCGCTGAAGGTAAACTACCCATTTGGTTCCCTCGCCCGGATTATTCACCTGGCGCACAATCAACCCAGGAAATCTTCCTTGCAGAGCCAGCAATAAATTCCCATAACTTGCATTTATATCCTTTTTTTTGAGAACGTAATCCGGCTTACCATATGGTCGCTTGATGCGGTAATCTAACGTGTGTTCTTCCAATTCTTTGGATGCCTTGATGACCACTTCTTTTAACATTCTCGCATCTTTAGGATTTTCATACCCAGACAAAATCCGTTGGGGGCTTTCTGTGTTGATAACTTCTAACTGAGGCTCAATAATGTTAAACTCAATTGGTGCCGGTTTGCGTTCAATTAATTTTGCACTTCCATACATCTCCGTTTTACCACGACTTGACTGAACCGAAAATGATGCCGAATCATAAAAGTATAAACCATTTACGGAAAAAATACCGGCACTATCGGATTGAGTCATGAAAAATCTATTTGGGTTAAACTGTAAAACCGTCAGAACTGCCTTCTCAGGTTTTTTATTTTCATTTAAGAATCGTCCAGAAAAATTTACCCCATGTTCAATCGGAAATACCATGGCCTTATCAATTTTAGCCTTGTCAATTTCCTTTAGCGG
>JAGPBO010000069.1 GCA_018063305.1 Cyclobacteriaceae bacterium
CTTTTCGATTTTATCACCTGGATTGGGATAATCTCAGAACTTTAAAATAATTGACTTTAGTATAATTGCATTATTATGAATGATCGGAGAGAGTTTATCAAACAATTAGCCGTTGGAGCAACACTTTTACAACTGCCTTGGTTTGCATCTTGCAATCCTAAATCATCTGAATCTACGATGAGTAACTCTTCAGGTTTAAAAATCTCGCTTGCTCAATGGTCTATTCACAGAGCCTTAGAGGCAGGCACTTTGAAAGCTGCAGATTTCCCTGCGCTGGCCAAGCAGAAATATGATGTGAATGCGGTTGAGTATGTGAATGGATTTTATCGTGACCACGTTAATGATGAAAAATTCTGGAATCAACTTAAGTTATCAGCGAAGGAAAATGGGGTTCAAAGCTTGTTGATTATGGTAGATAACGAGGGAGATTTGGGAAATCCGGATGCAACCCAACGCAAGCTATCTGTAGAGAATCATTATAAATGGGTAAATGCCGCTGCCTTGTTGGGTTGCCACTCCATTCGGGTAAATGCTTTTGGTGAGGGATCAAAAGAGGATGTGCAGAAAGCCATGATTGATTCGATGAGTGAACTTTGTGAATATGCTTCAAAGGCTTCCATTAATGTAGTGCTTGAAAATCATGGTTTGTATAGTTCGGATGGAAAGTGGATGGCCGGAATAATGAAACAGGTTAATAAACCAAACTGTGGTACGCTGCCCGATTTTGGTAACTGGTGTTTGGCTGCCAAGTGGGGAACCACACAAGGGGAATGTCTGGAAGTTTACGATCGATATCAGGGAGTTTCTGAAATGCTTCCCTATGCCAAAGGGGTAAGTGCGAAATCCTATGAATTCAATGAACAAGGAGAAGAAACCCGAATTGATTATGTACGGATGTTACAACTTGTAAAAGAGGCCGGCTTTCAAGGGCATATCGGAATTGAATTTGAGGGGCTTAATCTTGGCGAACATGAAGGTATACTCGCTACGAAGGCTTTATTAGAAAAGACGATAAAACAGTTAGCCTAATTTTTAACGGCACCCGTTAAAATCTTCAAAACAGATTCATCAATCCGCTTGGGTTTCATGGAAGTGTTATCCAACATACACCAGGTTGTCTTCGCTTTAACCAGCGTTTTTCCAGTTTTAGAATTGGTGATTTCAACATGCCGAATGGAGCGTGGTCCTGTAGTTTCGCCTACCCAGGTGTTGGCAACCAGTTGATCATTTTCAAAGGCTGCACCCAGGTAGTCGATTTCATGCCTAAGCACTACCCATACATTCATCTGTTTTATTTCGGGTGTTGCTAAAACATCCCAATGTGCAGCTGCTACTTCCTGTGCCCAGCCGAGATACACAACATTATTTACGTGCCCTAGTTCATCAATATCGGATTGATGAACCAAAATATTTTTACGGAATACATTCGCCTTTATTTCTTCCACGCCATTTATATTCTCAATAGAGAACTGATACAAGGTAAGGTTAACTTAAATCCTATGAAGTGTTCATGTTTATGACTTGGATATCTGATAAAAAAGTTTGATAACTTATTGTACCTTGCACAATCGTTTATGGTTTGAACCATACTTTTTAGACTTAATAAGATACATTTTGACATTTCACGATTTTAGCTTCAATCCCCGCTTAGTTGACGGATTGGATGCCATGGGTTTCTCAAAACCAACCCCCATTCAAGTACAGGCAATTCCAGTTATACTGGACAAAAAAGATTTGATCGCCTGTGCGCAGACGGGTACGGGAAAAACGGCAGCCTATGTACTACCTATTTTAAACAACATTGTTAGTTCAGAAAAGCGACATCTGAACACCGTTATTATTGCGCCAACGCGCGAATTGGCCCAGCAAATTGATCAACAGATTGAAGGCTTTTCTTATTTTTTGGGAGTGAGTTCGATCGCTATCTATGGAGGTGGTGATGGGGCTACGTGGGATCAGCAAAAACGTGCCATGGAAGGTGGTGTGGATATTATTATTGCAACCCCGGGGCGTTTGATTGCACAAATCGCGATGGGTACTATAAAATTCGATCACGTAGAACATCTTGTTCTTGATGAAGCCGACCGCATGCTCGACATGGGATTTTATGAAGACATCATCCGGATCATAAAGGAACTACCAGCCAAGCGACAAACATTATTTTTCTCCGCTACTATGCCACCCAAGATTCGTGCGTTAGCGAATCGTATTTTACAAAACCCAGTTGAGATTAATATAGCGCTTTCCAAACCGGCCGAAGGAATTTTACAACAGGCTTATGTAGTACATAACGAGCAAAAGGAAAAGTTAATTGATCTGATTTTAAAGGATAAGGCCTTTAACAGTGTATTGATTTTTGCGTCAACGAAAGAAAACGTTAAGAAACTAGATCGAAATCTGAATCGCTTAGGTCTCAAAGCAAAAGCAATTCACTCTGATCTTGAACAAACTGAGCGGGAACATGTGCTACGCGAATTTAAAAACAAACAATTATCTATTCTAATTGGTACCGATGTTCTTTCGCGAGGTATTGACGTGGAAGGAATTGATCTGGTAATCAACTTTGATGTGCCCCCTGATCCAGAAGATTACATTCACCGCATTGGGCGAACAGCGCGTGCAGCATCAACAGGTACAGCTATTACCTTTATCAATCAGCTTGACCAACGTAAATTTTTTAGAATAGAAAGTCTAATTGGAAAAGAAGTGCCTAAAATGCCGCTACCCATAGAATTAGGAGCAGGCCCTGCTTATACGCCAGAAGCGAAAACCAGTAGCCAAGGGCAGGGAAACAGAAGTAACAGTAATTCAGGGAACAAGAAAAAGCAATGGCAGGGTAAACGTCCTGATCGCAAGCCAAGATCTTAATCTCTTAACTACCTTAATGTTAAAATGAATTTACAGCTTAACGCTCCTCAAGTTTATTTTTTGATTAGCGTAGAAATCATTTCACTGAAATAATTTCCATAATAGGGCCCAACCCAATTTAAGGCCATTACTTCCTCTTTATTAATTTTATCGTAATGTTCATCTTCCGTGATGTACCCCGCATAATTGCCATTAAAGCTGGTAATGATTAGCTTCTTTTCGCTTGCCATGGCAAGGTCATTAAGTTTTTTGTTTACATAAATTTCGCCTGAGAAATCGCACGGAGTGCCAATAAATATTAAGTTACCCAATTGAAGGAAGGTAAGTTCGCCTTGTAACGGATTTAATAACCATGAGAAAGCCCAATTGCGCAATTTGATATTTTTGGTAATTCGTAATTGTGCGGGACCAAATTGAATAGGGATATGGGCGCTTTTAATCTCAATGGAATCTAGAAGCTGATCGTAGGTTGTATTTTTTATTTTTTGATACAATACCTCGCCCGCTTTTTCTACTAATTCAAATTCTTGTTCTTTCAATCCGGCTAATCGGTGACTGCCAACCATACCTGCCATAAACAGGCCAAAGGAATTTTCCCTTTCCAATTTTTTTATTAGTGTTGCCGGATAATCACCCGAAAGACTTTTACTTTTTTTACTAATACTGGTGGCGTGTGCGCTATAGGTTATTAATTGAGCCTGGCTACTATCCTCTCTAAGTAATTGTATTCCTCTCAGAAATCCATCATAGGGTGCACCAGGCACCAATCGATTTTCGGCATACTCACTTGCATCTGCTTCCCAATAGCTCATTTGGGCAGGCTTCATTGATTTTTCAATCTGTTTAATTTTAACTACCAGGTCGTCAGCAACATTATTTACCCATGCCTCATCATAGTTTCCCAACACCAATTCTCCAACGATACTGTTATGCCAACCGCCAATACCATTGTGTGTATGCGTGGCACTTAAATAGAGAAAGGGCATTTCAGAAAATTCCTTCACTAATTTTTTTTGTAGTATTTCCTTAATAGCAGGAGGGAAGAGTAATAGATCGAGGCTGATGAAATAACAGGAAATACTACCATTGTTGATACCTATAATTCGTGCATAGAGAGAATCGTGCACAGCATCAAACGTTGGCCGCATGCGATATCCTGCCATGGGCATAGGGTAAGAGGGTGTGATGGATACTTTTCCCCAACCTGCGCGTAAGGGTTGGCTAGCAGGGTGAAGGGTGGGTTGTAGATTACTCAGAGTTTTAGTCATCTGTTGATAAAATTGCTGATCCGGCAACTGAGTTCTATCAATTTTACCTACTAACGAAAAAAGTATAAGGATAATAACAACACCTGCTGCTAGCAGGCCTTTTAGCCAACGTTTCATAGGTAGTTGACTTTATCAGGCATTATTTTTCAATAATAGTAAATTCCGTTCTTCTGTTTAGCTGACGGCCGGCCCGGGTTTTATTATCCGAAATTGGCTTGTCAGGTCCATACCCGGCAACCGTGATACGGGATTCATCAATGCCTGACTTCACAAGATGTTTCTTTACGGCTTCCGCTCTTCTTCTGCTAAGCCCTACGTTGTAGGGGTAAGACCCCATGTTATCGGTATGACCACTGATTTCAACTTTTACTGTGGTGGCGGTCTTCATAATCTGCTCGAGATATAAAATATCATCGAAGGACTTAGGCACATCGCTATCATGAGGGAAATAAACATTTAGCGTTCTTCTGTAGTTTACAGCAATTTTATCTAAATAGATTGTATCACGTAATGTGGGATTTTGTGTTGGTAAAGAAGAGAAATAATAAGTGGATGAATAGGGAATGTAATCATTACTTGATACCAACAATTTATACCTTACAGATTGCCCGGTAATATTCTTAATTTCGGTTTGATAGGTTCCAGCCTGACTTTCTTTGAAATTAATTTCTTCTCCGTGTGCAGAAGAAAATTTTACCGTTGCGTTAAGAGGCTTATGAGAATCTCCTTCAGCAACAGATACTGAAAACTGTAAAGATGTTGGTGTATCCGTGGCTGGCGATTCTTTAACTGCTGGTCGCGCGATGGCAGGCATTTCATCTTCCATAGCTAAAACGGCATCAGTAAAATCGGGTTGTGCGTACGTGGGTTCAACCCAATTGTGAATATCAATTCTATAAATATCTTGTTCACCAACACCTTCTTGCCTGACAGATGAGATATAGGCAAAGTCCTCATCACGCGTTAGCACAATATAAATATCATTTTCAACCGAGTTAATGGGATAGCCCATGTTGATTGGTTTCTCCCAGCTATCTTTTTCATCATTATAAATACTACGATAAATATCAAGATCGCCCATGCCAGCATGGCCGTTTGAACTGAAGTAAAGACTCTTACCGTTGGCTGAAATAAATACTCCGTCTTCATCCAAATCGGTATTAACGAGTCTGCCTAAATTTTGAGGATCAACCCAATGGCCCTTTGAATCTTTGGTGCACATATAAATATCAGTGCCTCCAAAGCCACCCGGACGATTACTGGTGAAAAACATTTTTTGACCATCTGCAGTCATTGATGCAGAATTCTCGATGTATTCTGAGTTAATCTCTATCGATCTAGGCTCCGTCCATGTGCCGTCCGATTTTAAATAGGAGCTCAGTATATCGCCACCGTTTGAATCATAGTACAAAAGCATTTCTTTACCATCCGGTGAAAGGTTTACACTTGCATTGTGATAATTGTTATTGAGAGCCCCTGGTAAAGTTTTGGCTGGACTCCATTCCCCATTTTCTTTTCGACTATAAAAAATCTCTTCATAGTACTCGTTATCCGCAGCTATGCGGTCGTTCGAGTTGCCCTCGGGTCTACGTGTAGTAAATACCATCAGCGTTTCATCAGCATTAATGGTTGGTGCGTAATCAGGCCATTCGGAATTTACATTGCTACTGAGGGGTGTGATCGTAATATTTACGGGTTGAGCCTTCATGATTTTGGCATTGTTACATTCAAATATCTTTCTGTAAACCTCATTGAGCTTTTTAGATTTCTCATAGTCGAGTGATCGCGACAGCAAACGACCATATCGGTTATAAAGTAAGATCGCACTATCAAATTTTTCGGAATAATGATACGCCTGGCCGAGGTAGTAAAGAATATCGCCATCGATTTTTGGATCAAGCAAATAAGCCTTCTTAAAATATTCGAGTGACCGCTCCTTGCGAATAGTGAGCATGATTGAGCGCCCGGTCATGAATTGAGCTTTGGCACTTTTAGGATTGGCTTGGGTAGCTAGCAAAAACATTTCAGTAGCCTGCTTGCGATGCGAATAGTCAAAGACCTCCATACCCTGCCGGTAATACTCTTCAGATAGTGCAATAGAATCCTGCTGACATAAAGCGGGTATATTTAAAAACAGACCTGCTAGAAAGGCAAGGGGTAAGCGGTAGGATAAAGCCATGGGTTTTGAATCTTAGCCAAAAGTAAAGTATTTCAGCAAGCATTTGAATCCTGAATCAATCGATTTTTAGCTATTCGCAGTTCTTAATCAACTATCATAGTTTGGAGACGACTCATTTTTAGCGATTGAACGCTTCTCCCTTAAGCGCTATGACGATACTTGCTACCTTCCCACGCTTTCATTTCGAGGATCATTGCCTGCTCACGAGGAGTTAAGGGTGCTTTGTTGAGTACTTCCTGATGCTTTGCCAGCGATGTAAAAAATTGAAGTCGATATTTGAATACTACTTTACTTCCAATCGCCTTTTTAAGCTCTCTCAGTGGAAGAGTTTCATCTACCCAAATGAGAAATATATTCTTATCATTGCTACTACCGGGTAGAAAAGGTACTCCGGACTTATCCAGATTGTCCAGTACGTCATTCATAAAGTCTGGCTTACCCGTTATATATAGTGTTGTCCAAGTCATAGTTTAATATTGGCTCGCGTAAAAAACTCAAAATTTAATTCTGCTTAATCTTAGCTACTCAGAACAAAATGATAGGCCACCGAAGGTTAAAAAATATTTCTAGTTGATTCGTGGCCAGCTATTTAGATGCGAACACTTTGATAACGGACGAGATGGGTAATAAGTTGCAAGAAAGGTGACAACTTCCTGAATTAAGATGCTGATTACTCGTTAATCCAAACTAAAAACGATACCAGTACTAATTGATCAGAAAGATATTGAATGATGGGTTCATCCGGATCGAATTGATTTCCATATTTCTTTCTTATGGTTGTTAGTTCTTCATCGGTTACCCAATCGGTTGCAATAAGGTGATGCGTTGGGTCAACTTTTTTCTTAATGGTAACCAGAATTCGTTTCATCATTTTTGGGATTTGCCTGTAACAAGACTACCATTTAAACACTCATAACCAAATGATATTTATTAGGTTCTTACCTACACAGTTACCTTTCTTTTTTCATCCCAAATGGGCATAAAATCCCATTTTTGGAATTCTCATTTTCAAACTATGGTTTTTTTCAGTGATTTTATGGATTTTTCCGATGGCATGATTCTTCTATTAGGTGAGTATCATGAAAAAGAAACCCCTAATCGCTGTGTTTGAGAACGACCCACTAAACAGGTTTATCTGCCAGCGAATGTTAGACCTTCAAAACGAAAAGGTATCCTTTCATATTTTCGGCAATCCGGAGGAAGGATTGGAAATCGCAAAGACGATCAATTTTGACTTTGTTTTTATTGATTTACATTTTAAGGGCGAGATCTACGGAGGTATTGATCTAGCCAAAAAATTTAAATCAATTTCTAAAGATACCGTACTCGTTGCCATGACAACACTTATCCAACAACGCGATTCAGAACGAGCAAAATCAGAAGGCTTCGTTACTACCCTTGAAAAACCGTTGTCGTTTTATGACATAGAAAAATTGTTAGATGGAATCGAGAGATAGCTTATGTGGGTAAAGCATGGGTAATAAAAAAATATAAATCAGAATCTTACCTTTATAGTGAGCACAGCTTGGCAATATGATAAAGTGTATTACGGGGAAGCGATTGTATATAAACGAAAATCTTGCTGAAGACGCACTGATAGAGGCACATATTAATTTTGAATATCGTGCTGGTAGCGGACCGGTGGCTATCTATAAATGTGACGAATGTGGAAACTACCACCTTACCTCGCATGGAGAAATGAATAAACGACTTGCCCTACAATTGCAAAGCGGGTTCATTCAAAAACAAAAACAAGCTGCCCGGTGGCAGGGTAAATGGAAGTAACCGTCACTATTTGATTCTTGGCTTTTTACTTCCCTCTTTTTTTCCAATCTTCCTGAAATTTGGATCATGAATAAAACTACTCTTGATAAATTATTAGGCATTCAATATCCTGTGATAGTGGCGCCTATGTTTTTAATCTCTAACACAAAAATGATTAAGGCCGCATTGGCCCATGGCGTGACGGCCGCCTTCCCGGCATTAAATTATCGCACCGATCACGAACTACGTGCTGCGATTAACGAGCTCAAATCATTTAGCGATAAGCCCTTTGGCGTTAATTTGATTGTTAATAAATCTAATCCTAAATATAAAGGCCAACTGGAAACGTTAATTGAACTGAAGGTTGACTACATCATTACTTCGTTAGGAAATCCAAGCGAAGTAATTGAAAGATGTAAACCCCATGGAATTAAAGTTTTTTGCGATGTGGTCGATTTAACTTATGCAAAGAAAGTAGAGCAGTTAGGTGCCGATGCCTTGATAGCCGTAAACAATCGCGCGGGCGGACATGCAGGCAAACTATCTCCAAAAGAATTGATTACTCTGTTAACTCAAAATTGCAACATCCCGGTAATTTCAGCCGGGGGCATTGCCCATGGTAAAGATTTAAAACAGGTAATGGATTGGGGAGCAGCCGGTGCCTCGGTAGGCACGATCTTTATTGCGTGCGATGAAGCTGATATTTCACTAGAGTATAAGCAGGCGATGGTTGACTATGGAGAGAAAGATATTGTAATGACGACTAAACTTTCGGGATCTGCCCTTACGGTTATTAACACACCTTATGTACAACAATTAGGCACGGAGGCCACCTGGCTTGAGCGAATACTCAATAATAATAAAACATTAAAAAAATATGCAAAAATGTTGATTGCTTATCGTGGAATGAAACAAGTAGAGAATGCTGCTTTTGGTGCCACCTATAAAACCGTGTGGTGTGCTGGCCCAGCCATTGAACACGTAAAAAGTATCCGGCCTATGGGGGAGATAATAAAAACATTAACTACAGAATTTGAAGTAGTAAGAAATATTGAGGTATGAATGAAAAGAAACATTGGGAGCACATCGCACCAAGCTATAATGACGAAATCTTTGATGTATATGCCAGCGACAGAAAGAAAAAGCTCCCACGGTATTTTCGTAAGCATGGAGGTAAAAATAAAACAGCTATAGATTTTGGATGCGGTAACGGAAAATCATTTCCTTACCTCGCTCCAATTTTTAAACACGTACTGGGTCTCGATATAAGCAAGGGGCTTTTAAAACAAGCGAAGCAGCGTGGATACGAGAATGTTGACTTGAAACAAGCTGACCTAACAAAGAAGAAACTTATATTATCTCCGGTCGACTTTGCTTTCTGTTGCAATGTCATCATGTTTCCCAAGCTTGAAAAGAATTATACCATGCTGGCGAATATTAATAAAGCCTTGCATAAAGGGGGTACTGCTTTAATCGTGTTGCCTTCTTTGGACTCCGCTTTGTTTTCTTCCTGGCGGCTTATCGACTTGTATCGAAAAGAAGGTGTTGATGTTAAGGACATTCCTGCGCATGAGTTTCATTATTTTAAAGGTAACAAGCGCGACCTAATCCAAGGAATTGTTCACATTGATAGCGTGCCTACTAAACATTATTCATACACGGAGCTTCAGGTAATATTTAAAGAGGCTGGTTTCAAAATTACTGCCCTCGAAAAACTGGAATATGATTGGAATACTGAATTCGCGTCAGTTCCTGATTGGCTCAAGGATCCCTATCCGTGGGATTGGTTGGTAGAGTGTGTAAAGAGCTGATTGAATCCTTTGAAAATATTCGTTTCTGTTTTTATTTCCCTTACGGGAAGAAGTGTTTTTTATTTTAGATTCGCATCCGGATAATCCACGCACTTATGAAACTCACGTTACGACCAATCCAATTCCTTCAACTTATAGTATTTGCTTTTGGGCTTACTGTTCTGGTTGCTTCCTGTAAAGAGAAAGAAGCCCCCACTGACTTAGCAAAAGAAACTATCATACCTAAGCCGGTAAGTATTACGCCAACGGGCAAGAGTTTTTCCTTTACCCCGGAAACAGTTATTTATGTGCCTGCAGAAAACGATGAGTTAATGGCAGTGGCCCAACGATTGGCATCACAGATAAATACGTTTACCGGGTTCACAAACAAAATTGAAAAAACAGGGTCTATGCCAGAGGAAGGTATTTATCTGATAGCCGAAGGAGAGGACAAAGAATTAGGCGATGAGGGCTATGAACTTTCTATAACGGAAGACTTTATTAAACTTCAGGCCAATAAGCCATCTGGAATATTTCGAGGTGTGCAAACGATCGCACAACTGGTGCCTATTCAAAGTACAGGAACTGTTGGTTACGAAGGGCACATCGCTACGGGTACAATTCGTGATTATCCAACCTATGCCTGGCGTGGTTCTATGCTGGATGTCGCGCGCCATTTCTTTTCTGTGGACGATGTAAAACGGTATATCGATTTAATCAGCTATTATAAAATGAATGTGTTGCACCTGCACTTAAGCGATGATCAGGGCTGGCGTATTGAAATTAAATCGTGGCCAAACCTAACTATGCATGGTGGTAGTACTCAGGTGGGTGGGGGTAAAGGAGGCTATTATACGCAGGACCAATACAAAGATATTATTGCCTATGCACAGTGCAGATATGTTACTGTTGTTCCAGAAATAGATTTACCCGGTCATATAAATTCCGCGTTAGCTTCGTATGGCGAATTGAATGGTGGCATTGTGGTTCCCGTTGAAGGAAGATACAAAGGACCGTTGAGTTCATCAGGAATTCTAGATGGAAAGAAAAAGCCTACAGAACTTTACACCGGTATTGATGTAGGATGGAGTACGTTGCAATATGGAAAGCCTTCAACCACAAAATTCCTCAACGATGTAATTCACGAAATTTCTGAAATTACTCCTGGGCCCTATATGCACATTGGAGGCGATGAAGCGCATGCAACCAAGAAGGAAGACTATATAAAATTTGTAAATCAGTTTACAGACATCGTAAAAGCTAATGGAAAGCAAATGATAGGTTGGGAAGAGATTGCTCAGGGAAATATTGATAGGAATGTAATCGCCCAGCATTGGACTTCCGAAAAGTTTGCGCAAATGGCTGCGGAAAAAGGTGCCCGGATTATTATGTCGCCTTCAACCCGTGTTTACCTGGATATGCAATATGATTCTACTACCCGCATTGGCTTGCACTGGGCTGCTTATATTGAAGTAGATGATGCTTACGATTGGAATCCGGCAACACAAGTAGATGGCATTAGTAAGGATCAGATTATGGGTGTGGAAACCCCTTTATGGACTGAAACCATAGAAAATATGAATGACATTGAATACTTGTTATTTCCCCGCTTACCGGGCATCGCTGAAATTGGTTGGTCACCAGCGCAGGGTCGAAGTTGGGATGAATACAAAGTACGTTTGGGAAACCACGGACCGCGGATGAAAGCGTTGGGGATCGATTTCTATCCATCTGCCAAAGTGCCTTGGGTGCATTGATTTCATCAGAAAAAATTGCCGGTAATAATCGGTATTTTTTATTTTTAGACATTGTTTTACTGAGACAAACTGAAAAACAGCCACATACATAAATTATGTGCAGGCTTGTATAGACTCTGTTAGCATGCTAACCTTCTAGTCATGATTTTTGTCATCGATATACTCGTTTTTCTTTAGTAACATTGAATATGAAAAAACAAAATAGAATTGTACTGATTATTAGTCTGGGTTTGATTTTATTTCTTGCCGGATGTTCCATGCGTATTCAAAATACGTATGATCACGAAGTTGATTTCAGTAAGTATAAAACCTTTTGTTGGATGAGTGGCTGTGAATTTAAGTTTGCGGGCCCTGCATACCTAAATGATAGTTTGCTGCGAGAGCATCTCAAAATAGCTATTGTCGATGAATTGGAAAGCAAAGGCCTGAAACAGGATATTAACAACCCGGATTTGTTAGTTGGCTTTACGATTACTGTTAAAGACGAACAGGCAATTGTTTACCATCCAGCCGAAGACACTCCTGTATATATAAGACCGCTTGACAGTGAGGCAGAAGTGGTTAACTATTTAAAAGGCTCGTTAATTATTGGTATGGCCGATAGTAAAGAAAGCCGGATGGTGTGGCAATCGCACGCTATTAGCTACATGGAAAATAATCCTGATCTATCCGAAAAAAATATTCGTAAGGGCATTAAGTTGGTTTTAAAGAACTACCCGCCTAAAGCCAATAAGTAAATTGCCTAATCGGTAATTGCTTCAGCTTCCATTTCAATCAGATACTCATCACCAATGAGTTCTGCTTTCACCATTGTATTAACGGGCTGAATCGTTTTAAAGCGTTCGCCATGCGCCCGCGCAATAGCTTCCCAATCATTTATATTTCGGATAAAGATTCTGGTGCGAACAACCTGATCGAGCGTGCCGCCCAGAGATTGAATGGCGCCTTCAATTTTGTCGATAACGAAATGTGTTTGCGCGACTGGATCATTACCGCCAATAGCTTTGGGGCCGTGTGTAGCTGTAGTGCCGGATACAAGAATTCGATTTCCTTTTTTTACAGCGCGACTAAATCCTGCAATATCTTCCCACACCGTTCCGCTCAACGCTTTGATTCTTCCATCATTGCCTTTGTAAGAAGGGTAGGGCGGTGGAATTGTTTCGACATGATGACTGAGATCGCCCGATGCGGTAAGGAAGGGTGGTTTGCGATACTCATCACCACAATCACCTTGTATGGCTGAAAGTTGTGTGAGATTTTCTTTAATCAGATTCTTGCTTTCTTCATTTAGCGAAAGCGAAAGTAAGGATAGATTTTCCTGAATGTGTTCACTTTTGCCTAATCGGGCACCAATAATTACACCGCCAACGGCAGGTTGCTCCAGCATATACCGACTGGCCACATTAGCGATAGAACAATTATTTTTTATGGCTACTTGTTGAAGTGCCTTTAACAGATTTTGAAATACTACCCAACCACCCGATGCATCGATAAAGCGTTTGTATTTCATCTGTGACCAGGTTAACGAATTGTTCAGGGTTGGTTCTGCCTTATCAAGCCACCGTTCGGTTAAATAACCTCCGGCCACCGTACCAAAAGCAAGTAATTTGATATTATGTGCTAAACATAAATCCGCCATGGCGTGTGAAGCCCGTTGATCAAGTAATGAAAAACATACTTGATTGGATACTACTTTAATACCGCTGTTCAAAACAATGCGCAGGTGTGCCGTGTCAAAATTGGTAAGGCCTAAACACTGAATCAATCCTTCCTCTTTAAGTTCTTGCAACCAATACAAACAATCTAACCACGAAGGGTCTGCATAATTCCAGGCATGGAATTGCATTAAATTAATTCGCTCGGTTCGAAGTCTTTTAAGAGCTCTTTGCACAGCTTCGCGTACCTGCTCTTTCATTACCTGACCGGGGGTAGGCACCCATTTTGTAAATAATTGAGATTTGCCTTTGGCATATTTCTTATCAAACAATCCGGCAATATCTTCGGCCGATCCATAATGATCTGCCATATCGAACGTGGTTAGTCCAGCATCAAAATATTGTTTCATGGCTTGTGCTGCCGCTTCCTGATCGATTTGATTTCCATCGCGTTCCAGATCAGCCACTTGCCACAAGCCGGTAATTACACGTGAAATTTTAAGCCCTGGAGCTAGTTCAATAGTTGGTTCAGCCTTCATAAAAAATTATTCGGGAGGTAATGTTGAAAATAATTGTTGGGTATCTACTCCTGATTTTTTTAATCGCTTCCAGTTGTAAACGAAAATCAGGGATGCGATTATCATAACAAGAAACCAAATCGGAGTAGAATGAAAATACCACGCTTGCGCAGGGGCCGTTAAATCTTTTGTGATATGGATCAGTAAGAAACCTGTTAACCACAAGGCGCCTGCCGAAGCTACGATCCGCTGTAGCGAAACAGATTTGAAAACTTTAATATTAGCCGCCAAGGCCGGATTCGTTTTTGGTAATACTAAAACCGAAATGCACATAAGTAAAAAATTCACGAGCATGGAAGTAACCATAATGTCAATACCTAAAAAGAAATCTCCGGCAAAGTGACTTCCTAATATTCCGATGGTAGCCATAACGCCACTAAGTAAAATGGCAACATAAGGTGTGTGATACGAACGATGAATTTTTGAAACACGTTTTGGAAAAATTCCATCTTCGGCCCACGAGAACATTAAACGAGAGACAGAAAGAATCATAGCCGGAAGATCATTAATTAACGCGATGGCCGCACCCAATACAATCAATACCGCCCAACCGGGTGAGAGTAAATAACTAAGCAGCCCCACAGCTGTAATGTCTTTAGTAAGTGATTCAGCAGCAACAAAACTCCAGGGTATAGTATGATAAACGGAAAACGTAAAAAGAATATAAAATAAACTCACACTGATCATGGCTATTCCGATAGCCCGGGGAAGCGAGCATGATGGATCCTTGGCTTCGCCTCCTGCTTGTGCTATGGAATCGAAACCAATAAAGCTTGAAAATAAAAGTGCCGAACCTGCGAGAAAAGTTTTCCAATTAAAGATAGCCGGTATCTCTACAACAGATCGTCCTTCACGCAGCATAAGTGCTTGCGCAAAATCCTGCTTATCAAATGAAAGCCCGGTAACAATTACAATAGCCCCTAATCCAAACATTAAAATCATCAGGGGCACTACCGTTCTTTCATAAAGCTTCACGCCTTTAATATTGATGAGAACAAACGTCCAAAGAAAAATCAGAGATAGCGAGACTCTTACAATTCCTGTATTAAGCCAAGAGGCTAATTCATTCCATAACATGGCTGTTGCTATATCGCGCAAAAAAGGAACGATCACATAGGAGACAACACCAATGGCAATGGATAACCCAAACCATTGTGAAAAGCTAGCGACAAAACCGAGGTATGGGCTTAATGAGCGACTGGCATAGATGTAACTGCCTCCGGCACGCGGCATGGCTGATGCCAGAATGATGTATGCAAACGCGGCCAACGTGGCCGGTATGGCGGCAAATAAAAATGCAAGCAAAACGTAAGGCCCAATGCCGGGTACATTTCGCTGGATCATAAACGGAACAACGTAGATCGATGCTCCGATCATGGAACAGATACCTGTAGCGGCTAAGCCCAAAAGCCCAAGTTTGCGTGGCAATGCTACTGTAAGATTGGAGTGAGGGTTCATGTAAAATAATCGGATAAAGGGTAAAGATAACCTCTAATTACACAAACTTTTGTTAGTTTGTGTAATTGAAACTGACTGAAATAAATATCTTTTTAATAATACTTAGATGATTTGAGATATTTGTTGTTGTGTGATATGTTTGAATAGGGTTAGATACATTATACGGGTAGTATTTCGATGAAGTGGAAGATAACAGAAAATATAATTTCGGATGAAATCAAGAAAGGGACGGTTGACAATTTATTGTTAGCGGCTGTTATTATTTTCTTTCCAGCTCTTATTGTTTCGCTTA
>JAGPBO010000279.1 GCA_018063305.1 Cyclobacteriaceae bacterium
AGTAGCCTCGCGCGGTAATAGTCAGATAAATCAATTGAACTTTGGCTCAAATATTCTTTCAGTTCCTTCTGTGGAGGGTAGCTATTCGTTTAGCGGTGTAAGCAATCCGTATAAAATTAAACTTACGCTGGAAGGTGATAATTATTTTGCAGTTGTAAGTAACGAATCAATTCCAATGCAGCTAATTGATTTTCATGATTTAAATCCGGCCAATGCACCAAGTGTTATAACGCATGCTGGTCTTCCTGTTCTTTTAGGGATAGAGAGCATCAGAAATAAAGGATTAGGTTTAGTGATAGGGGTTGGGCTAAGCGACAATAAATTAAAACGAGTTACATTCGAAGCTCCATGCAATGCAAGTATTGCTTACAGCGAATCAGCAATTCCGAGTGATATAGTTTATACAAGTTTGGGCAACAAAAAAATTGAGTTGGTAGCCCAACAAGGAAATTTAACTTCTGTTATGGCTGACATTATTTCTGTCTCCTCCTCAACTGCTCCGGATATTACTATCCTAACAAACGGTAACAGCTGTGCAAGTAATTCCGTGACATTCACAGCCGAAAATATATCCAATGATATTGTAAATCATACCTGGAATTTTGGAGATGCACTTACCTCCTTGCAGGCAAACCCTTCTCACGTTTATTCTTCAGCAGGAGTTTATAACGTAAGTCTTCAGGTAACAACCTCAAATGGTTGTAGTAATAATGCTCAGTCGCAAATCACAATCTATAATCAACCCGTTTCGGGTTTTTCATTACCGACAGCCAATCCCTTTTGCACCAATCAGGAATACACTTTTACAAATACATCATCCTTTGATGTGGCGTCAAATCCCACATGGGAATGGAGCTTAAATGGAAATGTAATCTCAACGACAAAAGACCTGTTAACTCAATTCTCAACAACATCAGCCCAAGAGATAAAATTAAAAGCCTCCATTCCGGGTTGTGAAAATGAAAACATTCAAAATATAAACACCGTACTTCAAGGGCCAGCTGTAGATTTTAATACTGCTAACGGATGCCAAGAGGCTCCTGTAAATTTTGTTAATACTTCAAGCGGAACAGTTACTGGTTATACGTGGGATTTTGGGGACGGAAATCAGTCTTCCCTTGTAAATCCTACAAATACATTTCTATCTCACGGAAACTTTGACGTTGTACTCACAGCAACGAATGCGTCAGGGTGCGAGAATTCAAAAACAAAATCGGTTACCATCTACTCCAAACCCCAAACCAATTTCTCCATCGATCTCCCACCTTTCTCCTGTTCAGGCTCAACCAGTCAATTTAATGATTTAACGCCATCATTAACCGATAGCAACATCACAACCTGGACCTGGAATTTTGGCGATGTAGCCAGCGGGACTGCTTCTCAGAAAAATCCAACGTATGTTTATGGCCTTGCGGGAGATTATCAAGTGGCACTTGAGACCTCCACTAATTTTGGATGTAGCAATTCCATTCAAAAAACAGTTACTATATCACCCGCACCTTTGGTTGACTTTACTTACGGCCCTTCGTGTTTGAATCAAGGCACTCAATTTACCGATGCATCAGGCTCTAATGTTAAAGCGTGGCTTTGGTCTATGCAAAACAATACGTACACAAGTAAAAATCCAATCCACACTTTTAACAGTACAGGTGATCAATCGGTTACTCTTGCCGTTACCGGGAACAATAATTGTGTCAGCCAGGTATCAAAAACACTTTCTATACCTGTACCCGTGATCGTTGACTTTACAGCGCAAGGTACTTGTGCAACGAAGCCTTCTATTTTTCAGGAAACTACGATAGCCGGACCGGATCCTGCCACTTCGTGGAGTTGGGATATTGATGGAACACCGACCGTGGGTTCTCCCGTGCAGCATGTGTTTCAAAATGTCGGCAACTATAATGTGCAATTATACTCAACCCGTCAGTCAGGGTGTGTTTATTCAGCTACAAAATTGGTAAATGTAATCGCGCCTCCAGTAGCGCAATTCTCGATGTCTCCCGTGGCAGGCGCGCCTCCCTTACCTGTTGAATTTACAAATATTTCGGTAGGTGCTTCTTCTTTCTTATGGAAGTTTAACGATGTCAACAATTCAACCAGCACACTCTTTTCACCTTCGTTTACCTATACAACTTTAGGCGAATATCCGGTTGATTTAATTGTACGTAATACCAGTGGTTGTACAGACACAACACAAAAAATAGTTCAGGTAGTTATTCCTCAGATTAATGTAGCCATGACTGAACTTACCGTATCCAATAATGGCGATGGCTCACTTCGGGCAACCGTTACCATTAAAAACGAAAGTAATCTCACCATCCAGAACCCCGTTGTATTTCTGAATTTATCAGGTAATGCACAAGTAAAGGAAGTGGTATCCGCCTCTATCCTTCCTGGTCAATCAATAACAAGAACGTTATCAACTTCTATTTTGCCGGTCAACGTAAGTTATGTCTGTGCCGAGGTTGTTGTGAATGGAGATACGGATCAATCTGATAACGAAAAGTGTATCAGTATTGTAAATGAATCTGTATTTATTCAACCTTACCCAAACCCAGCCAACGACATCGTTTATCTTGAATGGGTTAATACCAATTTGGAATCTCTTGACGTTGCGGTTTATAACTCACTCGGTCAGTCCGTTTTTTCTAAAACATATTCCGGTTTATCTCCCGGTTTAAATCAGGTAGAACTCTATGTAAGCAACCTCGCGGAAGGAATTTATTTTGCAACATACGTTTCGGATAATCAAACTTTCAGTATACGGTTTTCCATAGTGCGGTAATTGAGCTTGGCTGCTTATATTTTATATTACCGGATAGCGCCAACACCAAATTTTATTCTAATTTTACTTAGAACGTCTAACTAAAAATTCACCCTCTTTTAATGAAGCACAAACTGGACCCTACCGACCGAAAGATTTTGGAAATCCTTCAGGCGGATTCAAATATTACCAATGCGCAATTGTCACAGGAAATTGGATTGTCGCCAGCGCCAACGTTGGAACGCGTAAAGAAACTTGAAAATTCGGGTATAATAAAAAGCTATCATGCTGTCGTGGATATGGCTGCCGTAGGGCTAGGTGTATCCACCTTTGTTATGGTTTCATTGAAAGGTCATAATAAAGAAAACATTGCCAAGTTTGTTAGCGCCATCCAAACGATCGAAGAGGTAGTAGAGTGCCATCACGTAACTGGCCAGGCCGATTTTATCTTAAAAATTGTAGCCTCGGATATCCCAGCTTACCAAAATCTGATGTTGGAAAAAGTTACCACGATTGAAGTGGTAGATAATATGCAATCCACGATTATACTTTCAACTTTCAAAGACAGTAAATCCGTTCCTTTGCCATGAACGACACTACCGATAAAACCCTCATTTTAAATTCCGCACAGGTAGATCAAAAGATCAGACGAATCGCTTTCGAAATTTTTGAAAATAATTTTAAGGAAAAAAACTTAGTACTGGCAGGTATCGATGGGCAGGGATATTCGTTTGCAAAACTTCTGGCTAATGAATTGTCTACTATTTCAACGCTTGAGATTTCTGTGGTAAAAGTTACGTTAGATAAATTGGCTCCCCGGCAGTCCGATGTGACACTGGATGTGGATCCGAAAGAACTTAAAAAGAAATGTATCGTACTGGTCGATGACGTTTTAAATTCAGGCCGCACGTTGGCCTATGGTATGAAACCTTTCTTAACAACAGAAGTAAAAAAAATTGAGGTAGCGGTATTGGTAAACAGAAGTAATACGTTATTCCCCATTACACCCACCTATACGGGTTATGAGTTAACGACTATTCTCAACGACCACGTGGAAGTTATTCTTGGTAAAAAATCAGCTGTGTATTTGCATTGAAAGAACATCCAAAACTTTTTGAATTTTAAATTTTGAATCTTAATGTCCGTTCATAAAGCTCCCGATGTAAAAAAAATAACGACCCACCAACTTCAGGAAATGAAGAACCGGGGCGAGAAAATAGCTATGCTCACCGCGTATGATTATAGCATGGCACGCCTTATTGATGGGGCGGGTATTGATGTAATTCTGGTGGGTGATTCAGCTTCGAATGTGATGGCCGGTAATGAAACCACGTTACCGATCACGTTAGATCAAATGATTTATCATGCTTCTTCTGTTGTGAAGGCAGTAAATCGAGCGTTGATTGTGGTGGACATTCCTTTTGGATATTATCAGGGAAGTTCGGGCGAGGCGTTGCGATCATCCATTCGCATTATGAAAGAATCTGGTGCCCATGCCGTTAAGATGGAAGGTGGGAGTGAGGTGAAAGACTCGGTACTCCGGATTTTAAGTGCCGGAGTTCCGGTAATGGGGCATCTGGGCCTAACGCCACAATCCATTTACAAGTTTGGGACCTACACGGTGCGGGCTAAAGAAGAAGTGGAGGCAAACAAATTATTAGAAGATGCACTCTTGCTTCAGGAATGTGGCTGCTTTGCAATCGT
>JAGPBO010000280.1 GCA_018063305.1 Cyclobacteriaceae bacterium
GGAAAAGACAACCAGGGGTTGCCTATCGGCTTGCAGGTAACGGCAAATGACTTCGAAGAATCCAAACTCTTTCAGTTCTCGCAAGTAATTCGGAACTTAGCGTAATGTTTGCGTTAATGAACTAAACAGAATTAAAATGAGGCATTGTGTAGTTGTACTGTTTTTTCTTTTTGCTTCCAAAATGATTTTGGCTCAAGAGTCTGTGCCCGACACCCTGTCTCTGCCCGAGCCAACTTTTGAGCCGATCGTCATCGATACAACGGTTCAGGAGTTTATCATTTTACCTTCCGATCTGGAATATATTCCTGGCGATGAAACGCCTGAATTACTGGCCGACCGGCTTAGTTGTTTACAGCGAGAAATTCCCCTTACGTACAATACAACCGTGCACGGGTTTATAGATTTTTTTACTGTGCGCAACCGTGATTACACACGACTTATGCAACGAAGGCAAGACCTGTATTTTCCATTATTCGAAAAATATCTGGCACAATACAATTTGCCAGACGAATTGAAATACTTGTCTATAATCGAATCAGGATTAAATGCACGCGCAGTTTCGCGGGCACGAGCCGTTGGTCTGTGGCAATTTATGTCAGGAACGGGTCACTATTTTAATTTACAGACCGACTGGTATGTTGATGATCGAATGGATCCTGATAAATCTACGGATGCTGCATGTCGGTATCTTTCGCAGTTACATAGAATTTTTGGAAACTGGGAGCTAGCGCTGGCTGCTTATAATTCAGGGCCAGGTACGGTAAGAAAAGCGATTCGCAGATCAGGCTATAAAAAATCTTTCTGGGAAGTATATCCTCATCTACCCCGCGAAACCCGCGCGTATGTTCCGCAATTCATTGCCATTATCTATGCCATGAATTATGCCGAGCAACACAATATGCTTGAAACGGCTCGAGAACAAGCGTTACCGTATGACACCCTGGCGGTAAATAAATTTTTACATTTCGAAACGCTGGCAAATCTAACCGGCACGTGTTTGGAAGATCTGCAAAAGCTAAACCCCTCTGTTTTGCGCAATGCGCTTCCGCAGAACGGACGCCTGAAAGTTATTAAGATTCCGCTTCACGCTAAGTTAGTTTTAGATTCTAACCGTGAAGCTATTCTGGACTCTGCCTCGCGCGTGGGTAGAACAAGCTTAGAGCTTGCCGCAAAAAATGCTACCGGCAATACGTACGGAAAAGAGATGACTACTTATAAAGTAGTGTCAGGTGATGTATTGGGTTCTATTGCTCTCCGGAATAGGGTAAGTATACAGGATCTGAAAACATGGAATAACCTTAGTAGCAACACCATTCGGGTTGGGCAACGGTTAGTGGTGTGGGTTCCGCCTGGGCAAACCATAGCAAAAAACAATACAGCCACAGAAACTATTCTACTTTCGCCCGATACAAAAACCTATATTGTTCAACCCGGAGATACATTATGGGATATTTCCAAGAAAGTTCCTGGACTTACTGTTGAGAAAATTAAGGATCTCAATAATCTGAAAAGCAATAGTTTACAGCCTGGTCAAAAATTAATTGTTGGATAGTTAAAAAGTAATCGTGACGAAAATCACGTATAGGAATTATACCTATACTCTTAAGCCTGTTACATGAAATATAGAATCCTTCTTTTCATTTCATCTTTTCTGATTCTCCTTGCCTGTTCAGATAAAGAGGGAAAAAATCTTCCGCCTTCCTCGGGAAGAACGGGCGATATTTTTATAATTATGGATTCCACACAATGGAAAGGGCCTTTAGGCGATGTGCTCGACTCGCTCTTCACCACCGAGATGGAAGGACTACCCCGCAAAGAACCAATCTTTCACGTCCGCTGGGTTGACCCAAGAAAACTCAATTTCGTTTTAAAGCAACGGAGAAACCTGATCTTTGCGGTAAGTCTTGATCAAAAAACAACCGGAGCCAATCTGATCAAACAAACTTTTACACCAGAGTCGCTTGAGAAAATAAAAACATCGCCTAAGCTCTTCAGTCAAAATTTACAAAACCTATTTGCTAAAAATCAGGAGGTGCTTTTTTTATTTAGTAATACACAAGCAGATCTTATTAAGAACATTCGCACACATGGATCAAAACTGATAGCACATTTTAATCTACGTGAACAGGAACGACTGACTGGTGCGTTATTTAAAACCGGACAACTAAAAGGAATTCCGCAAGTCATGCGAAAGGAATTTAATTGCGAAATGCGAGTGCCTTTTGGGTTTCAACTGGTAATGAATGAGCCCGATTTCTTGTGGGTCCGCCAGATCAATCCGCAAGACGATAAGGATATTTTTATCGCCAGAAAAAAATATACTTCTCCCGATCAGTTTAAGAAGGATAGTCTTATTGCCTTTCGGGATAAGGTTTGTCGCAAAAATATTTTTGAGGACCCAGAACGCCTGGATACTTACTTGTTGACAGAAACATCCATTCCATTCAAGCCGGTAATTACGCGCGAAATTAATTTCAATAAAAAATTTGCAGTGGAGATGCGTGGGTTATGGCGTACAAACAATCTTACTATGGGAGGCCCGTTTATTTCATTCGCTTTTGTTGACGAGCCGCAGGGATACTTTTATTATATTGAGGGGTTTACGTTTAGTCCCGGTAAAGATCAACGCGAAATTATGCGCGAACTGGAAACCATTCTTTACACCTTTAAGGTAAGTAACGAACTTTCTCCCGAAGTCAAATAAAATTTAGAATACCTCTCCATTTGGCAAAAACAAAAACGAGTCAATAATTTTCGTATGTATTTTGCGGATAATATCTGGTAGATTGTAAATTGCTTTTTCTAATTCAAAACTATTTGTATGTCAATTAAAATTCGCAAACAAGACGCTCTTAATTATCATACGCAAGGGCAGCCTGGTAAACTAGAAGTTGTGCCCACCAAAATGTTGAGCACACAACTTGACCTGGCATTAGCCTACTCGCCTGGCGTGGCCGAGCCTTGCAAAGAAATTGCTGCTAATAAAGATGACGTATATAAATATACTTCAAAAGGGAACCTGGTGGCGGTAATCACTAATGGCACCGCTGTATTAGGCTTGGGTAACATTGGGCCAGAGGCATCTAAACCCGTGATGGAAGGCAAAGCGGTACTATTTAAAAAATATGCGGGTATCGATAGTTTTGATATTGAGATTGACGAATTAGATCCGGATGCTTTTATCAAAATTGTAAAATCGTTAGAGCCTACTTTTGGCGGCATAAACCTGGAAGACATTAAAGCTCCGGAGTGTTTCAAAATTGAAACCGAGTTACGGGAGAAGATGAACATTCCGATTATGCATGACGACCAGCATGGTACGGCTATAATTTCGAGTGCTGCGTTACTAAATGCCCTTGAAATTATTGGAAAGAAAATTAATGAAGTTGTATTAGTGGTTAATGGAGCAGGGGCTGCTGCTGTGTCGTGTTCAAAACTTTATCTCGCACTGGGTTTAAAAAAAGAGAACCTCATTATGTGCGACAGCAAAGGGGTGATTCATGAAACCCGTGAAGGACTTGATGCCAGTAAAAAAGAATTTGCCACCAGTAGAAAAATTACCACCCTATCGGAAGCAGTAAATGGAGCGGATGTATTTATAGGGTTATCCATAGCCGATATTCTAAAGCCTGAAGATATCTTGTTGATGGCAAAAGATCCTATTGTCTTTGCGCTGGCTAACCCCAATCCCGAAATAGATTATAATCTGGCAATGAAAACCAGACCCGATTTAATTATGGGAACGGGCCGGTCCGATCATCCTAATCAGGTAAACAATGTATTGGGATTTCCCTACATTTTTAGAGGAGCACTGGATGTACGGGCTACCGAGATAAATGAAGAAATGAAACTGGCGGCTGTTCGCGCTATAGCGGATCTTGCGAAGGAGCCCGTACCCGATATTGTTTTTCAAGCCTACGGTATTGATCTGATTCAGTTTGGCCGCGAATATTTGATTCCTAAACCATTAGATCCACGGCTTATCACAACTATTTCGCCTGCAGTAGCCAAAGCAGCCATGGATTCTGGTATAGCCAAAAATCCAATCACCGATTGGGGGAAATATCATGAGGATCTTTTGAAGCGGGTGGGTATAGATCAAAAACTTACTTCAAGAATTATTGATGTGGCTAAAACAAAACCAAAGCAAATTGTTTTTGCTGAAGCCGACCATCCAAAAATTTTGAAAGCAGCACAAATACTTCAAGACCAAAAAATCGCCTATCCTATTTTGTTAGGTAGCCGGGTTGAGATTGAAAAGTTAATTCATGAGCATGGCCTGGATCTTAGTGAGTGCAAGATTATCGATCCGCGCGAAGAGAAAGAGCGGACTGAAAAATTTGCAGCAGCTTATCATAAGAAGCGCGAACGCAAGGGAGTTACTTTAAAGGATGCCCATC
>JAGPBO010000281.1 GCA_018063305.1 Cyclobacteriaceae bacterium
TAAAAGCTAAAAAGTCATGTCAGTTACCCGTTTAAAAAGAAAAGGCCGCAAAGATAAAGCTGTTGCAGCTCGTAGAAGAACCTCTTTGAAGATACTAAACTTTAAGCCTGTGGCTAAAACTGTTGATATCGAGAAGATTAAAGAAGAATTTAAGGCCAAGAAGGTCAAATAATATAGTTTAAAACTTATTGGATAGCCAGTGACCAAAAGTCATTGGCTATTTGTTTTTAGCCTAATTGATAAGATTTCATTAATTTTAATTATGAGTCTTTTGAAGAAACAACTGATTACACTTGAGCCAGGAAAAAGAAACGGTAAGCCTTGCATCAGGGGTATGAGAATAACTGTTTACGATGTATTGAGTTATCTGGCAGCCGGAATGACCTCTTCCGAGATTATTGAAGATTTTCCTGAACTTACCGAGCAGGACATTATAGCTTGCTTAAGTTATGCGGCTGACTCAGAGAAGCATACTCGACTTTTGAAATCAGCTTGAAACTACTTGTTGATAATAATCTTTCTTTTAAGCTCGTAGCTGAGTTTGCAGATTCTTTTCCCGAATCTGCTCATGTTCGAGATACAGTTGGAGTTGAAGCTGATGACATTATGGTTTGGCAATATGCCTTAGAGAATGACTTTGTAATTTTAACTAAAGACAATGACTTTGATGAGCGAAGTTTACTAGCAGGCTGTCCACCCAAAATAATTCACCTTGTTTGTGGCAATAAGAGTACTGACTATATTTTAAACCTGATCTTGTAAAACAAAGACGAAATAATTCTCTTTGTTTCTCTCGACAGAGAGAATGGCATTCTTAAAATATCCTAACTAATTGCCCCCCGTTTCCCCAATTCAATCACCTCCAGATTTTTAATTTCCTTCCCTATTATCTCGAACCGCATAATGGTTTTGATGGGGTGGAAGCCATGATTGCCCGCTGCACCTGGATTTAGGTATAGCATGTTTTTAAAATTGGGGTCCTTCTTAACGCGTAGAATATGCGAATGACCACAGATAAAAATATCGGGCACTTTTGATTTTAAGATTTTCTTTACTCTCGGATTGTAGTTTGGGGGTGCGCCACCAATGTGTGTCATCCAGATTGTCATCTCTTCGCACGTGAACCAAAGATCTTCGGGATAGCGGGCTTGCATTTCACGATCATCGATGTTGCCATAAACAGCTCGCACGGGTTTAAACTTTTCTAATGTATCTGCTACTGCCCGATCTCCGATATCACCCGCATGCCAAATCTCATCGCACGCTTTAAAGTGTTCTAAGATTTTTGGATCGAGGTAACTATGGGTATCGGAAAGAAGGCCAATCTTCATACGTGAAAATTAATTCTTATCTGAATAACTAACCTGCTCTCTGAATAAAAACATGTCAGCCTGAGCCTGCCTACACGAAGCGTTTCGCGTAGTGAAGCTTCGGCAAAGGCAGGCTTGTCGAAGGCGATTCGAGGTTAAATACCGGTTTCGACAACCCGATAGCTATTGGGTCAACCTGATAGTGTCTGTGTTTTTGAGATGGCTTCTAGTTACCCAAATGATTCCAGTTGATTAACACATTCCAAACCAAGGGCGCATCGTGATGATTTAAGTAGCGATGTAAAGGATCGAACGTAAAGGCAATAATTCGGCCTGAGCCTCTTGGAACATTGAAAATTCCACCATGCCCAATAATGGTTTGCTCATTTCTTACCATCCCCGAAAGCACATACGGGGGATCTTTCTTTTCATCTTTTTTATCTATCGATAATTTTTTATCGGGCATACCCATAATAGGGCCTGTGTATTCCACTTCATCTTTAAGTGGTTTATTACCGTACTGCATCACCATCATCTCACGATTGAATTTCTCAACCTGATACAACGGGCCATTGCCTCGGAATACATAAAACAACTCCGGGTAACCGTATAGCAAAGGGCTATTCGATTTTCTTGCCTTTACTTGCACGAATGAACCTGGGTGAAAAAGTCCTTGGGCTTGAAACGGTTCGAGTTCACGGGCTATTCCCGTTTCCGCAGCCATCTTGGTTGAATTGTCGAGCGTAACTAAAACACCACCACCATCAACAAATAATTGCAATTGATGCATGCCGTCCAGCCCGGGTCCGCCCGTCATGTCGTTGGTAGCATCGGGTGTTCCGTGCGAAGGATATTCAGCCGTTTTCGTAAAAGGCATCGGGCCAAACTTAGCATCCACACCATAAATGAAATCACTCACACCACCGCGCATGCGAGGTACGAGGATCACATCAAATTTATTTCTTAGCTGGCCGGCTTTTAAATCATCCTTGTCAATGGAGGTATAGGGAATTCCCCGCTGCTCAAAAGTAAATCTCGACCAACCTTCATCTTGTGTACTGAACCAACTATGATAGATCGCCACACGGGGCAACACGACTTCATGTTGTTTTCCGGATGGTGTTGTAGAAGCAGCAATAAGATCCAAACCAAACTGACTTCCAATCTGGTCGGCCTGTGTTTTCGTAATCTCTTTAAAGACAACCGATCCCGGTGAAAGTGTATCGCTGTTAATTATTTGTTGTTCATCAATCACCACCACCTTAGCTTTCTTGTTTTGTGATTTAATCCAATACAGGGCCGGTAACACGGTGTTCTGTGCTTTGTATTTTAAAATGTAATTGGCTCCACTTCCAGACACTTCGCCCACATACTTAACATCTTGTGTAAGCATCGTCAAGTCGCTTACAGCATACTTCAAGCTATCTAGGATTTTTACATCCACACCATAATTCAAGCCTAATGTCCAGCCGATGTCATCGTACGGTGGAAACTTGGCTTCCTTCGGATAATTTTGTTTTGTTAAAAGTGTTACCGCAAGATCGCGATAGGGTTGATCGAGTAGGATCACATATTCTCCTGCCTTAGCTTGATGAATTTCTAGTCCTTGTAAACGCAATTGATTAACCAGGTAAGCGGCCATAGCCGGGTCGTTCTGTTTCTTTGAAATAACAAATGCTTTGATCGATTCATTTTTTCCCCGGGTGATATTATTCACACCTTTCTGATAAAAGTTTCTTAATAAAAGTTTACTGTTATCAGCGGTGTAGGTTAACGATGCCAACACACCGGCCTCCATGTAGTTTGTATTATTCCGTAAGGACCAATTCACTAATTCCGTTGGGGGAGCCGGGCGGTACCATTCTCTGCTGGTGGCAGGATCGCCTGCGTATTTATCATTGGATAAATCGCGGAGATAGGTATTGGCTCCATCATTACCGAATGTTTCGTAGAACCGACCGATGCTGTTGTGATTGTTTGCCACCCACATGGCATAGCCGGGCCACCAGCCATCGAAGAAAGCCCACGTAAATGTGCCGGGTAATCCTTGCGAGGCTAATGTAGTAATGTCATGGTTCGCCATCACCTGCCATTCGCCAATGGCAATCGGATCCATATTATCATTGTACGGACCCGTACCTGTACTTATATATAATAGCGGCACCGACTCATGTAAATCCAACATAACAGAAGGATGCCATTCGTAATACATTTTATAAATGGCTTTGGATAACGCTTGGGATACCTGAATGCCATCGCGGTTGTTGTCATGAAACACATACTTGCCCCAATACGGTGTGCTGCGCATAAAGCCATCATCATATTCTTTTCTTGCTTTCGTGTAGCGATAGTACCAATCCACTTGCTTGTCGCGACCGTCAGGCTCAGAGGCCGGGTTAATAAGTATGATCACATTGTCGCGGATATTTTTTATCTGATCGGACTGACCCGTAACAAGACGGTAGGCGAGTTCCATTAACATTTCGGGCGAACCCATTTCGGTAGAGTGCAGGCCACCGTTCAGATAGAAGATGGGCTTACTATCAGCAATGATCTTATCGGCTTCTGTGCTTGTTACTTTACGTGGATCGGCCAGTTTAGTGAGTTGCGCTTTATAATGATCAAGGCGCTTTATAGATTCTTCACTGGCAATAATCACAAGATTAATCGGTCGTCCTTCTTCAGAGATTCCTAATTGCTGAACTTTTATGAGTGGAGACGCTTTGGCAAGCTCCTGGTAGTAAGCATAGATTTCAGATGTTCTGTGCATAACCCCCGGGGTGCCGATAATCTGCCCAAAATATTTTCGTGGCGAAGGTACTTTTGGATCATCAGGAAGATTTAAAACCGATGCCGGCAAGAAGCGGGGATCGGTAGTATATTCTTTTATTTTTTTATTGTACTCGTCATCTATTTGCTGGGCAGATAGGTACGGAGCACTAACCAGGAGTAGGAGTAGAGAATAAAGCCAAACACGCTTTTGCATAAGAGTTTGTTTAAGTGATTGCCGAAAGTAACTCAATTAAATCCTGATTATTACCAAGACCTGACAAACGGTTTCCTTTGGTGATTATCTGTTTCAATGGA
>JAGPBO010000070.1 GCA_018063305.1 Cyclobacteriaceae bacterium
CAGCTTAAACCGTCCTGTCTTTCGGAAATACGATATCATACATTATTGTGTTCCTAATGTGGCCTCGCGGGTAGCCACCACAGCTACCACGGCTCTTAGTAATATTTTTACTCCCACTATTTTGCGGGCGGCCGAGGAGGGAGGTGTGGAGGAAATGATCTTTACACATAAGTGGTTTATGAAAGGTGTTTATACCTATAAAGGCACACTGACGAATGAATCTATTGCGCGTAAATTTGCTATGAAGTTTAAAAACATTGAATTGTTGTTGGCGCTAAGAATGTAAATTGACTTTGAAATCCAAATTGCTTTCAGAGAGCCAATTAGTTAACCAATTCCTGCAAAGCTTTTTCGTACGAACTGATTTTTGTTTCGGCATCTGCTTTTTTTCTGCGCTCCAATTCAATGACCTGATGCGGGGCACCGCTCACAAACTTTTCATTACTTAGTTTCTTTTCAATGGAAGCTAGAAAACCTTTTTGGTAGGAGAGGTCTTTCATAATTAGCTCGCGTTCTTTTGCTATATCTAATTTGCCAACCAGGGGTATGGTAAACTCAACCGTTCCCACTAAAAAGGATACACCCACCGGTTTCTCTTTGGCGGTATACACTTCACTAAGGTTAGAAAGCTTTTGGATTATCGGCCAAAAGAACTTTAAACCCTTACCGGATTCCTGCCGATAAAGTTTTATAGTTTCTTTTGGAGAAATGCTTTTTGCATTTCGGGCATTGCGTATGAGTGTAATGGTTTCGAAAGCAAAATCAGCTTCTGAAAGTAAAGCGGTATCTACGGCACCAGCCTGAGGCCAGGCAGCAACAATCATATTCTCGCGTGTACCTCGGGTTTTAAGTTCACTCCACAATTCTTCTGTGATAAAAGGCATGAAGGGGTGCAGTAGTTTCAAAAGTGACTCGAATAATGAAACTGTTTTGGTGTAGGTTAATTCATCGATGGGTTTCCCAAACTCTGGCTTTACCATTTCGAGGTACCAGGCACAGAAATCATCCCATATTAATTTATAGACACACATCAACGCATCCGACATTCTGAATTTTTCGAAGTGATCCTGAAGTTCAAGGATCGACTGATTGAGCTTTGACTCAAACCAATGCGTGGCCGTTTTATTTTCAGCGGGTTGTGTCAACGTTTTATCCACTTCCCAACCTTTAACCAATCGAAAGGCATTCCAGATTTTATTAGTGAAATTTCTTCCCTGCTCAATCAGTTTTTCATCGTACAATAAATCGTTACCAGCCGGAGAGCTGAATAACATTCCGGTACGTACTGCATCGGCACCGTATGTTTCGATAAGTTCAAGCGGATCGGGTGAGTTACCCAACGACTTAGACATTTTGCGACCTTGTTTGTCGCGTACAATTCCGGTTAGGTATACGTTTTCAAATGGTTTGCCATCCATGTATTCGTAGCCGGCAATAATCATTCGGGCCACCCAGAAGAAAAGAATTTCAGGAGCTGTAACCAACACTTGCGTGGGGTAGAAGTAGGCAAGTTCCGGACATTTTTCAATATTTATTTTTCCACGATCCTTATCAAAGAAATCGTTTTTAAAACCTCCGAAAACTTCAATCGGCCAAAGCCAGGACGATGCCCAGGTGTCTAACACATCTGCGTCCTGACGAAGATCTTTTTCTGAAATTGCTCTGCCGGATTTTTGCTTAGCAAACTGAATGGCTTCCTCGAGCGTCTCTGCCACAACAAAATCGTTCTCACCCGCTCCGTAATAGTAGGCGGGTATTCGATGGCCCCACCAAAGTTGACGCGAAATACACCAGTCGCGAACATTCTCCATCCAATGGCGATAGGTGTTTTTAAATTTAGCCGGATGAAGTTTGATCTCATCTTCTTCAACAGCCTGATAGGCTTTCTTTGAGATCTCCTTCATCTTTACAAACCACTGCAACGAAAGTTTGGGTTCCACTACGGTGTTGGTTCGCTCCGATCGCCCGATGCGGGTTATAAACTCTTCTTCTTTTACCAGATGGCCGGCTTCGCGCAAGTCTTTTACAATTTCTTTGCGAACAAAGAATCTATCTTTATTATAAAACTTAGGCAGCTCACACTTTTCGTTTAACGATCCGTCATCATTAAGGGTGTCGATAATAGGCAGGTTATGTCGTTGACCAATTTCGTAGTCATTCACATCATGAGCTGGAGTTACTTTTAAGCAGCCCGTTCCAAATTCTTTGTCCACATAATCATCGGCAATAACCGGAATCTCGCGATTGATAAAAGGAACAAGAATTTTTTTACCAACAAGATTTTTATAGCGATCGTCAGTGGGATTAACGGCAATGGCCACATCACCCATAATGGTTTCAGGTCGCTGCGTAGCAATCGTAATCCAATCTTCAGTATCCTTTATTTTATAGCGGATGGAATAGAGGATCGACTTCTCACCATCTTCTTTATACAATACCTCTTCATTCGATAAGGCGGTCTTTGCTTCACAGTCCCAATTGATCATGCGAAGGCCGCGATAGATGTAGCCTTTGTTATGTAAATCTACGAACACCCGAATGACCGCTTTATAGTAATCAGCATCCATAGTAAAAGAGGTACGATCCCAATCGCAGGAGGCACCTAATTTTTTAAGTTGCTCAAGAATTATTCCACCATATTTTTCTTTCCATTCCCAGGCATATTTTAAAAACTCATCGCGCGACAAATCTGATTTCTTGATTCCCTTTTCGCGCAGCATAGCCACGACACGCGCCTCCGTGGCAATGGATGCATGATCGGTACCCGGCACCCAACAGGCTTCTTTGCCCTCCATTCTGGCTTTGCGGATCAATACATCCTGAATAGTATTATTAAGCATATGGCCCATATGCAATACTCCGGTTACATTGGGCGGGGGGATCACGATACAGAATGGTTCTTTGGCTGGATTGACCTCGGCATGAAAGAAATTCTCTTTTAACCAGTATTGATACCACTTATTTTCGACTTCTGTGGGATTGTATTTAGTGGAAAGGGCCATATAACGCTTAAGTGAATTGAATAAGAACGTAAAAATAGGAAAAGGTTAGCTATGGTGTAGGCATAACCTTTTTGAAATTCAACCTGTTATAGTACTTTGTAAACTCTATATCCAGAACTTATGACGAATACCCCAATCTCTGTCGAAACTTTTGAGACTGATAAAATTGAATGGAAGCAGTTATGGAGCCTGGCAGCGCTTTATGGATCTATCGTAATTGGTTGGATTGCCTATCATAATTATCAACCTAAATTATTAGTCCAATTTAATTATACCCAGTACAGCTTTTGGTTAATTGTTGTGCAGGGAATCATCCTGTTTTTAACGCCACCCATTGCTGGAAAAATTGGAGATTATTTTCGTTTTAAAGCCGGTCATCGCATTCCTATTATCTCATCAGGTATCAGTTTGGCAGCGATGGTGTTTATGGCTGTGGCCTTTACTTTGCTAAGTAATCCAGGTGAAGTTTTCAGATGGATTTTACCTTTGTTGATTGTTCTGTGGCTAATTGCCATGAGTATCTTCACCAGCCCGGCCCTCTCAACCTTAGAGCTTTTCACACCCATTGATAAATTGCCCCGCGCCATGGCTATTCTAACCATTGTGGCCAATCTGGTTTATTCTCTCGAGCCCGTTATCGTGGACCTGATCGACTACCTGGGTGCGCCTATCACGTTTATGATTGGCGGGGCCCTGGTATTTGTGTCGGGGTATGCGCTGAAAAAGAACTCGTTAAGCTTATTCACGAATAATCCTTCGCGACCCAGGGCCAATTTTAAATTTGACACCACACGTACAAATTATTCCTATATCTTTTTATTAGGCGTAGGGGTGGGTATTCCTACCACCCTCATGTTTAATTATTTCCCTGATTTACTCGAAAAGAGTTTATCTGCGGTTGTTACTATGGATGGTAAGTGGCTTTTAGTAATTGCCTTGTTCTTTTCTGCTGTCTTATCCTTGCCCGCCAGTAATTATGTTATAAAAACCGGAACTGCTAAATCTTTCTGGTGGAGTCTTGTTGTCACCTCAGTGAGTGTAGTGCTTGTTTTTATATCAGGCTCGGCTCTTCTTACAATTTTAGTTATGGTTGTGTTTACAGTTTCTTTCACCCTACTCTCCATTAGCTCCTTACCCCTGGCCATAGAACGCGCTAACTATTTTGAAAAAGTATTTTGTGTTGGTATTTTCTTTAGTGGGATGGCGTTTCCAGATGGAATTGTTGAGGTGATTCAGGCGATTTAAGAATTCATTCTTATCCGCCACGAGGCAGGGTATAAATTATTGATTCGATTACCCAGTTGGTTAATCCACCCCAAGGGCGTTCCTTCATAGGTTACCAGAGCAAATCCTCGTTGCCCCTCGCCAACGAGCAAATTATCTTTTCTTAAATAACTTATCGCCTGGTCTAACGAAAGATCGATGACCGGAAAATTACTTTGATTTAAATCGTTAGCCAGTGCTTTGGCATGTTGAGGAATTAATTTTTCGTGCTTTAGTTCAGCCACAGCTGTTCCTTTGCTTACCACATGTAACTGCGTGCTGATAAAACCCATTTCATCATATAGCTCGTTAGGAATCTGTATCAACAAATCTTCCTGCTTTATAATTTTTAGATTCTCGGGGTTGTTGCTCCAGGATTGAAGTTGTTCAGTAACCTTTTTGGAAGCTTCTGAAAAATTTCTGCTGGCCCGGATTCTTATTTCCGGTTCTGAATCAACTTTTCGTAAAGCAGAAATAAAAAACCCTTCGCCTGTCACCCTATGCGGAAAGAATCGATAACCAATCGCTTTGCCTGATGTTATTTTTTCAATATTCCACGCGGGTTCTATATTGAGATCAATAAATTCAATACCTTGGTTTTCCGTCAGCCATTTTAGATTTACTTCATTCTCTTGTTCATTATACGTGCAGGTGCTGTAAACTAAAACCCCATTCTGTTTTAAGGACGGCCACACATCACTTAAAATTCTTCGTTGACGTTGAGAGCATAACGCAACATTTTCTTCCGACCATTCAGAGGCGGCCTCATTGTCTTTGCGGAATAATCCCTCCCCGGAACAAGGCGCATCAACCACAATCACGTCAAAGTATCCCTTGAGCTTTTGGAATACGGCAGGGTCACTATTTGTAACAAGCGTATTACTATAACCCCACTTCTGGATATTCTCGGAAAGTATTTGCGCTCTGGATCGGATCACTTCGTTGGAAATCAGCAGAGAATTTTGATTGAGCAAACTTAAGAGATGTGTTGACTTACCCCCGGGCGCTGCGCATAAGTCGAGCACGCGCAACGATTGAGTAAGGTCAGTTGTTTGTTTGATGGCTTGTTCTAAGAACATCGAACTCGCCTCCTGTACATAATACTTGCCAGCATGCAAGGCAGGATCAAGTGTAAACACCGGCCGTGTGGGTAAATAAAACCCATAGGCGCTCCAGGGTATTTTTATCCCGACAGGAAGTTTATCTTTGCCAGGATTGATTCGAATACTTACGGGTGATGGTTGATCATGTGCGGATAAAAAATCATTCCAGGCAGACCCCAAGGTTGATTTCATTCTGTTTTCAAAAGCAATTGGGAAAGAGAGGGGCATGAGGTATTGATTACATCGGAAGTAAACGAATTTTACGTAAGAATTAAAAATGTTATTGAAATTATGATAAAGGCAAACAATCCTGCGCTTAAAAGTTGGTTAGAAGTTCCTTCGGATTCTGATTTTCCTATTCAGAATTTGCCCTTTGGTATTTTTAAGACCGATTATCTCTCTCCGGTAGCAGGTGTAGCCATCGGTAATTATGTGTTGGATCTAGTTTATCTGTACGAGCATGGTTTTTTTGATGGCCTTGGGTTGCCCACAGGCGTTTTCAATCAGAAATATTTAAATGATTTCATTGGCTTAGGAAAAAAGAAAACCCGCGAGGTACGCGAACGTATCTCTGAATTGCTACAACACGATAATGACGAATTAAGATTGAATGTTGGCGCACGCGAGTTGGCGATTATACCCATGGCAGAAGTGGAAATGTGTATGCCGGTTATGATTCCAAACTATTCAGATTTTTATAGCAGCGTAGAGCATGCCACAAATGTAGGAACGATGTTTCGCGATCCGAAGAATGCATTACTTCCCAATTGGAAACATTTGCCTGTGGCCTATCATGGCCGCGCTTCTTCTATTGTAGTTTCAGGTACCCCGATTCATCGACCCAAAGGACAAACAAAATTACCGGATGCTGAATTGCCTGTATTTGGCGCTTCAAAAAAACTTGACTTCGAATTAGAGATGGCATTTATTACCTGCAAGGAAACTCCCTTGGGTAGTTCAATCTCAACCAAAGAGGTAGATGACCATATTTTTGGATTTGTTCTTTTTAACGATTGGTCGGCCCGCGATATTCAAACCTGGGAGTATGTTCCGTTGGGTCCTTTCTTAAGTAAAAATTTCGGATCGACTATTTCGCCTTGGATTGTAACGATGGACGCCTTAGAACCTTTCCGGGTAGCAGGACCTAAACAAGAAACTCCCGTATTGCCTTATCTTGTTTCTGAAGGGCAGAATAATTTTAACATTGCGTTGGAGGTTCAGTTGCAACCTGAAAATGAAGAAGCGACTACCGTGTGTAAATCCAACTATAAATTCCTTTATTGGAATGTTAATCAACAACTCGCTCATCATACCGTGAATGGTTGTAATATTCAGGTGGGAGACTTGTATGCATCGGGAACAATAAGTGGCTCTACACCCGATTCGTTTGGCTCGTTACTGGAACTCACCTGGAATGGTCAACGGCCTTTGCAATTGGCCAACGGACAGCAACGAAAATTTATTGAAGATGGCGACACAATTATCTTGCGTGGCTTCGCAGAGAAAGATCATATACGCATAGGCTTTGGCGAGTGTAAAGGAAAAATTTTACCCCCGCTATGATTATCGACCCGAAAGAATTGCCAACGCAAAAGTTGCAGGCCTACCTGCAAGGGGCTGTGTCACCAAGGCCTATTGCGTTTGTAAGTTCAATGGACAAAGAGGGAAATGTAAATCTCAGTCCATTTAGTTTCTTCAATTTGTTTAGTATGAATCCACCCATTCTGATTTTCTCACCTTCCAGGCGGGTGCGCGATAATTCAACAAAACACACACTGCAAAATGTGTTGGAAATGCCCGAAGTGGTGATCAATATGGTTTCGTATCGTATGGTCGAACAAACTTCGTTGGCCAGTTGCGAATTTCCCAAAGGCACCAATGAATTTATTAAATCTGGATTTACCGAAATTAAATCACAGGTAGTGAAGCCACCCCGCGTGGGCGAAGCTCCGGTTTCGTTTGAGTGTAAAGTGAATCAGGTTATTTCATTAGGGGATCAAGGAGGGGCCGGTAATCTGATAGTTTGCGAAGTTTTACTCATGCATATTAATGATCAGATTTTAGCGAACGATGGATTTATTGATCCGCATAAGCTTGATGCTGTGGCTCGCATGGGGCAGGATTATTATTGCCGCGCTTCGGGTGAAAATGTTTTTGTTGTTCCGAAGCCCAATATAAAAATCGGGATTGGGTTTGATCAGATTCCCACGCACATAAAAAACAGTAGCATTCTTACTGGAAATGATTTGGGACGTTTAGGCAATATCGAGCAACTTCCTTCGCCTGAAGAAATCAAAAGCTTTCAATTGGCAGAAGTTTGGCAAGCCTCAGCCGTAAAGGGTGAAGAAGAAATTCACCGGCTTGCTCAATCATTGTTAACACAGGGTAACGTAGCGGATGCGTGGAAAACGTTGTTGTAATAATTTAAGTTTTCATTGATTTATTTTTGGGAGAGCTTATTCGAGATCGCGGGTCTCATTTAAAGTTCAGATCCACCGATTAAGTTTGTTTGATCGCCCGCGAAGACAGCCTTGAGTAACTCCAAAAAACTTTTACTACCTTCCTAAAATAAATTTCACTGACCAACCGACTAATCATTAAACGCTATGCAAACCATCCTCGGAGCAAACGGAGTAATAGGAAAAGAAGTTTCCAAGCACTTGCCGCGCTTTACAAACCAGATTCGGCAAGTGGGACGCAACCCACAAAAAGTAAACGCCAGCGATGAGTTGGTGAAAGCAGACTTGCTAAACTACCAGCAAACGGAAGCGGCCGTAAATGGGAGTGAAGTAGTATATTTAGTGGCAGGTTTGAAATACGATACAAAAGTATGGCAACGCGATTGGCCTATTGTGATGCGCAATACCATTGACGCCTGTAAAAAGCATGGTAGCAAATTGGTGTTCTTTGATAATGTGTATCCGTATGGGTATGTAGATGTGGTGATGACCGAGAATACACCCTTTAACCCAAATAGTAAGAAAGGGGAGGTGCGCGCAAAAATTGCAACTATGTTGCTGGACGAAACCAAAACCGGAGACATTACCAGCCTGATTGTGCGCGCGGCCGACTTTTACGGACCGGGTGCCTTGCTGAGTATGACGCACACTATTGTTAACGAGCGTTTGAAAGCAGGCAAAGCCGCGCAGTGGTTGGGCCACCCCAAGAAGCTACACACCTTCACCTACACATCCGATGCAGGAAAGGCAACCGCGTTGCTAGGAAACTCGCAAGCTGCCTATAACCAAACGTGGCATGCATTAAGCAGTGCCGAAAAAATTACCGGTGAAGAGTATGTGCGCATGGCCAGTGAAGTTTTAGACAAGCCGGGTAAAAAAATACAGGCGTTGCCTAAATGGGGTGTGCGCATGCTGGGCTTGTTTGTTCCCGTGCTGACCGAGTTTGTAGAGATGATGTACCAATTTGAAAACGACTACCTGTTTGATAGCAGCAAAGCCCAAACTTTTTTAAATGAAAATGCTACCAGTTATAAAGAAGGAATTACGAAGACGTTGAAGTAGGATTGATAAGTCAAACGTTATTTCCTAAAAAGCTTAATCGTATAATCCAGTAACTCTTGCCCGCCTGGCTTACCGTGGCCGGGAATGATTAGCTCGGCATTGGGAAAGGCAACTTTAATTTTTTCTACTGTACTCGACCAGTCATTTACATTCGCATCTTCCAGATTTCCGTTTCCGGCACCAATCGCTTTAATAAGGCAGCCACCAAAAAGTACTTTATCAGTTACGAAGTAGCTAACAACATTATCTCGCGTGTGGCCTTCACCAAAATATTTGTTCAGAACTTTTTTTCTGCCAACAAGTATTTCAAGTTGGTTGTCAAACCCATGTTGCGGCAGTGTCCAATTATGTGACTTAGCCAAGTCAATCGTTCTGTTAGATGCAAACGAAGGAATTTGTCGGTTATGAAATTCGGCCAGACCGCCTAAGCAATCAATATGAAAGTGTGTGACGATAACACATTTCACTTTGCATTTTAAATTGATCTCCACCCAATCGATTAATTCTTTGGATGTTATGTCGTCAGCCGGGGTATCGAAGATCAAGGCTTCATGCTTATCAATAACAATCATTCCATTGCAAGCAACTTTTCCAAAGTCATTTGTACTTAAATAAGAGATATGGAGCAACGTATGCTCAGTGAGCTTTTCAATGGTTAAGGTTTCACTTTCGTAAAGCGTATTTTTTTGCCCATTACAAACAATACCTATTCCAAAAAAGAAAATCAAAATCCATTCTTTCATGCAATCAATTTTTTGCCATTGTTCTTGAAACAAAAATTGTTAGTACGCCAAACAAGGCGTAGGCTACTAAGATACCTAAACTATTAAGCAACACGGTTGGATAGCCGAGGGCAGGCACCTCTACGAAAGGATAAGGGTATTGATCGGTA
Organism: Cyclobacteriaceae bacterium; assembly: GCA_018063305.1. GTDB lineage: Bacteria > Bacteroidota > Bacteroidia > Cytophagales > Cyclobacteriaceae > ELB16-189. The sequence continues at coordinate 9,782 of JAGPBO010000070.1, forward strand.
ATGGATCCGCGCATCAGCGAGTAAATAAAATATGTAGCCGGATAACTCAACCAAAGAATGGCGTAGTGATAACTTAGTTTTATCTTCTCTGCGTAAAAAATCCAGAATATAATAAACAGGACGGGCACGGCTGTGTGTAAAAGTATATCGGCCAGATATTGAAGTCCGGTTGGGTTCCAGATATTGGCCAGAAGAAGGTGATACACAACACCGACTATTAAAATGTAAGTAGTTGTAGCCGCAAGCGTGGCGGGTCGTGTAAAGAATGAAGATTGAGTTGACTTTGAAAACAACAGACTTCCAAAACAAAGGGTTACAAGTATGTTAGTCCAGATAGTCATGAAACTAAAGAAGCGAACGATCTCGCTAAAATGATTCAGGTTGTTCTCAGAAGCCCCAACCAGAATAAGATAGAGCTGAAGACTTACCGCAAAGGTTCCGGTAATAAATCCAATCCATACAACTAGTTTTCTACCGTTCACGTAAGCTGGGTCTTATATGCTCGGTGGGTTACATACACGATTGAAAGCCCCACACAAAACAAATGAGCACCAATATTAAGAAATGTATTTGAGTTCCAAACGATGGCGCCTCTTGCTGCAAAGCTTAGTGGCACAACCAAATAATTCATCGTCAGCCAGGCAACAATGCCGTAGCCAAGTCCTACTGCTAATGTACTTTTATATAAAGCAGGTATTACTTTTAGCATCAGCGAATAACCTGCTGCAAAGAGTGTTGCAATTAAAAAATGAAGTAGAAGACCCAACATGGCTGTCGACCAACCGCCTTGGAAAGCAGGGTCACCCAAAACGCCACGGGCGATACTTTGGAACAATGTGATTATTGGCAATGAACCCTTGACACAATAGATAAGGATAGCTGCCGTAATATCTAATACTCCGGCTGCGAGGCCGGCAAGTAGAATAATGCGTAGAGTAGGTTTGTAAGGTTGCATAAAGAAAATTAATTCTTTGCCCTGTGTTGTCCAAACCTAAGGATGAGAAATAAAAAAATCCCACCGCTAGGGGTAGGATTTTAATATGTGAAGATCTAGATGGGATTATCCTTTTACAAGTTGCGCGTTAATATGAAGTTTTACTTCATCACCCACAACTACTCCACCGGCTTCAGTCACGGCACCCCAGTTTAATCCAAATTCTTTCCGGTTTATCTTGCCATTGATTTCAAAACCAGCTTTGGTATTTCCATAAGGGTCTATCATAATGCCACCAAAATCAACATCAAGCGTAATGTTTTTCTTTGTTCCGCGAATGGTAAGATCGCCAACCAATTTATCTTTCTTTAGAGTTCCTTCGAAATCTATGGTTGGATGTTCTGCGGCTGCAAAAAAATCAGGTGATTTTAAGTGAGTATCGCGATCAGTTTGATTGGTATCAATGCTATTTACATCAAGGCTAAAAGATACTTCAGCACCATCGAAATCATCGGCTTCAGTTTCTACACTTCCGCTGAATTTTTTGAAAAATCCGGTAACGGTAGAAATCACTAAGTGTTTTACCTTGAATTGTACTTCGGTGTGAGTTGGGTCAATACCCCATTTTGTTGCTACTGCTTGCGTTGTCATAATAAATGTGTTTTAAAAATGAATAAATTTATTTTCTCTTTGATGATACAAAGGTATAGCACAACCATGCCTCACCACCTTGAACCAGGTTAAGAAACAATTTTTTTATCTTGAACTAGATTAAGAAAAATGAGAATCGACTAGCGATCTAACTGCTTTCTGCGGATTTTACTGAGGAACTCTGGCGTAAACCCTAAATAGGAGGCAATGTATTTGAGCGGTACGTATTGCTCCAGCGCGGGATACTTTTTGCGAAAGTTTTCATAGCGCTCTTCGGCTGTAGCCGAGAAGTTTTGAATAATCCGATTTTGATGGGTTACCAACGAATTTTGATAAAGAATTCGAAAGAAGCGTTCAAACTTTGGCACCTCCACAAGTAAGCGATCCATGTCTGTTTTGGGTAGCAATAGTACCTCACTGTCGGCAAGCGCCCGCGTTGAGTAAATGGAAGGTACTTGTTCTGTTAAGCTTTGAGGATCGCCCGTCCACCAACCAGCCATAGCAAATTGAATTACATGATCGTGGCCATCTTTATCGGAATAATACGTCATGAGGCAACCGGATAGTACGTGAATGAAGTGTGTGGTTACGATGCCAGCGGTTTCAATAAACTCGCCTTGTTTGATATGCGTAGCCCTGAGCATGGAGGTAAAGAGAATGATTTCAGAAGGCTCAAGCGCGATGTGCTTATTGATGCTGGCAATTAGGGTAGATGTGTTGGTCATAGATGCCAAAGATAAGATTTGGGGTTAATTCAAGTAGCTTTCTGTATAACTGACTACAAAAGATTTTACCTTTGTTCATGGATCTGGATCGCTTTCGTGAGAAATCAAAAAATAAAGCTGCCGAAAATAGAAAATTTCTCGGTGCACTCCGTAAGAAAGATCCGCGAAAGCTGGACGATGAATTTCATAAACTTCATGACGAAGTGTTTGAAGAAATGGATTGCCTTACGTGTGCTAATTGTTGCAAGACCACCAGTCCTATTTTTTATCAAACCGATATTGAGCGAGTAGCTAAAAGTTTGAGGCTAAAACCCGGTGAGTTTATTGATCAGTATTTGCGTATTGACGAAGACAAGGATTATGTATTAAAATCATCGCCTTGTCCGTTTTTAGATGCCGATAATTATTGCAAGGTTTACGACAGTCGGCCCAAAGCGTGTCGTGAATATCCACATACGAACAGAAAGAAGATGGTGCAGATCATGGATCTTACGTATAAAAATACGTTGGTGTGCCCGGCTGCGCTGGAAATGGTTGAACGACTTAAAAAGATTAATTTATAAGCATGCGATTACTGACAACCATTTTATTAGTTGCGATAAGTATTTCATCACTGCTTGCGCAGAAAAGAGTTCGTGATGCAGGTGTGAAGATTGGTGTACTGACCCCCGGCAAATTGAATTCAATAACCGATGTAGCAGGTGTAAAGGTAGGGCAGGTTACGCTTGTGGAAGGAAACTTAGTTCGAACGGGCGTTACCGCGATCCTTCCACATGAAGGAAATATCTTTCAGGATAAAGTACCGGCTGCAATTTATGTGGGTAATGGTTTTGGTAAGCTTGCAGGCAGCACACAAGTTATGGAGCTGGGTAATCTGGAAACACCCATTGTACTTACCAATACCTTAAATGTTGCCACAGCCGTTGATGCCGTTGTTGAATATTCACTTAATCAAAAAGGCAATGAAAACATACAGTCAGTTAATGCTGTAGTAGGCGAAACCAATGATGGCTACCTGAATGATATTCGCGGGCGCCATGTAAAAAAACAACACGTGTTGGATGCGATAACAAATGCAAAGGCAGGTGTGGTGCAAGAAGGTAGTGTAGGTGCAGGAACGGGTACGGTTTGTTTTGGATTTAAAGGTGGCATCGGTACATCATCACGAGTATTGCCTGTAAAATCCGGAAGTTATACAGTTGGCGTTTTGGTGCAAACAAATTTTGGAGGCGTTCTGCAAATTGATGGCGTGCCGGTAGGAGAAGCGCTGAAGCAATTTTATTTGAGCGATCAATTGATGGATAAAGCAGATGGTTCTTGTATGATGGTGATCGCGACTGATGCTCCGCTTGATGCCCGCAATTTGGAACGAATGGCTAAGCGGGCTATGATGGGTTTAGCGCGTACGGGTGGTATAGCTTCAAACGGAAGTGGCGATTATGTAATTGCTTTTTCAACGGATGCTTCGCTGAGGGTGAAACATGATTCCAAAGAACCGACTCAAACAAACACAATACTTCGCAACGATGAAATGTCACCGCTGTTCATGGCAGTCATTGAAGCTACAGAAGAAGCCATTATTAATTCTCTGTTCGCTGCAGAATCAATGCGAGGATTTGAGGGACATACGATCAAAGCTTTACCAAAGCAGGAAGTAATCACGATCTTAAAAAAGTATAATGCTATTAAATAATTTATGTATTCATTTTTAAACAATCAATTTCTGCCGGTCGACAAAACGTTTATTCACGTAAGCGACCTGACTACCCAACGCGGCTATGGAATTTTTGATTTCTTAAAGGTAGTAAACGGAAAGCCCCTGTTTATAGATGATTATCTGGATCGGTTTTATCGGTCCGCTAAGTCTATGCGACTTGACGTCTCGCAGTCGCGGGAAGAATTAAAAAAAATAATTCATGAATTGATCAACAAGAATGGTTTAGAGAATTCGGGAATTAAATTAATTCTTACCGGTGGTTATTCGCCCGATGGCTACGAGCTCACCGCTCCAAATTTGATTATCACACAGCATAGTCTTACCATGCCCAGTCCGGAATATCTGGAAAAGGGAGTAAAGATCATTACGCATGAATATGTGCGTGACCTGCCCCACGTTAAATCCATCAACTACATCATGGGAGTTTGGTTGCAAAAGGCAGTGAAGGAACAGCAGGCTGCCGATGTGTTATATTATTTGAACGGACAGGTTTCTGAATTTCCACGTTGCAATATTTTTATTGTTAGAGACGATGGGGTTGTTGTAACGCCTGCCGATCGGGTGCTGCATGGAATAACCCGAAAAAATGTTTTGAGTTTGTCCGGCAAACCTTATACCATTCGGGAAGGAACTGTGAACATAGAAGATGTGCTAACAGCGAAAGAAGTTTTTCTTACCAGCACCACCAAACGGATTGTGCCCATTGTTAAAGTGAATGAAGCAGTTATTGGAAACGGAAAACCGGGCCCTGTTAGTCAGCATCTTCTTAAAGATTTAATCAGATTAGAATTGGATTATTGAAAATGGGAGCATATCATCCAAAAAAGGATTTAGACATTTGTAAAGGCCGTCAAAACAATTCCTTGAATTTCTTGGGTCCAATCGGGTTAGGGTAGTCCCCTAAATTGTACAAGCACTTTAGCAACCATTGATCACATTTTAGAACCATGTAGTTGTTAATTTGCCTATTTTTTACAAAATATAATTAATCTGACACGTGATTAAAAAATTCTATTCGCTCTTTCCCTCGGTATGGTGGAAAGGAGTTGCCATTGGCACAATCCTATTTGTTCTTTTTTTAGCTACCCTTACGGGATACTTTTTTAATTCGGGCTTACCCATCCTCGTTAATTCACTCATTGGTCTGATATTAGGTGGGCTTGTCTTACTACTAGCAGGATTCATTTTGTGGTGGCTGCGAAAACTCTTTGTAAAACTTCCGATTTCTATTGGTATAACATTTCTCTCTACACTAATTACGCTTGTTTGTGTGCAATCATTTTTTGGCTTGCCCGATATTATTTTTTATGGTGGAAGTATTTTATTAATACTGCTTACCGCTTTAGTGTTCGGGTTTTTAGGGTTACTTATCCCGGCTGGAGCTTCGTTTTCAAAGACACAGAAAGTATTTTTTTCCTTGACAATAGTGACGTGGTGCATGGCCATGGGTGGAAGTATTATGTGGTTAATGAACGATGGCAACTATGATTTGAAAGAGCAGGAGATCACGAACACCCTATTGCCTAAACCTTTAGAGCTAGATAATCCTG
>JAGPBO010000071.1:0-12840 GCA_018063305.1 Cyclobacteriaceae bacterium
ATTTTTCAACGGCCTTTTCAATGCGAACCCCCACACGCTTTATCAATTGCGTTTGTTCCTGATTGGTTGACAAAGGACCCGTCTTTATTACTTCCTGATATTGTTGAGCCGACATCTGATTCATCTCCGCACTGGAAACAAGGCTAAGTTGTTTACGACCAGTAACCGGCACGGTGGCACATGCATATAGAAATATAAGTGCAAAAGAGAGTATAAATAATTTCCGAGTCATATTGATTTTTATCGTTAAGTAAGCAAATGTAAAGCCGTTTGTCTTTAAAAGTTCAAAATTCCAGATGAATTTGAGGGTTTCCCCTTAGAATGTTCCTAAATTTGCACAAAGCTAAGTAGTCATGAGAATTTTTGCGATCGGTCGAAACTATGCAGAGCATATTCAGGAATTGAATAATGAGCGTCCTGATGAGCCTGTTATTTTCACTAAACCGGATACCGCCATTCTCCGTGATAATGCGCCCTTTTATTATCCGGATTTTTCAAAAGATATACATCACGAAGTAGAACTTGTGCTAAGAATATGTAGAGAAGGAAAGAATATTGAGGAAAAATTTGCCAGCAAATACTACGATGCCATCGGCATAGGTATCGATTTTACAGCTCGTGATCTTCAACAAAAATTAAAGGAAAAAGGATTGCCTTGGGATATTGCCAAAGGATTTAATGGATCAGCCCCTATCTCTGATAAATTTATTCCGGTATCGGAATTCAGCGACCTTAAAAACATTGACTTTAAATTGGAAGTAGATGGTGTCTTGAAACAACAAGGCAACACCAGTTTACTGCTCTTTCCTTTTGATTATATTATCTCTTATTTATCAAAATTTTTTACGTTGCGAACAGGGGATTTAATTTTTACTGGCACCCCAAAAGGTGTTGGCCCTGTAGCCATTGGAAATAAACTATCCGCCTACATTAAAGATGAGAAGTTGTTGGAATTTGAAGTTAAGTGAAATAGTTTTTTTTAGTCTTTTTATTTTTTGCGGCAATGCTTGGGCACAATTCAGTCCTGATAAAGCCTTGCTACCGCGCAGCTTAGAAAGAAGTAATTATCTATTTCCTATTAAACCCGGTAGCACGGCTACGCTAACGGGTACCATGGGTGAATTGCGTAACACGCATTTCCATGCCGGTCTTGATATTGATACGCCAGGCATTGGCGTTCCGGTTTTAGCTGCCGATGATGGTTATATAGCCCGAGCCACGGCAACTACCGGTGGTTATGGAAATGTACTTTTTATTAAGCATAGAGATGGTAACACAACGGTTTATGGCCACCTCGATGAATTTAAAGGAGCCGTTGGTGAGTTTATTTTAAAGGAACGCTACGCTCGCAAGGTTTCTGAAATCGATCTTGTCTTTCAACCCAATCAATTTCCGATTAGCAAAGGCGAGCTATTGGCCTTGTCGGGCAACACGGGTGGATCAGGGGGTCCGCATCTTCACTTCGAAGTAAGAAATGAAAAGAATGAAGCCATTAACCCGCTTATATATGATTTCGCTGAAGTGAAAGACAATCTAGCCCCTATGGTATTTAAGGTGGCCCTTAAAACGATGGATACCAAGTCACGCATCAATGATCAGTTCGGTCGGTTCGAGTTTTCTGTTGTGAAAAATGGAAATAACTATTCGTTACCCTATCCTATTTTAGCCTATGGCAATATTGGCGTTGAAGTTTTGGCTCATGATAAAATGGAGAACTCCCGGTTTCACTATGGAATAAATTATATCGATATGGATGTAAACAACCAATTGGTATTTAGGCAAACCATCGATAAAGTAGATCTGAGTGAGTCGCGCGGAATTCTGGCACTCATGGATTACAGAACATTGGAGTTGAAAGGCGCACGCTATAACAAATTGTATATTGATGATGGTAATCGATTGGATTATTATTCGGATAAGGTAATCAAGAACAACATGTTGGTAAAAGACGAAGATACTTCGGTTGATATTAAGCTTAAAGATTTCAATGGTAACGTTAGCACGGTAAACTTTACGCTAAAAGCGAGTCCATTAGTTGAGGAAACCCACATTCTTTCGGCAAGCGGAAAACCGTACGATACAGAAATCTTTGAAAATACGCTTAAGGTTTCTGTAAAGTCCTGTGGCGAATCCAACCAACCGCTTCAGGTTTGGGAACGCGGAAAATCATCTACTCCAGCGGTAACGTACCAGGGCTCTAACCAGCAAGTATATTTGATTAATCTGCTTTCGGTTTTACCGGACTCCATACAAACTTGCCAAGGAACTGTCAACTTTAGTTATCAAGATAGAGTTCCATCAGAAATTGAATATAAATACTACAGTAATTTAGTTGATATCGAATTTCCAAAACAATCACTTTACGATACTGCCTATCTATCCATAAGGTATGATACCATGAATAATCAAGAGTTCTTTTCTATTGGCTCCCGAACTATTCCGTTGCACAAAAGCATTTCCGTTACCTTAAAGCCAAAGCTAAATTACTTTCAATCCCGCGATCTGGGTCTTTATAGAAAAGAAGGAAAGGGTTACGCGTTTGTACCTAGTGAGTGGGCCAACAACCGGATTAGTTTTAAAACGCGTGACTTTGGTGAGTTTACACTCTTACGCGATACGGTACCTCCCACCATAACAAAGATTGGATTGTCGACAGCTGCCGCTCGGTTTAAGATCAGAGATAATCTGTCGGGTATTGCCTATTTCGAAGCAAACATTAATGGGCAATGGTTGTTAATGGTGTATGACTATAAAACTGGTATCCTGAAATCACAAAAGTTAGACGGCACGAAAAACCTTCAGGGAGAATTCGAGCTGAAGGTGGTTGATCAGGCCGGAAATGAAAGTATCTACAAACAAAAAATTTAGCTTGTATGGCTCTTACCGTTGGCTCTAAAGCACCTGCGTTCAAAACAGTAGATCAGGATGGACTGCAGGTAAGTCTTTCCGATTATAAAGGAAAAAAGGTTGTACTCTATTTCTATCCCAGAGATTTAACGCCTGGCTGTACAGCCGAAGCCTGCAGCTTGCGCGATAATTATAAGGCCCTGCAAAAAGCTGGCTATGAAGTACTTGGAATCAGTACGGATACTTCGAAATCGCACAAGAAATTTATCGAAAAGGAGAAATTACCCTTTCGCCTGTTGGCTGATGAGGACAAAACGGTACACGAAAAGTTTGGTGCCTGGGTAGAGAAATCCATGTATGGCAGAAAATATATGGGTACCGCACGCATCACGTATCTGATTGATGAACAAGGGGTAATTAAAGAGATTATAAAAAAGGTCGATACCAAAAACCACGCAAGTCAGATACTGGGAACATCAAACAACCAGTTGGCTAAAGCGGACAAAAAACCGTTGAAAAAAGTAGCTCCCAAAAAAGCTAAGAAGGCTTCAAAGAAGTAATCTCAAATTTACGCGTTGCCATAGGTAAGTTTATTCTGTGGTTTTGGGGTTATCTCTTATCTTCGCGCATAAATTAGTAAGCGCATGCCACAACCCGATCTTGTACAGTTAAAGAAACTTTCTAGTCAAATTCGCAGAGATATTGTTAGAATGGTGCATGCCTGCCAGTCCGGACATCCGGGTGGCTCGTTAGGATGTGCAGACTTTTTTGTTGCTCTCTATTTTCATGTATTGAAGCATAATCCAAAGTTTAACATGGATGGCCAGAAGGAAGATCTCTTCTTTCTATCCAACGGACATATTTCACCGGTTTGGTATTCTACGTTGGCAAGGGCTGGTTACTTTGAAGTGAAAGAGCTATCAACTTTCCGATTTTTAAATACACGCCTTCAGGGACATCCTGCAACGCATGAACATTTGCCGGGTATACGGATTGCATCCGGATCGCTTGGTCAGGGTTTGTCTGTTGCATTGGGAGCCGCTCAAACTAAAAAGTTAAATGGCGAGAATAACCTGATCTATGTTTTAATGGGTGATGGCGAACAACAAGAAGGACAGGTTTGGGAAGCTGCTATGTATGCGGCACATAATAAAATGGACAATGTAATCGCCACCATTGATTATAACGGGCAGCAAATTGACGGACCTGTTGACAAAATTCTTTCCCTGCTAAATTTGAAAGCCAAGTGGGAAGCTTTCGGTTGGATGGTGCAGGAGTTTAATGGAAATGATATGAAATCGGTTGTACAAGGATTAGAGAACGCAAAATCACTTTCCGGAAAAGGAAAACCTGTTCTCAATCTCATGAAAACAGAAATGGGATTTGGTGTGGACTACATGATGGGCTCGCACAAGTGGCACGGAGTTGCACCCAATGATGAGGAGTTGGCGAAAGCATTAGGTCAATTGGAAGAAACTATGGGGGATTATTAATCTAAATTGTCAGAACTTCTGCTCCTCCAGAATTAAAGCTACTCGGGTTATAGGATTTCTACAGTGAAATGCATAGTTTCATCAACCCAAAATCCTATTACTATGCTCAGATCTCCCCTCATTCTTTGGCTAGTGATTACCTTGCTTGCCATTTCTTGCCAGCCCAATTCTGAAACTAATACCAAGAGCAAGGACTCTACGAAGTCTGACTCATACTCAATGGATTATAAGACTTTAGCTCGAAGCTCTACACATTACATCGTAATAATTAAGAATAGCAACATCATCAGTCCATTATTGACCGACACTCTCCTGTTTAATCTGGATGAGAAATCAATCGCGGAAAAGCGAGCTGCCTCGAAAAAAATTGTAAGGGACCTGATTAAAAAGCATAAGATAAAAGCAAAGATTGCGGACGATCAAATCTATGTAGATGTTACCGTTGCCTTTGAAGCGGATTTAACAGATGATGAAATTGAATCCTTGTTATCCGATGATGATGTGGAATCTGTAGAGGCGGATGTAAAAATACAAGGCCGCCCTATTCACCAAGGTATACCTATTCCTCAAGGTAGACCTATTCATCAAGATGAGAGTTGGGAATTGAATCAGAATGCCAGTGGCTGTTGGGAAAGTTGCGCAGTGCAAAAAGCGGGTGGACCTACCGATGGATCGGCCAGTCTCAATGCAATCTGGATTGTGGATACAGGTATTGCAGATGGTCACCCCGACCTCAATATTGATAACACATTAGGGCGTAATTTCACCGTATACCCTATGTCAACTAATACGGATGACGATAATGGTCATGGAACATTAGTGGCTGGGATTGCTGGCGCTAAACCAATCCGTTGGGATACTACCCTAATTTGCGGTGGAGTTTCCCAAGGAGCCAGGGTAGTTCCTATTAAGGTACTCGACAGCGAAGGGGCTGGATATTGGTCAGATATAATAGACGCTCTTGATTACATTGCACAAAAAGGTAAACGGGATGATGTAATTAATTTAAGTTTAGGTGACTATCCGATTGCTAATTGCAATACGGCAATCCCAGATTTGAGAAAGATATTGATCAGATTGGGAAAAAAATACTTTGTTGTAATGGCAGCAGGAAATGACGCAGGAAATGCAAAAGAAAGTGTACCGGGTTGCATCAACGGGCCACGCTTGTTTACCATTGCTGCCGTTAACTGCAGCCTGCAATGTGCCTTATATTCTAATTATGGACATCCTGTTGACTTTGTTGCTGTAGGTACTGATGTATTTTCAACTTATTTGTATGATGCATCATCAGGTAAGTGGACCTATATGCTTGTTTCAGGTACTTCCATGGCCACAGCGGTGATCTCTGGAGTGATTCACGCCACAGGTCAAAGACCCGCAAAAGGGCAAGAGATTTATTGCAGCGATCTGGGAAATCCTGGGAATCCACTGGGGTATCATTTAGGAACTAAGTAGCAGGGTTAATTTTCTTTATAGTCCGCTAGCATAGCATTTGCTTTTGACTTTACCTGGTCGATTAAATTCAGGAATTCAGGATCATTTTTGTAGCGATAAAAATGGGGGCCGTGAGTAAACTTTGCATAATCAATCCAGTTCATGGCAATAGCTTGCTTTAGCCATTCAAGTGATTTTTCACGATTGCCATTAATAGCATAGATGCTCGCTATATTAAAAGCAAAATCAAAACTCTTGGATTTATTCCTAATCTCATACAGGCTATATTCAAGGGCGTGGTTAAGATACACTTCCGCTTCAACCCGATTTCCTTCTTGCAATAAAATTTGACCTAGCCCAATCGGACTTACCGTATAGTGATCTTCTTTATAGGATTCGTTGTTGTCAATAGATCGTTGAAAATAACTTTTAGCCATTTTTATATCTCCTGCGAAGTGTTCCATCAGCCCTGCTGTTTCCAATACCCGGGTGTCATTCTCTCCTATTCTTAGGACTTCTGGTATAAGTTTTAGGGCTGCCTCTGGCTTGCCTTGAGTGACATAGGTATAGGCGAGCAATTCATACGTATCATATTGGTTAGGATTTAGTTCTAATGATTTTAGAAGCCATAATTCAGCATTTTCCAAATCTCCCAGCAACCGGTAAGTCCAACCAATTAACTGATACGGAATCCAGTTTTTGGGGTCCATACCAATTCCTTTCTTATACCAACGAAGCGCCATGGGCAGGTCTCCTCGGAGTAAATAATTCGTCCCTAAATTTCCAATAGCTTGAGAGTTGGTGGGATCTAGCGCCACTGATTTCTGAAGTAATGGTAATGATTTTTCATACTCATCCCGATAATCATATGCGTTAGCTAGTGCCTTATATCCCATTGAGAGATTTGAATCCAATTGAATGGATTTACTAGCAGCCACAATGCTAGAGTCTGTCCAAAAATATTCAGCCACATACCGGCCGTGCTTTTGAGCAAATGAATCGCCTAACCCAGCCCAGGCCCGCGCATATTGAGGGTCTAATTTAATTGCCATTTTAAATAGGTGAATGGCTGAATCATTGGCGGATGGCTTGTATAAATAATATTGATTCATGCCACGCATATATAAATCGTAGGCGGTAGCGCTATTGGTTGCCTTTTTATGTAATTGTTCTTTTTCCGTGTCGCTAAGTTTCACTTTCAATTCATCCGCAATCATCTGCGCAATTTCAGATTGCACAGCAATAATATCTTGCGTTGATCGTTCAAAGGTATTACCCCAGATATAGGTATTGTCTTGATCTATTAAATGCGCCCTGATCGCAACTTTATTTCCCAGGCGCTCAACACTTCCGGTCAACATTACTGTTACTTTAAGATCTTTGGCTATTTCCTCCAAGGGAACAAGATTCCCTGCAAACTCCTTACTTCTCTTTTTATTCGTTACACGGAACTGTTTAATAATAATTAATCTATTGATAATATCATCGGTAATTCCATCAGCAATGTATTGATCGCCACCCCGGTTCTCAAAAGGCAATACGGCTATAGAAATTATTTTATTCCCATCTTCATCCAAGGTTGATATAATTCCATTTTCCTTAATAACATTAAGATATAGGTATTGACTGATCAGTATTACCAATAATATTGAAATCGCAGATTTATCTGTAAAGGGCTTCTTGCGTCCGGGTGGAAATGGGTTACTATTTGCTCGGGAAGAATTTGTTCGGACAAAACCATTTGGACTTAGTTCATAAAACCACGCTAGCAGCATAGCAACGGGTAATCCAATCAACAGTACCCAGGATAGCAACGTAACAAAACGGGTTTCAAGTTTTACAAAGGGAGTGATAAATAACAGAAATTGATGCAACACCAACGATACAATACCATAGGTCAATCCTGCTCTCCATACATTTCTTCTTATCAGTTCATTCCAGAAACTGACAATCTCAGTACTCGATTCTTCTACGGGTATTGGATCAACACTTTCGTGTGATTCTGAATGTTGGCTAACCGATTGAATCAGTTGATCAATTGCGTTGGCTACTTTGTTGATCTGATCGCGATAAAACGTTTTAGTAACATTGTCCAGCCTACTGTCAGATGGTGCTAACGGTCTATTGACTCCAGGCGATCGAAAGATAAATTCAATGGGACGCAAGGGGCTACCAACTTCCTGCTCAAAATTCAATCGATCTTTAGAATCAATATCATGAATTTGAATGGGTAGTATGCGACTGGCTACATTGCGATTAGCAAGTTGTATCTCCAAGCCCACTGAATCTATTCTGGCTTGTTTGCAAAACGGTACAAACTCATTGTTCCAGGCAAAGCACTTCAGATCACAATAGGTATGTGAAATAATTGGAATAAAAATCAGGCATTTTAATTTACCCTCCAGACTCTTATCAACATGATGCGTTTCAAGTAAGCCGTCATGAGGATTCGCATCATAATAAACAGATATTGAATCTTTAATCGTGGAGGCCAGTTCTGCCTTGAGATTATTGACAAACTCAGTAACCCATCCCGACCGATTATCATTATGTCGATAAGATATGAAAATGTCATACTCAAATTCCGGCAATAAGGAGGGCATAATCAAATTTAGCAAAAAGCTAAGGTTACTTTGTATTGCCGCAGGAAAGATTCCGAATTTAAATTTAATTCTTATCCAGTCCCATAATCACAACGTTACCCGTTCCATCAGAGCGACAGGGGTATTGGAATTCTTGCGTTAGCTTTTTGGGATTATTAATAGTTTCATAAAAATCATCAAGAAACTTAATGGTTGATTTAATATAACCTGCTTCAAGAAGCGCGTTGTCCGTGTAGAGCCTATATATATCATCTTTCTTATCGTTGAATTGCGTAACAACTTCATTGAAGTAATTCATGTCCTGCACACAAAAACCTCTGTACCTCCGTTCGCGGGTTGAAGTAAGTAACAACTGCTCTGCTGGCTTGGCATAAGGGGCAGATACAATGCCTGCATGATCAAAGTCATAGGGAACCGCATACGGTCTGGAGAGACTATCCGATGCAATGAGTTTTACGTTTTGTCGGTATTGAACCGACCAGTCTGTATTGCCAATCAAGTATTCAAATACCGCCATACTTAAAAACTCTTTTGACTGAGTTTGCTCAGGTCTTACCATCGTTCTATCAATCGCTACCGTATTATTACGTTGTGCCATCTTTGTTTCGTCTTCAATAAGAAGCCCGTATAAAGGTTCTGAATTTTTACCCTTCCCATTTAGATTTTCAAATGTCATTTTAACCAAACGCGCGTTAAAACTCATAGGAGAAATTAGATTATAAAGCTTATAAACCAGATACTCGTAAACAACATACTTATCGCCTTGGCAGGGAGTAACCAATTTTAGTTTATTCTGGGTATTGAATACCGTATTCTCACTGGATTCCTTCGAAAAATTTAATAGCAAAGGTGGATACTTACAGTTCTCCTTTAATTTTCTGAAATGGCCTCTTGCTTTAACCTTAACTGGCACCGTTACGATTGAACCATCATCATTCTTATATGTAAGAGATAGTATATGATATTGAGGATCATTTCCACGATCCTTAAGGAGCTCTTGCATTTCGCCTGATAAGGCAAATTCCAAAACACTATTATCTCCAAAAAGCCTGCCTTGGCACAGTGCCACCGTATGGAACACAACAAGAAAAAACAAACTAATGAGCAGTAATTTGGCGTGAACTCTTAGCATAGGTTGAGTTTAAGGTATTTTTAACACAAGTACAAATAGTGAGAAACAACCTCCGATAGTTAGGTTACTAACTTGAATATATTTGTATATTACATAGTTCTTACATAATGAACCGTCCCTCCAGACCCTAACCTTTACCCTCAATGAAAAAGGCCCTTCTGAGTATCGCTATTAAAAGTATTTATTTTCTAGTCAAATCATCACTTTCTAAATGCCGCCTACCAGCTTTAGCACTTGTTGCGGCAGTAATCCTGACACCACTTCTTACCCAAGGCCAGCAGGTTCAACAACTTAAGATGTCAGATTTTGTGTTGTTCTCAGGAGCGGGTGGACCGGGAACTTCACATTGCGATAATCCAGGAAATGCTGTAAGAATTGCTGGTTCAAGCACCGTGGTAGGAGGTTCTGTAGGAAGTCTTAAGCTGATTTATACAACAGGACCAGTAACTATTACCGGCAATGTTCATAGCAAAGGAACAGTTTTGCTTGCTAACAGCAACTCCGTTACGGGAGACATTACGGTCTCAAATTCACCAATATCTTTTGGAACAATCTTGTTAACGGGTTCCAATTCTGCCTTGGGTGGCAACATTGATGTAATTGGCCAAGTTATAGTTAAAGGTGGCGTTGTTTCGGGCAGGGTTACACAACCTGCTGGCGCCTATTATTCAGGTCCAACTCCATTAGGAGGAAGAATCACAGGAACACCCAATCTTCCTGTATTTCCGGCACTCCCGGAAATCATAAACTTTCCGCCCTATCCGCAAATGCCCGACATTACTACCACAAGAATAATTACTCCTGGCGGTTACGATGACATCAAACTTTCGGGCAACCAAACACTAACTTTTAAGGGAACAGGAATTTATATCCTCGATAAGATTGAGAATAAGAATGGTACCAGTAATAGTTTTGTATTCGACTTTCAAAACGACCCTACAGGAATAATCAAAATATATGTACACGAAAATGTTTCCCTCGGCAAGCTTGGTGTAACTACAATCAATGGCGGTAGTGCTTCTCGTATTTTTACTGAAGTACACGGCACAGGCTTAGGTAGTTCTAAGTACGCATTTGATATTACGAATGGATCAACGAGTTCAAAATCCAAATGGCTGGGAACGGTATGGGCTCCCTTTGCAACAATAAACGTTGGATCTGGAAGCGGAAAAACTGATATAACGGGTGCGCTGTGGAGCGGTGTGCAAGTGAACGTTCAGGGTGGCGTGAACATAGTTTATGAACCTTTTCTAACCTGCACAACGCCTAACGTAAATGCTGGAGTTGACAAAGTGATTACTTGTTCAGTCACCACATTGCAACTAAATGGTTCATCATCAACTCCTGGGGTAAGTTATAATTGGGTAGCGTCTAACGAAGGTAATATAACAGCGGGTGCCAATACTGCCACGCCAACCGTAAACGCCTCTGGAACTTATACTTTGACTGTTTCTTTAGGTACCTGCACTGCTACGGACGTTGCTTTGGTAACCCTTAATAATACACCGCCAAATGCGAATGCCGGGTTAGATAAAGCAATTACTTGTGCCGTAACTTCAGTTCAGTTGAATGGCTCCTCTTCAACTTCAGGTGCAATATTTAGTTGGGTCGCTTCGAATGGTGGGAATATCTTATCAGGAGCAAATACGGCAACTCCAAATGTTAATACAGCAGGAAGCTATATGTTGACAATAACAAATCCAGCCAATGGATGTATTGCTACAGACATCGCTCTCGTAACGCTTAATAATACACCTCCTGTTGTAAACGCAGGAGCCGATGTATTTGTATGCGCGGATGCCAATACGGTTACACTAACAGCCACGCATACAGGTGGAGTTGGTCCCTACAATTATTCATGGGATAATGGAATGACCGGAGCCTCCATTACAGTAAGCCCAACAGCCACTACAAATTATACGGTTACCGTTTCAAGTTCAGGAGCAGATAATTGCTCGGCTACCGATGTTGTAACGGTGAATGTAAATGCTCCCTTAACAGTTAACGCAGGATCTGATATTGCTGTTTGTTCCAATGCAAATAATGCCACGTTAACTGCTATTGCGTCTGGAGGAACTTCACCCTACACCTATGAGTGGTTTGCAAATGGAAACTCCATTGGAACGCAAGCATCAGTGAATATCGCACCAACCAGCACGACAGAATATACTGTTGTTGTTAAAGATAGTTTTGGGAACTCAGCAGGCGGTTGTATAGATGATGATAAAATTGTTGTTACCGTTAATCAGGCACAATCATTTGATGTGTGTGCTCCAACAGGAGGCAAAGTAGATGACACGAAAATTATTGGTGGCGAACTAACAGAGCTTTATAAAAACACCCAGCAAGGTGCTGCAGTTACCACCAACGAATTATTCTATATCAGCGGACAATCCGTACTGGTTGAAATAATAATCTTTGCCGATACAGATTTGGGACAATTGCAGTCAGTTCTTACTGGTTTAAATTTTGAAACTGATGAGGACATCAGCGATTTAGATGCTTCGCTGATCATAACTGGTTTTATACCCTTTGAATATTTAGATGACTTAAACACTCATCCGGATCTAATCAATTTTGTAAGACCTGCCATTCCTCCTATCGGAAACGCAATTACCTCACAAGGTGATCAGGTAATGCGATCCAACTGGTCGCGGGCTGGCTATGATCTTAGTGGTCAGGGAATCAAAATTGCGGTTCTCTCCGATAGTTATGATACCAAAGAAGGCGCTGCCGCAGATAACATAACCAATGGTGAATTGCCCAATGTAAATGTTGTAAAGGAATTGCCTTCACGATATGGTCAAGGTACTGACGAAGGGCGAGCTATGCTTCAAATTGTACATGATGTTGCCCCGGGTGCCGATCTTTATTTTAGGACAGGATTTATTACTGCAGGTGATTTCGCAAAAGGTATTCGTGATTTAAAGACAAATCAAAATTGCGACATTATTGTTGATGACATTACTTATATCACAGAACCTTTTTACACGGACGGAAGAATTGCTCAGGCCGTTAATGATGTTAAAACTCTGGGAGTTTCATACTTCACTGCAGCCGGAAATTTTGGTAATAAATCTTACGAATCAACTTTCAATCCTTATCCTGGTAAACAAGCTCATGCATTTAGCAGCACGGATACGCTGCAAAACATAACGGTTGGCCCAGGAAACTACACTATCGTACTTCAATGGGATGATCCTGTTTACTCGATCGGGTCACGTGGAGAAATCTTATCAGGATCAGCAAATGACCTGGACATTTACCTAACTAATTTCCAGAACGCGCCCCTTTTCGGATTTAACCGAAATAATTTAGGTGGCGACCC
>JAGPBO010000071.1:12940-15344 GCA_018063305.1 Cyclobacteriaceae bacterium
CTGTTTACTCGATCGGGTCACGTGGAGAAATCTTATCAGGATCAGCAAATGACCTGGACATTTACCTAACTAATTTCCAGAACGCGCCCCTTTTCGGATTTAACCGAAATAATTTAGGTGGCGACCCCATTGAAATCCTGAACTTCTCCGTTCCTGAGGGCACCACGATCAATACCGACATCATGATTGTAAGGGCTGCGGGTGATGTCAACGTTAAATTCAAATACATTATTTTCCGTGGTGACAAAATAACAGTGAATGAATACTTCTCAGGAGCACCCACTATTGTAGGGCAAGCTAACGCAAGTGGTGCCATTACAGTAGGCGCAGTGTTATATAATAACACCAGAAATTCATTAGCGTTTGATTTCCCTCCGGTTCCTGATGGTGTTGAGCCTTTTACTCCAGCAACCTTTTCTTCAAGAGGTGGGTTTACTAATGGTCTAGATAGAAGTAAACCTGATTTTATTGCTCCCAACGGAGTTAACACAACGGTTGATCTGGCGGGTAAGGACGTGAATGGCAAGTTCATCAATGACCTTGAGGGTGATAATGTTCCCAACTTCTTTGGTACTTCGGCAGCCGTTCCACATGCCGCTGGTGTAGCGGCCCTGGTTATGCAGGCGCGATCAAAATATTATCCTGTAACGGCTGAAAATCCAACACACAAAGATGGTTCCTCCTGGGCAGCTGGCAATTCGCCTGATGACATCAAGAAAGTACTTAAGCAGACAGCTGAAAATTCATATGGTTCTGTATCGGGTGCTGGCTTGGTGCGTAGTGATGCTGCTCTTTTAACGCTCGCTTCACCCAAGCCCGAGATAATACAATTCAGAACAATTCCCGATGATGCTAATATGGGCCGAGATGCCTTTACGTTGGTCATTGAAGGGAATGGGTTCTATTATGATTCGAAAGTCTTACTCAAGGATGAAATAAACCAGACTCCACTTGAACTGAATTCACATTTTAATGAGTCTACCAATAACCTCGAAGTGCAGATCGAGCCCTTTGATGGTAACCCGGTCATCACAGTTGTCAATAACGCGATAGCAAATTCAGGCGATGGCGGATCCAGCAATCCCCTACCCGTGCTAACTACACCAAGACAAACTATTGCTATCCGTGCAAAGGATATTTCAAAAAGATTTGGTCAAGCGATTAATGCCTCAGCGTTTGAAGTTGCCATCTACGAACTCAAGGACGATGGAAATGGTGCCATAACCTGGCAAGAATCTACTCTTACTTTAGCAGAAGTTGGTTTAACGCTTGATGCCAGTGATGAAACATTGGTTCATTTAAATATTGAAAAAAATACCTACGATGTATTGGGTGATCGAAGCCCGGTGCGCGAAGGAAATTACGAAATCACACCAACTCATGCGAAAACAGGAGATGCGTTTCGCGAGTTATTTAATTACGTTGGTGAATTAGATGATGATAGCGGCTCAGCCCGGTATAATGGTGAAGATAATATTTTCGGAGATCGTTATCCTTACATACCTGGCTTCATTAAGATTGAACCCTTACGGATTACCATCCAACCAATCACCAGTGTTCCTTCATTGGTATATGGGCAATCGATCAGCGATAAAATCGATTATGTCGTTACTGTAAAGCCAGAAGACGCAACCTCTGTATCGGATATCAACAGCCTTACAGCATCCATTAAAAGTGAATACCTGACTGATCTTGCAAAAGCAAAACAGGCAGGCGAGGACGCTCTTCCACTCGCAATCTTTGATGCCCGTGAGTTTAATGGGAGAACACTTATTAATTCAGACGTTTCTAATTTGAGTTTTATGGTAAGCGGAAGAACGCTTATCAATGGCCGCACTTTAATTAACGGAAGAACCTTGATCAATGGTCGGACTTTAATCAATGCCATTGACGCCCCCATTAGTTCTTTCTTTAATTATCTCGGTGCTCCAGAAGGAGATCAACAACTAACTAATCCAGAAATAAACGGAAGGACTTTAATCAATGGAAGAACACTAATCAATGGCCGTACATTAATTAACGGAAGAACCCTGATTAATGGAAGAACACTAATCAATGGCAGAACGCTGATTAATGGTAGAACACTGATCAATGGTAGAACGCTGATCAACGGAACAGAAGGTGCTGGTGATGATGCCCCGGAGTTAGATAATTCATTGATCATCTTTGGTGAAAAAGATCTGGAATCGGCCACGGAAGTAACAGCCAACAATAAAGATTATTATGATTTTGGTGTTGATGAAACCGAAGAAGAATCTTTTGAAGATGCCAATTTAGATTTCTATTCCATTAATCTGATTAGCGGTACCGGGGTAACTCCTCCCGGACAGCCCCATTTAACTGTACCCGGAACATTTTTATCCAATAACTATGTAGTTAGCTACGAAGCCGGATCATTACCGAT